>JAJYPP010000029.1 GCA_021795235.1 bacterium
CCGCACCAAGTGTGACTCATCGAACGTACGTGTCAGACAAGGAACCCACGCCAAGGTGATACCTCCTTCCAATGGTGGAGCTGAAGCCTGTTGGACTCAGCTCTACTCTGGCGGATCACCCACATAATGAGCAGTTGAGCGCGCTGTCGGCCAGTGCCGGCCAACCCGAGGGTGGGCGCGGTATGCGGTACGAGGTGACCGGTGAGGACGAGGACAGCTCTCGCTCCTGGGAGTCCGACCACGTCCGGGACTTGCTTTCGGTGGTGATCAGCTTTCCGGAGCGCCTCTATGGGCTGCGCTCAGCCCCTGCGCCCCAAACCCGGGTTGCGGGGGCTGAAGCGGCGTGAGCGGCGAGGTCCCCGCGGAGGCGCCGGTTGTGGACCCAGGGATCTTCCCGCTGCTCTGGGCTTTGCACTGAGGAGTGGTCCACCGCCGTGCGTGAGGTCTACCGGCGGGTGGTGATTCGGAGAGAGCCGTGATTCACCCAGGGCCAGGACGGGGTCAGGAGCGAGCTGATCGTCCGCTCGCGGGCCGGCCTGCGCTGCCTACCGCGCCGGCTGGCGCGTCGACTCTCCAGCTTTGCTTACAACAGGAGCTGCGTGCGCTCCAATCCCGGCGGGCCCGCGTCCGGCCGGTAAGATCGGTGACGGCGGACCACAGGTTGCGCGACCGGGCCGCTGCTCTGAGGTTGGTCCGCTGACGTGGCGTCGCCGAGGAGGCGCGGACCGGGCTGAGGGTTGCCAAAGTGGAGCTGCACGTGGATCGAGACGACCAGCGGATCGACCTGGACGTAGAGCGCATCCGCGCCGATTTTCCGGCCCTGGGCGACGGCTACTCGTATCTGGACGGGGCTGCCGGGACCCAGACCCCGAGTCCGGTGATAGACGCTATCGCCGGGGCCTACCGGGGGGGCCTCAGCAACACCCGGGGCTTCTTCCCCGCCAGCCACCGCAGCGACGAGATCGTGAGCGAGTGTCGGCGCGCCATCGCCGACCTGGTTGGCGGGGTTCCTCAGGGAGTGGTGCTGGGACCCAACATGACCACTCTCACCTACAGAGTGGCGGGTGCTCTGCGCAAGACCTGGCGCCCCGGCGACGAGGTGGTGGTGTCCCAGCTTGACCACGATGCCGACGTCCGACCCTGGATCCAGGCCGCGGCTGCGGCCGGAGCGGTGGTCCGCTGGGCCCGGGTGGATCCCGTGACCGGCGAGCTGCCGTGGGAGCAGTACCGCGAGCTGGTTGGGGAGCGCACCAGGGTCGTCGCCGTGACCGCGGCCAGCAATGTCCTGGGGACCCGACCTGAGGTGGGTCGCATCTCCCAACTCGCCCATGCCGTCGGTGCTCTCACCTACGTGGACGGGGTGCACAGCACCCCCCACTTCGGAGTGGACATAGCCTCGTTGGGCGCGGACTTCTATGTCACCTCCGCCTACAAGTGGTGCGGACCGCACGTCGGGGCGCTGGTGGCCGAGCCAGCCCTGCTGGAGACCTTGGAGCCGGACAAGCTGATTCCGTCCAGCGATCTCGTCCCCGAGCGATTCGAGCTGGGGACGCCGGCCCTGGCTAATCTGGCCGGAGTGACGGCGGCGGTGGACCATCTGGCCGGAGCGGTGCCGCAGTCTACGGGCTCGCGCCGCGAGCGCCTGCTGCGGTCGATGGCGGCCGTGGAGAGCTATGAGCGGCGGCTATTCCAGGTCATGCTGGACGGGCTGGAAGAGATGGACCACGTCACTCTCCATGGCCACTCCTCCCGCCGAGCGCCCACCGCCTACTTTCAGGTTCTCGGCCACAGCCCTGACCAGGTTGCGGAGATCCTTGCTGGGCGCCGGATCAATGTGTGGAGCGGCGACAACTATGCCTGGGAGCTGGTGGGGGCGCTGGGGCTGCGGCCGGCCGATGGGGCGGTGCGAGCGGGGCTGGTTCACTACAACGATCACCGCGACGTGGACCGTCTGCTGGAAGCCGTGTCGACCTTGCGCCGCTGACGGGAATCGCAGACGGGCGCGGCCCTGTCTGCGGGCAGCTGGTGATCAGGGAGCGGCCGCTGCCAGAGTCAGGTCCACCACCTCGGTCAGGCGCTTCAGGTCGGCGCTCGGCGTCACCGGGTAGGGCGGCGGCGCCTGCAGCCGCTTCAGGTCCGGCGGTAGCTGATCCCACTGGCCCTCGAAGTGCAGGTGGGCCGCGCTCAGGGTTCGGCGGCCGGCCTTGGTCCGGCGCCCTCCCGCCATGACCGCCTCCACCAGCGGGTGTGCCCCGGGCTCCGGCGGTCGCTCGGCCGCCAGGCAGAGGAGGTCGCCAGACCAGTCGGAGCGGCGATGGACCTGCTTGGCCCCAGGCCAGGTCTCCTTGCCGGTGGACGTCTTGCGCACCGGGCGGTCGCCATGGAGTACCAGTTTGTACACCGTCTCCAGGGTGGGCACCCCGCCGGCCGCGCCCAGGGTGGTGCCCACCCCGAAGCCGTCGATGGGAGCGCTTTCCTGCGCCAGCAGCTGATGGATCCGGTGCTCGTCAAGGCCCCCGCTGACGAAGATGATCAGGCTTGGGAAGCCAGCCTCGTCCAAGCGCCGCCGGGCCATCCGGGAGAGCTCCGCGAGGTCGCCGGAGTCGATGCGGATCCCATGCAGCTCCACCCCCTGCTGGCGCATCTCCTTCGCCACCTGGATGGCGTTGTCCAGGCCTCGGGAAGTGTCGTAGGTGTCAACCAGGAGCAGGGTCTTCTCCCGGAAGGCGGCGGCGAAGCGCCGGAAGGCGGTCAGCTCGTCGTCATGCGCCTGCACGAACGAGTGGGCCATGGTGCCGCTGGCGGGAAGCCCATAGAGGTCAGCCCCGGCCACGTTGCTGGTGCCGGCCAGGCCGACCAAGCGGGAGCAGCGGGACACCTTCATCCCGGCGTCGACCCCGGGGGCGCGCCGAAGGGCGAAGTCCACCACCGGTCGGCCCATCGCCGCATGCCGACAGCGTGCGGCCTCGGTGGCGAGCCCGGTCTGCAGCGTCACCTGGTTGAGCAGGTAGGTCTCAGCCAGCTGCGCGATCCCCAAGGGGCCGTCCAGCTCAAGTATCGGCTCCCCCGGGAAGACGATGGTCCCCTCCGGGACCGCCCGCACCCGACCCTGGAACCTCAGCTGTCCCAACCAGTCCAGGAAGGCCGGCGAGAAGTCTCCAAGGCGGCCAACCGCAGCCAGATCGGCGGCCGAGAAGCGCAGCCGCTCGAGCCAGGTGAGGCAGTCGTCCAGGCCAGCCGCGACCAGGTATCCCCACCCAGGTGGCAGAGAGCGCGCGAACAGGCTGAAGGTGGCGGGGTCGTCGGCCATGCCCTCGAGTAGATACGAGTCCGCCATGGTCAGCTCGTAGAGGTCGAGGAGCAGCGCCGTCGACGGGGTGGCGTCCGGCGATGTCCGGCCCTCTCGGGTGGTGTCGGGATCGGGGACCTGGCTCTGGGTGCTCACGGTGTTGCCCTCAACGATACGGTCAATCGGTCAGGATGGAGTCAAGAACCCATTCGGGGTGCTCACCGTGCAGGTGGTCGAGCCAGAACGGGCTTTCAAAGGCCGCCAGCAGGGTGCCGTCGGTGCGGCGCAGGACCTTCACCCCTCGGGTTGACCGCAGGGCCAGAGCGGTGCCGGCGTCCGTCCTGCGGGCGAGCCGATGAGGGGTGAGAGTGAGGCGAACCGGGGCTCCGTACTCCGAGCTCAGCCGGTGCGAGAGCACCTCAAACTGCATCTCGCCGACCGCCGCCAGGATCGGTGCGGGGTCGCCCTCGGGGTCGTGCAGCACCTGCACCACTCCCTCCTGCTCCAGCTGGGAGAGGCCCTTGCGGAACTGCTTGTAACGGGAGGTGTCCTGGGGCCTGGCGGTGGCGAAGAGCTCGGGTGCGAAGGTCGGAATGGCCGGGTAGGTGACCGGTTCAGCCGCGTAGAGGGTGTCGCCGATCCTCAACTCGGTGGCGTTGACCAGACCCACCACGTCGCCCGGGTAGGCCTCGTCCACGGTATTGCGGTCAGCCCCGAACATCGAGGCCGCGTACTTGGTGGAAAAGGGGCGGCCGCTGGGCTGATGGATCACGGTCTCGCCGCGCTCGAACCGGCCCGAGCAGACCCGTACGAAGGCCACGTGGTCCCGGTGGGCGCGGTCCATATTCGCCTGGATCTTGAACACGAACCCTGAGAAGGGCGCCTGGAGCGGGCGGGGTGCGCCGGTGGTGTCCGGGCGGGGTGAGGGTGGCGGCGCCAGCCCCACCAGCGCTTGGAGCAGGTGGTGGACTCCGAAGTTGGTGAGCGCCGACCCCACGAACACCGGGCTTGAGTCTCCCGCCAGAAACGAGGGCAGGTCGAGGCTGGATCCGACCGCGGTCAGCAGGTCGACCTCGTCCTTCGCCAGCGGCCATGCCTGGGGCTCCTCGCGGGCCGCCTGATCGGCGGACAACAGCTCCTCCGGAGCCACGGTGCTGCCCCTGGTGGTCCTGGTGAAGCGCACGAACTGACCACTTCGGCGGTCGATCACGCCGCGGAAGTCCCCGGGGATGCCCACCGGCCAGGTGACAGGAGTGGGCCTGAGCCCGATCTGCGCTTGGATCTCATCCAGCAGCTCCAGGGGAGGACGCCCGGGACGGTCGAGCTTGTTCAGGAAGGTGATGATGGGCAGCCGCCGCGCCCGGCAAACCTCGAAGAGCTTCAGAGTCTGGGCTTCGATGCCCTTGGCGACGTCGAGGACCATGACCGCCGCGTCGGCGGCGGCCAGGACGCGGTAGGTGTCCTCGGAGAAGTCGCGGTGGCCCGGGGTGTCAAGCAGGTTCAGGACATGGTCCAAATAGCGGAACTGAATCGCGGTGGAGGTGATGGAGATGCCGCGCTGCTGCTCCATGGCCATCCAGTCGGAGGTCGCTCGACGCCTGCCCTCCCGGGCCTTCACCGCCCCGGCCTCCTGCACCGCTCCGGAGTACAGCAGGAACTTCTCGGTGAGGGTGGTCTTGCCGGCATCTGGATGGCTGATGATCGCGAAGGTGCGGCGCTTGCTCGCCTCTTCGAGCACCAGGGAGCTTTCAGACAAGGTGGCGGTGTCGCGTGACGGTGCCATGGGGCCTCCGCGCCGGATGGTGCAACGTGAGTTCCTCTCGGGGCTGCAGCGCGGCGCCCGCTTGCGGAGCCGGCGATGACCTGCCGTGATGCTGGTGCGACGGACCAGAGCCGTCGGCTCTCTGATCTCAGTTTACCGTTGCCACCTGGTGACCTCCGGCAAGCGGCCCTCCACGGTACCCACTGGTGAGGTCCCAGTGGCTCATGGCAGCCGTTGACTGACCCACTTTGGCTGGCCATGTTTGGCGAGCCCAGGAGATCTCGGGTAGCGGTCCCGCCTGCAAGTTCATCAGGGCTATCCACAGCACGTCTTCTGAGCAACTGGTTCTCGCCCCGACCCTGGGGTCTGCGCCGGCCCATTGGCGGCCAGGTTGGGCCGCCCGGCTGGACGGGCCGGCCAAGGGCGGCGCGAGGGGGACTTCCTGCGTGATTGCTTGCGCATGCAAAGGGATATCATTGCGATGATGGGACTGGCCCAAGCTCCCAGCCCGAATCGCAGGAGCATGTGATGACCGTCACCAACCCGGCGGCGACCCCGGCTGGCAGGATGCCGGTCCTCTACCTGAGTCATGGCGCTCCCACCCTGGCCGACGACCAGCTCTGGAAGGGTCAGCTGGCCAACTGGTCAACGGCGCTGGCCCGGCCGGCAGCGATCCTGATGGTCTCGGCCCACTGGGAGGAGGCGCCGCTGACGGTGTCCGCCACCAGGCGGGTACCCCTGGTCTATGACTTCTGGGGCTTCCCGCAGCGCTACTACCAGGTGACCTACCGGGCGCCCACCGCGCCCGGGCTGGCGGAGCGGGTGCGCGAGCTGCTGTCGGACCCAGGCCGCCCGGTCCGGGAGGCCGGGGAGCGCGGCCTGGACCACGGCGCCTACGTGCCGCTGGTGGAGATGTACCCCGCCGCCGACATCCCGGTCCTGCAGCTGTCCATGCCAACGCTGGACCCGGAGTCGTTGATGGCCATGGGCAGGCGGCTGGCCCCGCTGCGGGACGAGGGGGTCCTCATCGTCGGCAGCGGATTCTTCACCCACAACCTGCACGCCCTGATGGAGGCCCCCGAGCCTGATTCTCGCCCCCCGGCCTGGTCGGAGGAGTTCGACCAGTGGGGACGCGAGGCCCTGGACGCCCTCGACGTCGACGCTCTGGTGGACTTCCAGCAGAGGGCACCGGCGGGAGACCTGGCCCACCCTCGGACGGAGCACTTCGCGCCGCTGTTCGTCACCCTCGGGGCCGGCGAGGCCGATCTGCCCAGCCGGCGCGCCGTCATCGAGGGCTTCTGGCACGGGCTGGCCAAGAGGTCGATCCAGATCGGCTGATCCGGCGCCGCCTCGCCCGCCAGGTAGGATCGCGAGGTGGCTCGCACTTCCGCTCGGCCGCTCGACGTCCCTCATCCGCTGCGTCTGCCGCCGTCGCACCCGAGGTACCTGGAGATCCTGGAGTTGCACCGCCGCGCCATGCATTCCGGCCTCGATACCTACCGGGACCCGGATTCCGGTCTGCAGGTGCTGACGGCCGCTCGTTTGCTGGCCAACCACAGGTGCTGCGGATGCGGTTGCCGGCACTGTCCATACGGGAGATAGGCGCGGATGGGCCGCGCCTTGAGGACCCTGCTGAGCTGGAGCGGTGGCAAGGACTGTGCGCTGGCTCTGCATGAACTGCTGGCGTCCCAGGACGCCCAGCTCGCCGGGCTCCTGACCACTGTGAACGAGTCCGCCGCCCGGGTCTCCATCCACGGTTCTCGGATCGAGTTGGTGCGCCAGCAGGCGGCCCGGCTGGGGCTGCCACTGCTCGAGGTGGCGCTCCCGGATCCCTGCTCCAACCGGGCCTATGAGCAGCTCATGGGTGCGGCTCTGAGTCAGGCGG
Source organism: bacterium (assembly GCA_021795235.1). Classification (GTDB taxonomy): domain Bacteria; phylum Chloroflexota; class Dormibacteria; order Aeolococcales; family Bog-877; genus AG-12. The sequence goes on from JAJYPP010000029.1 coordinate 6,937, forward strand.
CGGCAGAAGGTGTGGAGGCGGTGGCCTTCGGGGACATCTCTCTGCGGGATGTCAGGGAGTACCGCGAGACCCAGCTGGCGAGACTCGGACTGAAGGCGATCTTTCCCATCTTCGGGAGAGCAACCTCGGAGGTGGCCCAGGCCCAGATCGGCCTGGGAATCCGGGCGATCCTCACCTGCGTGGATCAGCGCCGGCTACCCGGCCATTTCGCCGGCCGGCGATTCGATGCCAGCCTGCTGGCTGAGCTTCCTCTTAGTGTGGACCCATGCGGGGAGTCGGGCGAGTTCCACACTCTGGTTTGGGACTCGCCCGACTTCTCCGATCCGCTGGCGGTCGTGCCGGGCCCGGTGGTGGAGCGGGGCGAGTTTGTGTTCGCTGACCTGCAACTGGGCCGGGAGCCGCACTCCGCCGATCGAGAAGCCAGCGGGAGCCGACCTTGAGAGATGGTGGCTTGGCCATCGGTGGCTGCCTTCCGTCCTGGCTGAGAGCGACCGCTCCCTTCGGCGTCCTCCGGGAAGCTCGCCCAGGGTCGGCAGCGCGGGCATCCGCCCGGCTGGGTGCTTAGACTCCAAGAGGTGACCAGCAAGGATTCCGAGGCGACCGGGGCTCTGGTCATCTTCGGAATCAGCGGTGATCTGGCTCGCAAGATGACCTTTCACGCCCTCTACCGCCTGGAGCGGCGCGGACGGCTCACCTGTCCGGTGGTCGGGGTTGCGATGGACGACTGGACCGACGAGCACCTGCGCGCTCAGGCGCGCGCGGCCATCGAAGGGCTGGAGCCGCGCTTCTCCAAGCGAGTGTTCACCAGGCTGGCTCAACGCCTCCGCTACGTGAGAGGGAACTTCGAGGACCAGCGCACCTACGGGGCGCTGAAGCAGGCGCTCTCGGGAGTCCAGCGCCCGCTCTTCTACCTGGAGATCCCACCCTCTTTGTTCGGCACCGTGGTGAAACAGCTGGCGGCTGCGGGCCTCACCGACGGGGCGCGCGTGATGGTGGAGAAGCCGTTCGGTTACGACATCCAATCGGCCCGCAAGCTGAACGGCCAGTTGCGGGAGGTCCTGGACGAGGACCAGATCCTGCGCATCGACCACTTTCTCGGCAAGGAACCGGTCATGGACCTGCAGTTCCTGCGGTTCGCCAATGACATCCTGGAGCCGGTCTGGAATCGCGAGCACATCTCGGCGGTGCAGATCTCCATGGCCGAGGATTTCGGCGTGGAGGACCGTGGCAGCTTCTACGATGCCGTGGGCGCACTTCGAGACGTGGTTCAGAACCATCTGCTCCAGGTGATGGCGCTGGCGGCGATGGAGCCGCCGGCGGGTGCGGACGCGGACGACCTGCGCAACAAGAAGACCGACGTCTTCCGGGCGGTGCCCGAGCTCGAGCCTGAGCACTCCGTGCGCGGTCAGTACGAGGGCTACCGCAAGGTGGCGGGCGTCGGTCGGCGCTCCACCACCGAGACCTACGTGGCGCTGCGGCTCGCCGTAGACAACTGGCGCTGGGCCGGGGTTCCCTTCTTCATCAGAGCGGGCAAGGCCATGGCTGAGCGGGTGACGGAGGTCAGGGTCGTCTTCCGGCACCCGCCCCACCTGGCATTTCTGGGCAGGAGCGCTCGGGCCGAGGCCAACCAGGTGATCCTCCGTATCGATCCCCAGCCCGGTCTGTGCCTGGTCCTGAACTCGAAGGGGAGCGAGGGACGGTCCTCTCAACCGGTCCACCTGGACCTCTCATTCGCCGCCGAGCTGGGCCGGCCAGCCGAGCCCTACGAGCGGCTCATCGACGACGCACTTCGAGGGGACCACCGGCTCTTCACCAGGGAGGACACTGTGGAGGAGACCTGGCGAATAGTGCAGCCGCTACTGGATTCACCGGGGCCGGTCCTGCCCTACCGGCAGGGGACCTGGGGGCCGTCCGAGGCGGCCGGGCTGGTCCGCGGGCATCCGGCCTGGCACGAGCCCTGGCTGCCATCGCCAGCCGGCGGCCAGAGCACATCCCGAAGAGCTACGAGGAGGAAGCCGTGACCAGTTCGAGGCCAATGCAGTTGGGGATGGTGGGACTAGGCAGGATGGGGGCCAATCTGGTGCGCCGCCTGATCCGCGACGGTCACAGTTGCGTCGTCTACGACGTCAACCAGGAGGCGGTGGCCGACCTGGTGTCCGAGGGGGCGACTGGCGCCGCTTCGATGAAGGAGTTCGTGGAGAAGCTGGAGGCGCCCCGGTGCGCCTGGGTGATGGTGCCGGCCGGCGATGTGACCGACTCCACCATCCGGGAGCTGGCCCAGTTCATGGCCCGCGGGGACATCATCATCGACGGGGGCAACTCCTACTACCGCGACGACATCAGGAGGGCGGCGGAGCTGCAGGCGGCGGGCATCCACCTGGTCGACTGCGGGACCAGCGGGGGCGTGTTCGGGCTGGAGCGCGGCTACTGCCTGATGATCGGCGGGGAGCCGGCACCGGTCGCGCACCTGGATCCAATCTTCGCGACCATCGCGCCGGGAGTGGCGGCGGCCCCCCGGACGTCGGGCCGGCGCGGGACTCCGTCGAAGGCGGAGCAGGGCTACCTGCACTGCGGTCCCAACGGAGCGGGCCATTTCGTGAAGATGGTTCACAACGGGATCGAGTACGGGATGATGGCCGCGCTGGCGGAGGGGCTCGACGTGCTGCACAACGCCGATGCCGGCAGCCGAACTCAGAGCGCCGACGCCGAGACCGCGCCCATGGAGGAGCCCCAGTTCTACCAGTACAACATTGACACCAGAGAGGTCGCGGAGGTCTGGCGCCGCGGCAGCGTGGTGGGGTCCTGGTTGCTGGACCTGACCGCGGCGGCGTTGCAGGAGTCCCCGGACCTGGCCGGTTTCGCGGGCCGGGTGTCGGACTCTGGGGAGGGGCGCTGGACCTCCATCGCCGCCATTGACGAGGGGGTGCCGGCGCCGGTCCTTACCGCCGCCCTCTACTCCCGTTTCTCGTCGCGGAATCTGGGGGAGTTCACCAACAAGATCCTGTCCGCGATGCGCAAGCAGTTCGGCGGCCACGATGAGAAGCCTTCGTGAGACTGTTCCTGGCGCTTCGCGGCTCGACTGGAGCCGGAGGGCGGAGGGGTCGGTCGCGCGGAGATGGAGGCGCCCCCGCGGAAGCTTTGGAGGAGGAGTCATGAAAGCCACCCACGAACTGCACCAGGCCGGCCAGAGCCTGTGGCTCGACAACATCACCAGGCAGCTTCTGGACAGCGGCGGCCTGAAGGCACACATCGACCAGCACGCGGTCACCGGTCTCACCTCCAATCCCACCATTTTCGACAAGGCGATTGAGTCGAGCCAGGCCTACGACTCAGACATCGGCAAGGGCGTCTCCCAGGGAGCCTCCAGCGAGGAGATCTTCTTCGAGTTGGCGATCTCCGACCTGCGCCGGGCGGCCGACCTGTTCCATCCCATCCACGAGCGCACGGCCGGTGTCGATGGCTGGGTCTCGCTGGAGGTGTCGCCGCTGCTCTTGAACGACGCTCCCCAGACGGTCGCGATGGCCCGTGATCTGCACCACCGCGCCCAGCGGGACAACTTGTTCATCAAGATTCCCGGCACCAGCGCTGGATTGAAGGCGATCGAGGAGACCATCTTCTTTGGTGTTCCGGTCAACGTAACGCTGCTCTTCTCCGCGGCTCAGTACACCCTGGCGGCCGAGGCCTACATGCGCGGCCTCGAGCGGCGAGTGGAGGCAGGACTCAGCCCGGAGGTGGGGTCGGTCGCATCTGTATTCGTGAGCCGCTGGGATTCGGCGGTGAGTGGCAGAGTTCCCCCCGAGCTCCGGGATCGGATCGGAATCGCCGCGGCGTGGCAGGCCTACCGCAGCTATCGGTTGCTGCTGGATTCGCAGCGCTGGCAGCGGCTCGCCAATTGCGGGGCCAGGGCCCAGCGGCTCCTGTTCGCCAGCACCTCGACCAAGGACCCCGCCTCACCAGACACCCTCTACGTCAGCGCCCTCGGGGCCCCATTGACGGTCAACACCATGCCGGACGAGACGCTGGCCGCATTCGCGGACCACGGCACGGTGGGGGAGATGCTGGCCCCGGACGGCGGGAGCTCGGCTCAGGTGCTCGACTCCCTCAAGGCGGCGGGGGTGGACCCCGAGGACCTGGCCGCTCAACTCCAGGAGCAGGGCGGTGAGTCTTTCGCGAAGTCGTGGCACAGCCTGATCGCCTGCATCGATGGCAAGCGGCAGGGGGCCACCGTTGCCTCCTGAGGAGGTGGGGGGCCCGTCCGTTCCCGCAGTGCCCTCCCTTGAGGACCGGCCCGCATTCGCCGAGCTCCAGGAGCACTTCCAGGAGGTGCGGGAGCTCCGGCTCAAGGAGCTCTTTGGGCAGGATCCCCAACGGGGGGTGGCGCTGACCGCCGCGGCCCTGGGCTTCTACCTCGACTATTCGAAGAACCGGGTGACCTCGGAGACGATGCGGTTGTTGGTCAGGCTGGCCCAGGAGTCCGGACTGCCAGAGCGCATCGAAGCCATGTTCTCCGGCGCCCGCATCAACGTCTCGGAGCAGCGTTCGGTCCTGCACGTGGCCCTGCGCGCCCCCCGGGACGCCGTCATCCTGGTGGACGGTCACAATGTCGTTCCCCAAGTCCACCAGGCACTGGATCAGATGGGCGACTTCGCCACCCGGGTCAGGGACGGGCGCTGGCTGGGCCACACCGGCAAGCGGATTCGCAATGTGGTCAACATCGGGATCGGGGGCTCGGACCTGGGGCCGATGATGGCCTACGAGGCGCTGCGGGACTACGCCAAGGTTGATCTGGCGCTGCGCTTCGTTTCCAACATCGACGCCAGCGACTTCGTGGAGGCGACCAGGGGACTGGATCCGGCGGAGACCCTGTTCGTGGTCTGCTCGAAGAGCTGGCATACCCTGGAGACCCTCACCAACGCCGAGACCGCCAGGGATTGGCTGGTGGCCGGGCTGGGGGGTGAGCGGCAGGCCACGGCCCGTCACTTCGTGGCGGTTTCCACCAATCAGGAGGGGGTCGCGGAGTTCGGCATCGACCCGGCCAACATGTTCCCGTTCTGGGACTGGGTCGGGGGGCGGTACTCCTACGATTCCGCGATCGGACTCTCCCTGATGATCGCGATCGGCCCGGAGCGCTTCCGGGAGATGCTGGTTGGCTTCCGGGCCATGGACGAGCACTTCCGGACCGCGCCCCTGGAGCGCAACCTGCCGGTGTTGTTGGCCGTGCTCGCCGTCTGGTACAACAACTTCTTCGGGGCCGAGACCCAGGCCGTGCTGCCCTATGACCACTATCTGGGGCGCTTTCCTGCATACCTGCAGCAGCTTGAGATGGAGAGCAATGGCAAGCACGTGGACCTGGCGGGACGAACCGTCGGTTACCAGACCGGTCAGATCATCTGGGGCCAGCCGGGGACCAACGGCCAGCATGCCTTCTACCAGCTGATCCACCAGGGCACCAAGCTGATTCCCTGCGACTTCATCGGCTTCTGTGAGGCCCTCCATCCCCTCGGTCGCCACCACGACCTGCTGATGGCCAACCTGCTGGCCCAGACCGAAGCGCTTGCCTTCGGGCGGACGGTGGAGGAGCTGACGGCTGCCGGGACCCCGGAGTGGCAGATCCCTTTCCGGGTCTGTGATGGCAATCGGCCGACCACCACCATCCTGATCGACCGCCTGACCCCGGAGAGTCTGGGCAAGCTGGTGGCCCTCTACGAGCACAAGGCCTTCGTGGAGGGCGTGATCTGGGGGATAGACTCCTTCGACCAGTGGGGGGTGGAGCTGGGCAAGCTCCTGGCCGATCGGATCACCCCGGAGCTGGAGTCGAGGCTGGACCCGAGCCTCGAGCACGACAGCTCCACCAATGAGCTGATCCGCAGGTATCGCCGGCTGCGCTGACCGGACCCCGAGCAGCCCGGCCGACGACCAGATGGGGCAGGGAACAGTTGCTCGTACGATGTGCTGTCGTTGGTCCTGATGAGCTCCATTAGGCGGGGTAGCCACTGCACAAAACCCCCGTGACTGGCCGGACATGGCCAGCCCAAGCGGTGTAGTTGACGCCGCGGCCCCGCCCGCCAGCGCGAGCAGCGACGGCCAGGACGCTGGATCATCCGGCGTAGTGGGAGGAAGCGTAAGACCAGAGCCAACGGCTCGGGCGGCACCCGATCGGGCCAAAACCCGTAAGGGAACCCCGAGCAGGGGTGCCGCAGGAGTGCGCCAACCACAGTTCATTCGGCGGCAACGGCTGAACCGCCGCCAGGGCAGGTCCTCAGCCGGAGGCGCTGTGAGTGGGCGTGGAGCCGCCCGGCATCAGCAGGTCGAAGCCGTCCGGATCGTGGAGCAAGCCGGGCGCGTTGCCGGGCACACCCTGGACACCGTACTGCCAGACGGCCGCACTGGTCGCCGGATCGATCGCGATCATGCGGTCGTTGTGGTCGTCGTTGAGCATGAACACCCCACTTGGAAGCATCTCGACCAGGGACGGATGATTGAGCGCTCCGGGACCCGAGGCGACCCGGTAGCGGTAGGTGATGGTTCCCTGGCGATTGAACTCCACGATCTGACCCGGCCTGGTGTAGCCCGCGATGAGATAGCGGTTGGGTCCCAACCGCTGGGGGTCAGAGGGGTAGGCGAGGTCCAGATGGGTCGTCCACTTGAGGGCGCCGGAGCTGCTGAATTCGCTGACCCACGAGCCGTTGATCTCCGAGACCAGCAGGCCTCCGCCGGGGACCGGCGTGTCCCCGTTGGGCGAGCCCAGATATCGCGGAGGCTGGTGCTGGCAGACACCCGGGGTGCCGATCTGCCGGGCGATTGTGCCGTTGGGATTGATGATCAGGACCCGACAGTTCCCGATGTCGGCCACGGAGATCTGCCCGGTCTTGAGCTGGTAGGCATCGTCGGGGGTGTGCAGGTAACCGGGGGCGCTGCCCGGGACCCCGGGGTGACCATAGGTCCACAGCACCTTGCCCGAGGGGTAGGCGATCTTGACGATCTCCTGGTAGCTCTCCATGTTGATGGTGATGGCCGTTCCATGGTCAGCGAAGAACGCGTCGTCCGGGTAGTAGAAACCGCCCGGCGGCGCCGGCCGGCCCGGGCCCGGGTAGGTCCAGATGATCTGCCCGCTGGGGTTCAGCACCAGCAATTTGTTGCTACCGCTGTCGGCGATCAGGAGGTTGCCTCCGAAGAATGGAGAGCCGGCCCCCGCCTGGCCCGCGATCCCAAACTTCAGGTTGGGAGTCAGCATCTGGACGCTGGCGGTTGAACCCTTAGCGGTCTCGCCGCCCACGATCCAAGCGCGTGGCCCCAGCACAGCCGACCCCGCGTGCGCGACCGGCACCCGCAGCTGGCCCGCCACGAGGAGAGCGTCGGTGACGGGATTGAAGGCCCAGATCGTGGCGACCGGGGCGGTACCGGTGGCGGCCGAGGTGTTGCCCCCGGCCACGTAGATGGTGCCGCCCAAGGTCACCGCCACGCTGCCGGTGACCGGCTCCGGCATGTTGCCCACGACTCGGGCCGTGTGGGTTCTGGGGTCGATCATTTGGATTTGCGAGGCCGCCAGACCGTTGGCGGTCTGGCCTCCAAACACGTAGATCCGCCCATTGACGGCGGCGACTCCGGGATAGCGGACCGGGACCGGCAGGGTCGCCACCTGCTGAAACGAGGTGCCGGTCGAGGTGGCCAGAACCGCGGCGTCGAAGCTGCTGCCGTCGTAGCCTCCGACCACGTAGGCGGTCTGGCCGATGCTGGTCGCGGCTGAGTCGGAGCGCGCCTGGGGCAGCTTGCCAACCGCGGCAGCGGTCCCCAGGGCGGGCGGCAACGCCTGGACGGTGGCGGTGCTGGCCACGGTCCCTCCACCGAAGACCGTGGCATGGCCGCCGAGGATGGCGCCGGAGGCGTCGTGCAGGGGGCCGACTAGGGAGCCGCTGCGGGAGAGACCTCCATCGGCGGTGTTGAGGGTGTAGACCCCCGAGGCGGAGGTGCCGCCAGCGGTCAGGCCGCCCAGGATGGTGAGCTGTGCCGCGCCCGGCCCGGGCAGCACCAGCTCCCGGCTGATGGGGTTGGCCAAGGACCACGGCAGCAGGCCGGACTCCGCAGCCGGAAGGCGGACCGAAGCAGCCCTGGGCAGAGACGCCCGACGAGATGAGCCGTGGTGCCGAGTCACCGGCGCGCCGCAACCGGCCAGGCCGGTGGTGGCGGCGACCGAGATGGTCAGCGACAGGCCGAGGAGGGCGCGCCGCAGGACCGACCGGCGTCGACCGGTCGGTTGGTCCGCCGGAGATCGGCGTGGCAAATGGCCGAGCGGTCTGATCAGGAGTGACTCCTAAGAGGAACAGCGACCGGCTCGCGGTGGGTGCCGGGCCACTGGGCGGATGTGGGCTGGTGCATTCCCCGTCGGGGCTGCTCCCAGGGTAGCCGCAGCGGGCCACGGCTGCATCCGTTGATTGGCTGAGCCGCCAGCTCGACGCCCGCCCATGTTGCGACGATCGCTGGCTGGACCTCTGCGCTATTCTCGGGCCGTGCCCGATCCCACGATCGGCGGAGTGGCCGCGGCGTCAAACTCAGTAGGAACGGTCCGGCGATGACTTTCCTGTCCGGTCTTCACGGGGTGGTGGCGATCGCCCTGCTGTGCAGCCTCCTGTTCATGGAGGAAGCCGGTGTCCCCCTGCCGTTTGCCCCCGGCGAACTGACCCTCTTGGCCGGCGGACTCCTCATCGCCGCCGGGGGCTTGGACCCCTGGGTCTTCGTGCCGCTCGCCTTCGCGGTGTGCGTCGCCGGGGCCATGGTCGGGTACAGCTGGGCGCGGATTGTGGGCGAGCACGGGCTGACGGGGCTGGCGGTGAGATTCCACCAGGCCAAGGCGCTGGCACGGGTCTCAACTCGCGTCCGCGCCGCCGGTCCAGTTGGAATCGGCACCTCCCGGCTGATCCCGGGGCTGCGGATCTACACCACCTTGGTCGCGGGAGCGTTGGGGGTGCGGCGCCGGACGTTCATCGAGGGACTCATCCCCAGCACCGCCGTCTGGGTGGTGGTGTTCGTGGCCCTGGGGGTCGTGGCAGGCATCCCTGTCGAGCACTTCTTGACCAACCTGGCCAAGCTGGCGGTGCAGGGCGCCATCCTGCTGGTGATCGGGGTTGGGGGCTATCTGGCCGTCCGTCAGGCACCCAAGGGGGAGCGCGAGCCCTTGGTCAACGTTCCCGACTGGATCAAGACCGGTCTGGCGGTGCTGGTCGACCTGGGGGTGGTCGCCAGTATCCTCACCGGGCTGCTGGCGATCGCGCGCCGAGTCACGGGCGCCGGGCTGGTGGCCACCTGGGCGGACGGGGTGGTGGTTCTCGCCGCCCTCGGAGCGCTGTACCTCTTCGTCACCCGCCGCAGCACCGGAGCCACGGTCGGCGAGGCCCTGTTGCGCACGGCCTACCTGCCCCGGCGGGTGAGCGGGCCCGTTCTGGACCTGGCCGGGGAGGCGTCCGCCCAGGACCCGCAGCTGGAGTCGGCGGCCGTCCTGCTGCATGCTCTGGGCACCGTGACCCGGCTGGCGGTGGCGCGGTCCTTGCTGGCGGGGCCGGCCACGACCGGCGAGGTGGCCGAGTCCACGCAGATGAGCTCGGACGAGAGCATGTACCACCTGGCGGCCCTGGAGCAGGCGGGACTGCTGCAGCGCTTCCCGAGTGGCCGGGACCGCGATCCGCGGTTCGAGATCCGGGGGCCGGTGCGCAACTTGGTCGCTGATGTGCTCGAGCGCCAGGATCCGCGTGACGGTGCGGGCGGATCCTTGAAGACCGGGTCCGACCCGCTGCAGTCGGTCTGACCGGTTGCTCGCACGCGTGGCGGCAACAACGCATGATGTTGTGGCCTGACGATTGACATACCACAACCTATAGCGGAGAATCAGGCGAGTGGCGGCCCAGTGCGGCGCCCACCCGTTATCAGACCCCGAGTGGAGGAGTGGCTTGGCAACCAGTCAACCGACGGACCGGATCGGCTCGGCGACGCCGGAGGACTACTCAGCGCGGAAGGTCGAGCAGAGGGGCATCGAGCTGATCCCAGAGGCTGGGAGGAAGATGACTCCCGCAGGCCTCTTCTGGCTGTGGGCGGGGGGGATCTGGAACGTCGAGTACCTGGTCTACGGGGCCCTGGTCATCTCCTTCGGGCTATCGTTTGGGCAGGCAGTGCTGGCGATCCTGATCGGCAACGTCTCCTACGTGTTCCTGGGGATGGCCAGCCTGCCGGGTCCGGAGGCTGGGACCACCGCCTTCATGGTCTCCCGAGCACCATTCGGGATCAACGGCAACCGGGTGGTGTCCGCCTTCAACTGGCTCACCCAGGTGGGATTCGAGATCGAGGGGATCGTCCTCGTCGTCCTGGTCACTCTGGCGATGTTCGCGCGGGGCGGGGTCGGCGCCAGCACGGGACTGAAGATAGGCGTGATCCTGGCCGCGGTGGCGGTCCAGTTCGTGGTGCCGTTCTTCGGCCACGCCATGATCACCAAGGTTCTTCGCTACCTGTCAATCGTGTTCATCCTGCTGTTCGCGGTGATGGCGGTGCTGGTGGTGCCCCACGCCAACCTGGGCCACCTCCACCAGCAGGCTTCCTGGGCGGTTTGGACCACCGCCGTGGTGCTCATCATCGCCGCCGGTGGGCTCGGTTGGACCGAGAACGCTAGCGACTACTCGCGCTACCTCCCCCGAGCGACCCGCAAGGCGAGGACATTCTGGGCGGCCACCTTGGGGGCCGCGATCCCGTCGGTGCTGCTGGAGCTGCTGGGAGCTCTGGCATTCGTCGTCAGCCCCAAGGCGACGGCCGTGACCGGCGTGCCGGCCTCCTTCGCGGGGTGGTTCTTCTGGCCGTTCCTGATTCTGGTCCTGCCCCAGCTGTTCGCGATCAACTCTTTGGACCTCTACTCGTCGGGAGTGACCCTGCAGGCGTTGGGGATCCCGGTCAAGCGCTGGGGGGCGGTGGTGATCGACACCGTGGTGGCGGGCCTGGTGACGACCCTGGTCATCTTCAAGGGCAACTTCTACACCGACCTGTCCGGCTTCCTGGACTACATCGTGGTCTGGCTGGGGCCGTGGTTCGGAATCCTGGCGGTGGACTACCTGCTGCGCCGGGGGCGCTACGATCCCGGTTCGTTGGCCGCCTCCAGGGGGGGGCTGTACTGGCGCAATGGCGGGGTCAACTGGAAGGCGCTGATCGCTCAAGCTCTGGGCATGCTGGCGGCCCTGATGTGGACCGACGCCGCCTTCTACGTTCCCTCCTTCGTGGGACCCATTTCCAAGGCGACCGGTGGCGCCGACTTCAGCTGGGCGCTGGGGATTCTGGTCGGCGGTGGCGCCTATCTGGTGATGTCGCTGGGCAGCATCGGGAAGGAACTGAGCGCTGGGCCGGAGGCGGCTACTCCTTCCTGAGCTGGCAGGGTCAGGTGCCACCCGGCACCTGACCCTCGCCCGGTTGCGTTCAGCTGGCGTCTGAGGTCGAGCTGGGCATCCACTGGGCCAGGTACGGGAGCTCGCGGTACTTGTCGTCGTAGTCGAGGCCGTAGCCGACCACGAAGCCCGGCCCGTCCAGGCGGAATCCCACGTAGCGTGGGTGCACCGGGGCCTCACGCGCCTCCGGTCGGTCCAGCAGCGAGCAGTACTCCACCCGCCGGTTGGGGGACGCCAGGCGCTGAATCATGGCGTGGGCGGTGTGCCCGGCGTCGACTATGTCGTCGATGATCAGCACCGTCTGACGGCCATCCCCGCTCATCTCTCCCAACTCCTGGATGACGGGAGCTCGCCAGGCCTTGGTGCCGCGATAGCTGCTGGCGTGGAAGAAGGTGACGAGCAGGTTCTCCATCTTGTTGGTGATGAGCTCCCGAGCCAGGTCGGCGGCGAAGACGAAGGCTCCGCGCAGCACCACGGCCAGCGTGAGTGGCTCACCCCCCAGCTCCGTGGCTATGTCCTTGGCCAGCCCACAGACGCGATCCCGGACCATCTCCGCACTCGCAATCTCCCGCACCGGGAGCTGGGCCAGCCCGACGTCGCTCCAGAAGGAGAGCTGGGCCACCGCCTCCGGGGCGGGCACCGCCAGCACCGGCACCGATACTTGCCGGGCAGGTGGTGAGGCCTCCATGTTCCTACTCTACCAATGAGGCGGGCGACCACATCCTGTTGAGTCTGCGGCCCCGGTCAGGGTCCCTCCCTAAGAACCACGATCTTGCCCAGTTTCCCCCCCTTGACCAGATGGGAGTACGCGTCGCCCGCATGGGAGAGGGGAAAGCTGGCGGCGAGGGGTACCTGAAGCCTGCCCGACTGCAGGAGCGGCAGCAGACGCTTCTCCACACTGGCCACGACCAGCGCCTTCTCCGCCAGCGAGCGGGCTCTCAGGGTGGAGCCAAAGATGCGCGCTCGACGCCCCATCAACAAGGAGAGGTCCAGCTCGGTCGAGCGGCCGGCGCCAAGGCCGATCACCGCGATGCGCCCATGGATGTCCAGCACGGCCATCGCCTGAGCCACCCCGGGCCCCCCGACCAGCTCCAGGACGAGGTCGAAAGGGCCCCGCGACAGGGCAGTTGCGGGGTCGAGCGCTTCGGCCGCTCCGAGCGAGCGGAGATCGCCGAGGCGATCCGGGTTGCGACACGATGCGATCACGGTGGCGCCGGCCAGCGCTGCCAGCTGGATGGCGGCCGTGCCCACGCCGCCGGCCGCGCCGGTGACCAGCACCCGGTCTCCGGCCCGGAGACCGCCCTGCAGGACGAGGGCGTCCCAGGCGGTGGTGAACGCCTCGGGGAAACCGCCCGCGGCTGACATCTCCACCCCCTCTGGGATGGGCAGCACCGAGCCCTCGTCCACCGCCGCGAGTTCGGCGTGGGCGCCGCCGCCCACCAGAGCCATGACCCTCTGTCCGGGTTTGAACCTTCCGGCCATGGAGCCAACCGCCGCCACCACGCCGGCCAGCTCGAGGCCGGGGATATCCGGAGGACTGCCAGGCGGAGCCGGGTAGGCACCCCGGACCTGCATGACATCCGCGGCGTTGACACCTGCTGCCGCCACCTCAATGAGTACCTCGCGATCGCCGGGGGTGGGGTCGGGTCGGTCCTGCCAGACCAGGGATCCATCCGCGATGCAGTTGGCCTTCACATGCCCAGCATAGGCGGGGTGGGCTTGCGAGAGTCAACTCCGGTCCCATCCTTGCAGTGGGAACGGCAGAAGATCGCCCAGGCGCCACCACCATGAATCTCTCCGCCTCCGAAAGTGACCGGTTCCCGGCCCACCCGCGAAATGGCGTGTTGGTTGGGGCCCTGCCCGCGGACACGCCACTCCTTCGGTGATCCTTCGCCCTCCGGCGAGCCAACAACCCGGTTGATTTTGTCTTGGACTTGCCAACGCTGGTGCGCCGATGGAGGATTGAGCGATGGTGCTGTCCTCGGGCAGGGAGAGGGTGTCGAGCTTGGATTCGGACGAAGTGAAAGTGCAGGGACTGGTGCGCGAGCATCGGAGCGCGGTGATGGCGGCCGCCCTGCGCGCTACCGGAGATCACCAGGTCGCCGAGGAGATCGTCCAGGAGACGTTTCTGCGGGCCTGGCGCAACCCTCAGGCCTTCGTCGGATCGCAGGCGTCGCCCCGGGGGTGGCTCCTGACCGTGACCCGCCATCTGTTGGCCGACCGGTGGCGGGCGCGGGTGAGGCGGCGGTCAGCGGAGGCGGCAGCGTGCTCTCCAGACATCCACGAGGAGCCGGGATTCGATGGGGCGCTGGAGGCTGAGCTGATCCGGACCGCGATGGGCCGACTCTCCAAAGAGCATCGCGAGGTACTGGTCCAGTGTGTGTGGCTGCAGCGGACCGTCAGCGAGGCCGCCACGGCGCTTGGCATACCCACGGGGACCGTCAAGTCCAGAACCTATTACGCCCTGCGGTCGCTGCGCCTGATCCTCGAAGAGATGGGATACGAGCGGTGACCGGGCCAGATCCCTTCAGGGATAGCCTGGGGGCGCATGCGCTCGGGGCCCTGGATGCCGACGAGGCGGCCGCTGTGGAGGGGCACCTGCGAGAGTGCCCGGGTTGCCGTCACGAGCTGTCGGACTTGGCCGGACTCGGGCTGCTGGTGGCCCGTGCCGGGACCCGGGACAAGGAGTGGCGCGGGCGTGAGCGGGTGGGCCTCAGGCAGGCTGGATCTTCGAGGTGGTGGGGATGGCCGAAGAGGCGCCGGTTGGAGGCTGGGGCACTGGCCCTGATACTGGTTGGTGGCGTCACGGTGGCCCTTCTTTTGCCGCGCGGTGGTGGCCAGACCGTTGCCTTCGAGGCCACTTCGGGTTGGGTTCACGCGAGCGGAACAGTCACCTATCACAGCGAGCCATGGGGAACTCAGATGGTGATCCAGATGTCGGGACTCCCGCCATCCTTGCGGTGCCAGGTCTGGGTCGAGTCGGCGGCTGGCGGTTGGCAGCAGGCCGGAGCCTGGACTGGAGCGTCCGGGCGCCAGACCGTGGTCGAGACAGCGTCCGGTCTGCCCCTGCGCCAGATCACCGGTGTGGCGCTCGAAGCTCCCGGCGGGAAGGAGCTGCTCTGGGCCGCCGCGCCCCAGACCAGTTGACCATTGGCCACCCGATGCTCGCTGGCCTGGCTCCAGGCGTGCTCTGATCGGCTCTGGACCGGCCCTCAGGCACCCGTCCCAGCTGCCATGGGCGGCCCCTGGCCGGTCGACTGCTCGGGGCGGGGAGGCCCCTCGATCAGGGATCGGTGGCGGGCCTGTCGGCAGCGATCGGGAAGCTCACCGGCCAACCGATGGGCCTCGACGGCGGATCGGTCCCTGAGGATCACTCCGACCCGACGCCCGGGGATGTCCAGGTGCACGCTGGCCAGGCGCAGCCGCCTCTGCAGGGGCCCCTGGGTCCAGCGCACGCTCTGGACCTTGGCCAGGGGAACCCAGGTGATCACCCGGCGGATTCGGCCAGCGCTGGCGGCCCCCCAGGCATCGGTGGTGCCCGCGCCCAGGAAGTGATACCTGAGTGGCGCCTTGCCCGCGGCGCGACGGGGGGCGGGTGACAGCACCGGCGCCACCTTCGGTCCGATGGCAGCCAGCAGAGCCTCGGCCTCTCGCCTGGTGGCGACGGGCAGCAGCGTCCGCATCTGCCCGGCGGCACCTCGGTCCTCTCGCTGGCGGCGTTGACCTCCGGCCACGTCCACCTCCAGACGCACCCAGCCCAGCGGGCGCCAGAGCAGGGGCGCGATCAACCGGACCGCCTGGATCCGGTTGCGGGGGATGGTTTCGACCACGGTGCCGATGAGTCCGCCGCGCACCGTCAGACCGTCCGGTTCCTCCAGCACCTCATAGCCGAGCTGGGAATTGAGTCGACTGCCGATGCCGACCAGGCCGAGGAGCATCCAGCCGGCGCCGGCTCCGAGCAGTGGCGCTCGGGCCCCGCTCGCGTGGACCGTTGCTGCGACCGCGAAGGCGATCGCCAGGAGGACGATGAGGGGCACTCCGCCATCGAGCCAGACCGAAAGCAGGAGCCGACGGGCGCGGACGGCCGCCAGCGGTACCGCCCCACTGTCGGCCGGGGCGGCCACAGCTCCGCGGGACCACAGCAGCAGGTCGGCTCGCAGCCTATCCGCCCGTTCCTCGGGAATGTACGCCAGCCTGGCGTCGCCACGATGAGCCACGCCGGTGCGGACCCTGACTTCGGCGAGGCCCAACAACCTGGCCAGGGCCGGACGCACCACGTCAACGGACTGGATCCGCTGCAGTGGGATCTGGGTGTGGCGTCGGCGCACCAAGCCGGTCTCAACCCGCAGGGTGCCGTCCTGGATGCGCCAGCGGGTAACCAGCCAGGAGATCACCCCGCCCAGGGCAGCCACACCTATGACCGCCAGCTCGAAGTAGTCGCCGCTCGTCCGGTTGTGTGGACTGGATAGGTAGGGCAGCGCCAGCACCAACACGAAGGCCGCGGCGCCCCGAACCATTTGGATCACCGGGGACAGTGGGTGCAGCCGCTGCCAGGGCAGGTCGGGGGCGGAGCTCAAAGCCCCTCGGCCTCAGCCTCACCCAGACTCGCCAGCCGATCACGAAGGCGTGCGGCCTCAAGGGAGGGCAGACCGGGGATGCGGGCATCGGTCGCCATCGAGGCGGTGTGCAGGCGGACGGTGGCCAGCCGGAAGGCCCGCTCCAACGGGCCGGCGGTCACATCGACGGTCTGCATGCGCCCGTAGGGCACCACCGAGAGGCGACGGAACATCACCCCGCGTCGTACCAGCAGGTCCTGATCGCGCTCCAGATAAGCCCAGGAGCCCACCCTCCGGCGCATGTAGATCGTGCCCAGCACCCACCCGACGATCACCACCGGCACCGTGGCTGCTCCCACCCAGAACAGGCCGCTGGCAGCGGCCGCGGTGATGCCGGCGAGGAGACCCAGGAGGGCAACCGCAGCGACCTCCAGCTGGCGAATCTTGCCCAGGCTTGGGCTGACCCGCAGCCAGCCTGGCAGATCCGCAAACGGGGCCGCCAGGGTGAGGGCAGGCGCCGCTCGCTCCTCACCCGGTGGGTGGGAACCAGGTTGTTCACGGACCATGGCCGCAAGGTTAGCCGATCTCGCCGGTCAGTCGTGCGCAGCCGCGCGCTCGGCCAGAAAGGCATCCTCGGCCGAGTAGTCGAAGAACTGCTGGAAGTAGTCGGAGTCGAGGCCGATATCCCGGCTTGCGCCGCCGGCCTGCCGGCAGAGATCGACCAGCCATGCGATCTCGTCGGCGACCGTGGTCGCGTAGTCGCCGACTGGCCGGTACCCCAAGGTGGTGGCGGCGGTCGTGTCGAGGAGGATCGGGTGGAGTCTGGCCCAGGGATGGCGACCCAGGGCAGGGTCCGCCGTCTCCTCCAGCAGGATCTCCTCCCAGTGATGTCCCATCTGGTCGGCGATCGTCCTGGCTATGAGCAGGGCCGACGGGGCATCGGGGTCCGCGGAGTTGAGGACTCGGGGGCCCGGTTTGGCGGCGACCAGGGCCACCAGCTCGGCCAGATTGACGGCGGCTGTCGTGTGGTCGACCGCTGCCCCGCGGGCGCAGAGGAAGACCGCCTTGCGCTTGTCCAGCACCCGCCGGACGAAGACCCACTCCCGGGGCCGGCTGGCCCCCCTGCCGTGGATCTTGGATGGCCGGATGATGGTGACCGGAAGCCCACTCTCCAGCAGGACCATCTCGGCTGCGACCTTGTTGCGGCCGTATCCTTCAGGGCTGTTCCAGTCGCCGCCGCCCGGCGGAACGGTGCTATGACCCTCGCCGATTGCTCCCTGGAATTTGGGCGGAGTGGTCGAGTTGGAGTGGTTCCCGCTGCCATCGACGTACACCGCCTTGCTCGAGATCATCACCGTCGACCCGGCCAGGCCGGCCAGCGGAAGCAGGGTCCTCGCATCGAGGGCGCTGTAGCAGATGGTGTCGACCAGCAGTTCCGCTCCGCTACCAATGGCAGCCAAGAGCTCCTGGGGCAGCCGGCGTTGGGCGGCGATGAACCGAGCCCCCTGCCGCGATAGGTCGGCTGGCATGTGCCCGGGATCCCGTCCCGTCAGGTCGACCGCCCAGCCCGCTGCCAGGAGGCGGGGGCGACGGCTTGGCCGATCATCCCGGTGCCGCCGATCAGAAGGGCGCGTGGCACGAGGACGACCTTAGCCGATGGGCAGGGACTCCCGCCGGCTCCCAACGGCCAGCGCATCGGAACCGGGGCCGTGACGGCGCCGACCGGGTGGGAGTTGACGGCGGCCGAGTCCGCGGAGCACAATCTTGCATTGATGCAGCTCATCAGTGTTGCGACCTGGCGCTGGCCCCACCGGGGTTCGGTGTCCGCGCGCCTCTGAAGCAGCCGCCCAAGAGAACTGGCACCAAGCCCTGGGCCCCACGGCCCGGGGTTTTTTGTTGCCTGGGAGATTCAGTTGACGGAAGCCTTACGGATTCACCCCGATGAAGCCTCGCTCTCGAGCATGGCTGGAAGCTGGCCCCTGGCCCCAATGTGGGCTGAGCTGCCCATTGACACGGCGGTTCCGTCGGACGCCTTCGAACAGCTGTCTCACGGTGGGCCGGGAATCCTCCTCGAGAGCCTTGACATCTGGGGTGACCCCGGCCCGCACACCATCGTCGCCTGGGACCCGGCGGCGCTGGTCACAGTGGATCACGGCGGACTCCGGATTGGCGAGCGCCGCCGCCCTCTCCCACTGGCGGACGACTGGGGGTCAGGGGCGGGGGATCCCGCGGGATCTCTGGTCGCTCTGGCCAAGGCCCTGGCGGCGCCCGCGGTCCCGGAGCTTCCCACTCTGACCGGTGGGCTGGCGGGGATGCTGGCCTATGAGGCGGCCGCCCTCATCGACGGCCATCAGTGCCCTGCGGGCAGGGGCCGCGCCTTTGGGGCGCCTGTGCAACTGCTGCTGCTGGATCGGGTGGCCGTCTTCGACCACCGCCGCCAGCGACTGGTCTTGGTCTGCCAAGTGCCGCCTCGGGACGGGTACCAGCGGGGGGTGGAGGGGCTCCACGCGATGGCCGATGCCATGGCGGGGGTGGAGACCAGCTCGCCGCCATCAGCAGCCGGATACTCGGCGGCGCTGGCAGCGGCCCCCAACATTTCGCCAGACACCTTTCAAGCGTCGGTGAGGAGGACCAAGCGCAGCATCGTGGAGGGGGATATCTACCAGGCGGTCTTGTCCCGTCGTCTGTCGGTGCCGGCCTTCCAATCCGGCATCGACGTGTACCGCCGGCTGCGTCACACCAATCCCTCCCCGGCAATGTTCTTCTTGCGCCTGCCTGGACTCGAGCTGGCGGGATCCTCCCCGGAGCCGCTGGTCAAGGTTTTCGGGCGCAATGCCATGACCAGGCCGATCGCCGGCACCCGACCGCGAGGCGAGAGCGAGGCGGACGACCGGCGGCTCGCCGAGGAACTCCTGGCCGATCCCAAGGAGCGGGCGGAGCACGCGATGCTCTTGGATCTGGCCCGGAACGACCTGGGCCGGGTCTGCAGCCCCGGCTCGGTGAGGGTCTCGGAACTGATGGCTGTGCAGAACTTCCCTCGGGTGATGCACATAGTCAGCACCGTGGAGGGGGAGCTGGCTGACGGGCGCCATCCCCTCGATGCCTTGTTCGCGACCTTTCCCGCGGGTACCGTCACCGGCGCCCCCAAGCGGCGGGCGATGGAGATAATCGCGCGGGAAGAGCCCACCGCCAGGGGCCCGTACGCGGGGGCCGTGGGGTACGTTTCGTTTGCGGGTGACCTGGACTTCTGCATCACGATCAGGACCGCGGTGCTGGCCCACCAGCAGATCCATGTCCAGGCCGGCGCGGGGATCGTCGCTGACTCCGATCCGGCTGCGGAGCTCAGGGAGACCGAGGCCAAGGCCTCGGGGATCCTGGCAGCGGTCAGCGGTGGGGAGGAAATCTGATGATTGTGGTGGTCGATCATCAGGACTCGTTTGTTTACAACCTCGTCCAGTTCGTCGGGGCGGCTGGTTACGCGGTCGCGGTTGTTCCCTCCAGTGGCACAACTCCAGATGAAGTGATCGCCCTGCGACCCGCTGGGGTGATCCTGTCACCGGGACCAGGGCGGCCGGAGGACGCCGGCTGCTTCGTGGCGCTGATCCGCAGTCTGCCCGAGGAGATGCCCCTGCTTGGGGTGTGCCTCGGCCACCAGGCGCTGGCGGCGGCCTACGGCGCCAGAACGGTCCAGGCCCCGGAACCGGTTCACGGCAAGGTCAGCGCGATCGTCCATCAGGGGACGGGACTGTTCCGCGGGCTGCCGTCGCCCCTGGAGGTTGGGCGCTACCACTCCCTGGTGGTGGACCCGGGCAGTCTTCCCGACGAGTTGACGGTGGTGGCTCAGACCGAGGACGGGTTGGTGATGGCGCTGGTGCATGAGCGGCTGCCACGCTACGGCCTGCAGTTCCACCCGGAGTCGGTGCTCACCCCCCGGGGCCCCGACCTGCTGAGGGCGTTCCTGGGGCTGGTGGGGGCTCCTTGAGGGCAGGTGGCGAACAGTTGCACGTACGATGCGCTGTGATGAGCGGAGATGAACTTCAAGGAGTGGTAGCCACTGCCCAAGACCTCCGTGACTGGCCGGACATGGCCAGCCACAGCGGTGTGGTTGACGCCGCGGCCCCGTTCGTTCTCGGGCCGTCCTGGGACGGTACAGGCGGCGGCTCGGATGCTCGGATGACCGGGCATTCGGGGAGTGGATGTAAGGCCAGCGCTTCAGCGCGGGCGGTCTGCGCTGAGGCCAGAACCGTACCCGGCAACGGGGGAGGAACCCCGCGAGGGGTGTCACAGCAGTGGTCCTAATGGAGTTCACTGCAGGGGCAACGGTTGACGAAGCCCCTTCGAACCGTCACACTAACTACCCAAATGCACGGTTGGAAACTGGTTCGCATGGGCCGCGGCAAGCAGGGCGTCCGATTTTATGCGTATCGGCACGCCATGCCCTCCGTGGGCCCTCACCCCGGGTAGCCAGCCCGGCCGGGTCCGGATCGGGAGGCGTGGAGCGGAATCCACGCCTCGGTCGATCCAGGGCTGAGACTCCGCTCCACCTCCTCAGAGCAGGCAATGGAGGCGAAGTGATGAGGTCAGGTTGGCCACGGCGAGTTCGGGACGCGCGGGGGCACAGCGCATGTCGGGGGATTCGGGGTGCCATCACGGTGGCGGCCGCTGCCGACCAGGAGCCAATCTCCGCAGCCGTGAGTGAGTTGCTGGAGGCCATGACCGTGCCCAACGCGGTCCAACCAGATCAGGTGGCAGCGCTGGTCTTCACCATCCCGGACGATCTCGGACCGGTCAACCCGGCGGCGGCTGCCCGCGCCATCGGCTACGGGAACGTGCCTCTGCTGATGGTCAAAGAGCATGGGGGCGACACCCGGGTCGGTCGGTGCCTGCGGGCGCTGATGCTGGTTAATTCCACCCTCACGCAGCCTCAGATCCGCCACGCCTACCTGGGCGGTGCCGCCTCTCTGCGGTCGGACCTGACCGCGGGAGCGCAGTCGTGATCGTGATGGCTGCGCACGCCAGCCCTTCCCAGGTGCGGGCGGTGGTGCAGCGGGTCCGGCAGTTGGGGTTCACGCCTCATGTTTCCCACGGACGAGAGCGAACCATCGTGGGGGTCGTGGGCCACGAGACCGACTCTGATCTGGAGGGGCTGGGGGCGCTCGAGGGGGTGGAGCGTGTGGTACGGGTGCTGCACGACTATCCTCTGGCAAGTCGCGACTTTCACCCGGTGGACAGGGTCATCGAGCTGGCCAACGGAGCTGTCCTGGGTGGCGGGGGGGTGCTCATGATGGCTGGCCCCTGCGCGGTGGAGGGGCGAGAGCAGTTGGAGGAGGCCGCAGCCTGCGTCGCGGGCCTGGGGGTGCGGGTCTTGCGCGGCGGTGCCTTCAAGCCTCGGACCTCTCCCTACTCGTTCCAGGGATTGGGCGAGGAGGGGCTGCGGATGCTGCGGTCGGTCGCCGACCAGCACGGGCTCATGGTCATCACCGAGGTGCTGGCCAGTGCCGACGTGGACCTGGTGGCGCGTTACGCGGACATTCTCCAGGTCGGCGCTCGCAACATGCAGAATTACCGGTTGCTGCAGGCCTGCGGGGCGGTGGATCGGCCGGTGGTGCTGAAGCGCGGGCTGGCGGCCACGATCGACGAGTGGCTGCAGGCCGCGGAATACATCCTGGCGGGGGGAAACCAGCAGGTGGCGCTGTGTGAACGGGGAATCCGGGGGTTCGAGCCCACGGTCCGCTTCACCCTGGACATCACCGCGGTCCCCGTGTTGAAGCGGCTGACCTCCCTGCCCCTGGTGGTGGATCCCAGCCATGCTGCTGGGCGGGCGGATTACGTTGGCGCGATCGCCCGGGCGGCGGTCGCGGCCGGAGCCGACGGCCTGCTGGTGGAGGTGCATCCGCGACCGGCGGAGGCGCTGTCGGACGGCGCTCAGTCCCTGGATCCAATGGCCTTCGAGACCCTGGTGGGGGAGGTCGGTCGGGTCGCGGCCGCGGTGGGGAGGGGAGCGGCTTGACGGGTCTTGGCTCCGTTGGTGTGGTGGGGGCCGGGCAGATAGGCACCTCGCTGGGCATGGCTCTGAAGCGATCAGCCCCACCTGGCCTGGGAGAGGTCTTGGCTTTCGACATCGATTTGGAGCGCAGCGCTCAAGCGACCCGGATGGGCGGCGCCGACCGCGCCCTTGGGGCTCCCGAGCAGATCCTCGGGGTCGACACCATCGTGCTGGCCATCCCGGTCTCCGCGATCGTTGGGTGGTTGCGGACCTGGGGGGGGGCGGTGCGCCCGGGGAGCCTCGTCGTCGACACCGGGAGCGCCAAGTTGGTGGTGGTCGAAGCGATGCGAGCCCACCTTGATCGGGGGGTCAGGGCGGTTGGCGGCCATCCGCTGTGCGGCACCGAGCGGAATGGGCCCCAGGCGGCGGCCCCCGAGATGTTGGATGGGGCTCCATTTGCGCTCACCCCCGTTCGGGAGGACGCGGCCGCCCTCGAGCTTGGCCTGGCCCTGGTCAGGGCGGTGGGGTCCGTGCCGGTGGTGGTGGCCGCCGAAAAGCACGATGAGATTCTGGCGGCCACCAGCCACCTGCCGCACCTGGTCGCGACCGCCCTGCTCGATCTTGTTCCCGAGGACCAGGCGGAGCGCGCGCTCTGGCGGGTCCTGGTCGGCCCGGGGTTCCGGGGTGCGACCAGGCTGGCCGGCAGTGACCCCGCGATGGTGGCCGGCTTTCTCTCCGCCAACGCCGGGCCGACCAGGAGCGCTTTGCAAGGCTTGCTGGCTCGGCTGGACGATCTCGACTCGGCGCTGACGTCCGAGTCGGCTCTGGCGGTGCACCTGGCCAGAGCGTGCCACGGTCGAGCCGACCTGCTGGAGGAGATCTCGTGACGGGGCTGGCCGGGTCTCGACTCGCCTCTCCCCTGAGAGGACGATGCTCGGTCCCAGGGGACAAGTCCATCTCCCACCGAGGTGCGCTCTTCTCCCTTCTGGGCGGGGGCGAGAGCCGGATTCGGGGATATTCTCAGGCTGCCGATTGCTTGGCCAGCGTCGGCGCCGTCAGATCCCTGGGCGGCACGGTCCAACAGCAGGGCGAGTGGCTGGCCCTGAACCCTCCGGTGTGGGGGCTGCCATCGACCAGCGCTCAGGGACCGATCCCGGTCGACTGCTCGCGGTCCGGCACCACCATGCGGATTCTGGCCGGGATCCTGGCGGGGCGGACCGGAGACTTCCGGCTCAGTGGCCATCCTCAGCTCCTGCTAAGGCCGATGGAGCGGGTCGCGTCCCCGCTGCGAGCCATGGGGGCGACGGTGGAGCTGGAGGAGGGGGGCACCGCCCCCATGCTGGTGCGCGGCGGCGAGCTCCGGGGGATCGTCCACCGGGCTCAGGTGGCGAGCGCGCAGGTTAAGTCGGCGGTGCTGCTGGCGGGCCTTCAAGCGCAGGGCGAGACCACGGTCGAGGAGGCGGTGGCGACCAGAGATCACTCAGAGCGTCTCCTCACGATCATGGGCGCCAGGCTCGAGCGGGGGTTGATCGGTCAAGCGGCCCGCGTCCGCATCTCCCCGGGATCATTGACCTCATTCTCGATTGCGGTGCCCGGCGATCCATCCTCCGCGTCGGTCATCGCTGCCGCCGGCGCCTTGGTGCCGGGTTCCGACGTGGTCATTGAGGGGGTCGGAATGAACCCCACCAGGACTCGGTTCTTCGAGGTGTTGAGACGGATGGGGGCCGAGGTGGAGATGGATGGACCGGGTTCTCCCTGGCCGGACGAACCAGCGGGAGCTGTTCACATTCGCCAGCGATCGCTGCGGGGCATCCGGGTGGGCGCCGAGGAGGTGCCGGAGCTGATCGATGAGCTACCGCTGCTGGGGCTCTTGGCCACCCAGGCGGAGGGGATCACCGAGGTCACCGGAGCGGCTGAGTTGAGGGTCAAGGAGAGTGACCGGATCCAGGGGTTGGTGGCGGGCCTGAGGGCGCTGGGGGCGGACGCTGAGGAGCTCCCCGATGGCTTCCTGGTGGTCGGCGGCCATGGTCTTCGGGGCGGTCTGTGTGACTCGCTGGGCGACCATCGATTGGCCATGACCTTCACGATCGCCGGCTTGATCACCGATACCGCCACCCAGGTGATGGGCAGGGAGTTCATTCCCGACTCCTTCCCCGGATTCGACGAGTGCCTGGGAGGCCTGCTTTGACCAGTCAGCTCGGTTTGATCGGGTCACCCGTCGGTCACAGTCCCTCGGCGGCGATGCATCGGGCGGCGTTTTCCGCTCTGGGGCTGGATTGGGACTACCGTCCCATCGAGGTGGCTGCTGGCGGTCTGCCACGCGCCTGGGCCGAGTTGCGGGCCAGCCTGCTGGGCGCCAATGTCACCACCCCGCACAAGGTGGCGGCGGCCGGCCTGGCCGACCGGCTCACTCCAGAGGCCCGAGCATCTGGGTCGGTGAACACCCTGGTGTTCGCAGCCGACGGTGTCGTCGGGGCGACCACTGATGGGACCGGATTCATCCGAGCCCTCACCGAGGCCGGCTTGGCAAGGCCCGGCCGGGCTCTGATCCTGGGATCGGGAGGGGCGTCTCGGGCTGTGGCCCAGGCCCTCCTGTCGGTGGGATGCGAGGTCACCATCGCCGCGCGTCACCTCGAGCAGGCGCTGAAGGTGGGCTCTAGCCTGGCCGAGTCTGCGGGGGCCGGCGTCGCTGCGATCCCCATGGAGGCGGAGCCGATCGCAGATCGGCTCTCGGAGTGCGACCTGCTGGTCAATGCCACCCCGCTTGGCTCCCGGTTCCACCTGGACGTGTGCGCGCTGCCTCCGGAGGTCCGCCTGGCTCCGGGGCTCACCGTCTTTGACCTCGTCTACTCGCCTCGGAGCACGGAGCTGCTCCGACGGGCCGCACGGGCAGGGTGCCGCACCGTGGGCGGGCTGGACATGCTGGTGCAGCAGGCGGCGCTGTCGTTGGAGATCTGGTCCGGGCTGCCGGCACCTGCCGGCGTGATGCGGGAGGCCGCCATCCGCCACCTGGATCGGGGGGTGCTGGTGCCATGAGCCTGCGACTGCTCACTGCGGGGGAATCTCACGGGCCGGAGCTGGTGGCCGTGCTTGACGGTATGCCGGCTGGGGTCGCGGTGAGCACGGACGAAATCGACCGGCAGCTGCGCCGGCGCCAGGGCGGCCACGGCCGTGGAGCCAGATCCACCAGGGTCGAGCGCGACCACGCCGAGATCGTGTCCGGGGTGGCGGGCGGGTACACCACCGGGGCCCCGATCGCGATTCGAATAGTCAACCGCGATCACGCCAATCAGCCGGCGGCTCCACCAGTTCTGACCACCCCCAGGCCCGGACATGCCGACTGGGCTGGGGCGGTGAAGTACGGGCTGAGCGACCTGCGCTTGATCCGAGAGCGGGCGAGCGCCCGGGAGACCGCTGCCAGGGTGGCCGCCGGCACTTTGGCGAGGTCGTTGCTCGGAAGTTTCGGGGTGGAGGTGGCGAGCTTCGTGACGTCTGTGGGGGAGGTGGTGGCGGCGGTGGATCTGGGCCGGAGCACGGCCGCGGAGCTGTTGCGGCTGGCGCGGGTTGCGGATCCGGACCCGGTGCGCTGCTTTGATCCTGGGGCGTCGGCGCTGATGGTGGCGGCGGTGGACCGGGCGCGGACTGCCCGGGAAACCCTGGGGGGAACTTTCGTCGTGTGTGCGACCGGACTGCCGGTGGGCCTGGGATCCCACACCCAGTGGGATCGCCGCCTGGATGCCCAGGTGGCCGCCGCCGTGCTGTCCATCCCCGCCGTGAAAGGAGTGGAGTTCGGTCCCGCCTTCGACGTCGCGGCCCTGGTTGGCAGCGCCGCCCAGGACCCGATCCTGGGGTCCGAGGGCGGGCTGGGCAGGGCGAGCAACTTCGCGGGAGGGGTGGAGGGTGGAATGAGCAACGGCGAGCCGCTGGTGATCAGGGCCGCCATGAAGCCGCTGTCGTCGGTCAGAGCGGCTCTCAGATCGGTGGATCTACTCACCGGCGATGAGGCTGATCCCCCCTACATCAGGTCCGACATCTGCGCGGTCCCCGCGGCCGCGGTGGTCGGGGAGGCGGTTGTGGGAGTGGCGCTGGCCGCGGCCTTGCTGGATCGGTTCGGCGGGGATCGGCTGGACGCCATGCTGGCCTCGGCCCAGGTCGGGGCCCAGACCAGGGGCCTGGGAGAGTCCAATTGAGTCGGGTCGGGCTGGTGATCCCGCCACTCCCCGACGCCACGCCGAACCTGGTCCTCACCGGTTTCATGGCCACCGGCAAGACCACGGTCGGGCGGTTCTCGGCCGAGATCCTGGGCATGCCGTTCGTCGACCTCGATCAGGCGCTCGAACGGCGCTGGGGCGCCTCCGTTCCCCAGCTGCTGCGCTCGAGAGGAGAGAGCTGGTTCCGGCACCAGGAGGCCGTACTCCTGGAGGAGGCGTCTAGGCTCTCGGGCACGGTGATCGCGACCGGCGGTGGGGCGGTGCTGTCCGAGCCGCAGTTCCGGAGGCTGGTCCACTCGGCGGTGCCCATGGTGCTCCGGGCGGAGGTGGCGGAGCTGGAGCGACGGCTGGCCATGGGCGGCGAGCGGCCCCTCTTGGACGACCCCGGAGGCGCCTCCCTGGCGCAGATCATGGCCCAACGAGAGCAGGCCTACCACCGGGCTGGAGACCTGGTCGAGACCACGGGCCGGCCCCCCCGGGATGTCGCCGGCCAGGTGGCCGCCATCTACCGGGGCCGGTCTGGTGGGCCCGTCTCCTCCATCACGCTTAAGGGGATGGGCTGGCAGTCGGAGGTCCTGCTGGGTCCAGGAGCCGCCGAGAGAATAGGCGAGGTCGTCATCCGGCTGCTGCCGCAGACGCGGCGGGCGTTCCTGGTGGTCGATGGCGGGCTGGAGGCTGCGACCATCGAAGGTGTGGCCAGATCACTTCGCTCGTCGGGCCTGGACGTCCGGATCCGCCAGCAGCCGGGGGGGGAACCGGCCAAGTCCCTGTCGGCGGTGGCTGCCGTCTGGGGCTGGCTGCTGGAAGCCGAAGCCGCCAGGGATGACGTGGTGGTCGCCCTCGGGGGTGGCGCCTTACTGGACGCCGCTGGCTTCGCCGCCGCCACCTATGCGCGCGGCGTCCCCCATGTGAACGTGCCCACCACCGTATTGGGGATGGCCGACGCCGCGGTCGGAGGCAAGACCGCGATCAACCTGGGCGGGGTCAAGAACCCCGTGGGCGTCTTTCGCCATCCCGTGGCGGTGGTGGAGGATCCGGGGTTGCTGGGGGCGCTCTCCAGGCCGGGAGCCCGTGCTGGACTCGCCGAGGCGATCAAGGCAGCGATCGTCGGATCGCGACTGGTGCTGGCGCAGCTTGGCGAGCGGGAGGCGAACTGGCTGGAGGGACCGGGGCTGAGCTGGCTGATCGAGCAGGCGGTGAGGGTCAAGGTGGCGTGTGTCCAGGCGGACCCCGAGGAGTCAGGGGTCAGAGTGGCACTCAACCTCGGGCACACCTTCGCTCACGGACTGGAGTCAGCCAGCGAGTACTCCATCTCCCACGGCGACGCGGTCGGGCTGGGCCTGCTGGCCGCCGCGCGGTTAGGGGCTGAGCTGGGGATCTCAGCTGCCGGGCTGGGAGGGGAGATTCGCGCTGCGCTGGGGCGGGTGGGCCTGCCGGTCGAGCTGCCGTCAGGACTCGACCGCGTGGCCGTCGCGAACGCGATTCGTCGCGACAAGAAGCGCCGATCGGGGCGGCAGGTGTTCATCGTCCCGGGACCAACGGAGGGCGTGGTTGTGGTCGACGACTTGGATCTGGAGAATGCCCTGGAGCCGCTGTGGGGCCTTGAGGCCGGCTCGCTTGAGGAAACCCAACCGGACGGGGAGTTGAGTGCCGCTCGGGAGAGCTCGCGGTGAAACTGCTGGTTCTGCATGGCCCCAATCTGAACCTGCTCGGAACCAGGGAACCCGCCCTGTACGGAACCACCACCTTGGCGGAGATCGACTCCCAGTTGATAGCGAGGGGTGGGGAGCTGGGAGTCGAGGTGCGCTGCCGGCAGTCCAACTCGGAGGGGCAGCTGGTGGACCTGATCCAGGAGGCGGGCGGGTGGGCGCAGGCGATGGTCATCAACCCCGGCGGCTACTCGCACACCAGTGTCGCCATCCGGGATGCCATCGCCGCCGTGGGTCTGGTCGCGGTGGAGGTGCACCTGACCAATCCCTCGGCACGAGAGCCCTTCCGGCAGATCGATGTGGTCGCCGGTGCCTGCACGGCGGTGGTCGCCGGCTTTGGCCCGGCCGGCTACCTGGTCGCTCTGGAGCAGCTCGTGAGCGGCGTCGAGCGGAGCCGCGCCGCGGAGTAGCCCGGACTGGCTACGCTGGCATCGGCATTGGATCATGAGGTGGTAAGAATGTTGCGGGTTGGAGATACGGTGCCGGCCTTTCGCCTGGAGGCGGGCACCGGGGCGACGGTTGACAGCCGTGACCTGCTGGGCACCAGATGGGTGATTTACTTCTACCCCAAGGACAACACTCCCGGGTGCACCATCGAGACCAGGGAGTTCGGCCTGCTCCAATCGGAGCTCCGGGACCGGGACGTGCTGGTCTTCGGTTGCTCGATAGGGGATGCTGCGGCCAAGAAGAGCTTCGCGGTGAGTTGCGACGCCCCCGAACTGCCCCTGCTGGCGGATCCGGACCACGAGGTGGCGCAAGCCTTTGGCGTTTGGGGGCCGCGACGCTTCGCGGGCCGGGAGTACATGGGAGTCGCCCGCGCCACCTTCCTGATCGACCCGCAGGGATGCGTGGAGCGGGTCTGGGAGGAGGTCAAACCGGATGGTCACGCCAGAGACGTGCTGACGGCCATCGGGGGCTGAAACAAAGGTTCCAAGTGCTCGGGATGGCCGCGGACGGATCCGGCCGCTCTCACCCACTCGCTCAGGGCGGCCACAGCCATAGCCGGGCGCTGGCCAGGAGCTGTGTGATCACCACTTCACTTGGCCGCCTCGCGCAAACTCATGGCGACGGCTCAGCTTCCTCTCGGAAATCTCCAAGCTTGGGAGAGCACATTGGGAGCTAGTTAGTCCCCCGTGGGGTCGATGAACCAGCAAGAGGTGAGCAAGAGATGGACGATCAAAGTGCCATAGGGCGGGACGCCTCCCAGAGCTCTCCTGAGTCGAGCCAGCCAGCCCGACCGATGGGCTGGGAGTCGGCTCCCGTGCCGCCCGCGCCCCCGCTGTCGGGCGCCGACTTGGGCGGCTACGAGCCGCCTCCGCCAGGAGGATCCTATGTCGAGGGTTCCGGTGGCTCCAGCCACTTTGGAGGCCGGGTAGGACGCTGGCTGGCGATGGGGGCTGCCGCTGTGATCCTGCTTGGGGCGGTCGGTCTCGGTGGTTTCGCACTGGGATCATCCAACAGGGCGCAGCCTACCCTCGCCACCGAGCCCGTCCCCACGCCTGCGAGCGTCTCCACCTCCGCCAGCGGGAGCAGCAAGGTGAACGTCTCGAGGGTCGTGGCCGGAGTGGATCCAGGGGTTGTGGACATCAACTCCAGCAACTCCTACACCGGGGCCTCCGACGCCGGTACGGGCATGATCCTGACCTCGAACGGTGAGGTGTTGACCAACAACCACGTGGTCGCAGGCGGCACCACTATCACCGCTCAGGTGGACGGCACCGGGCCCAAGTACCGGGCCAAGGTGGTCGGCACCGACCCCAGCCAGGACGTGGCGTTGCTGCAGCTACAGGGCGTCTCGGGGTTGCATCCTCTCAAGATGGGGAACTCCTCGGCTGTAAGAGTGGGCGATGCGGTGGTCGCAATCGGCAACGCGCTGGCGCTCCCGGGCAGCCCCACGGTCACCGAGGGCATCATCTCCGCTCTCAATCGGTCGATCACTGCCTCCAACAGTGGCACCGGCACCTCCGAGCACCTGGTCGGGCTCTTCCAGACCGATGCTCCGCTCAGCCCCGGCAACTCTGGCGGTCCGCTGGTCAACGGCGCGGGACAGGTGATCGCTATGAATACGGCGGCCGCGACCGGCGGCGGGGGCCAGAACGCTTCCAACATCGGGTTCTCGATCCCGATCAACGAGGCGCTCTCCATCGCCAGCCAGATTCAAAAGGGCGAGGCAAGCTCCACCATAGTGGTCGGGGTTCCGGCCTTCCTGGGCATCGAGGCCGAGAACGTTCGCAGTGGAGGCGCTTTCTCCGGAGGACCGTTCGGGTACACGCCTCCGGTCAGCGCCGGGGCGCTGGTGGCGGCGGTAATCCCGAACACGCCAGCCGTCCAGGCTGGCCTGGTGCCCGGTGACATCATCACCTCGTTTGGGGGCCAGGCGATCACGTCGGTCAGGGGCCTCACCACCGCGATCCGTGCGGATCGTCCTGGCCAGTCGGTGAGCGTGGGTTGGGTCACCTCCACGGGCACTAAGCAGTCCGCGACGGTGCGGCTGGCCAGCGGGCCAGCCGCCTGACGAGGCAGGGTAGGCGCCCGAGCCGAGCTACGGCGCAGGCGCTATGGGGGGAGCCGGGCGCGCAGCACCGCCCGGCTTCCCCTGGTGCGAGGAGTTCGGGCGGATGCGCCCACTTGGAGACTCTCCGCAGCTCTGGGGACTTACCTGGCGGCGGTCGCCGCGTTGTCACACTCGCTCCATTACCGTTCCTACTGAGTGCCCATAAGTAACACCCGGTCGGGACCAACGGTCCTTCCCGACCTGGGCTCTGCCAAGCAAGCCGTCGCCGTTTCGGGTCTTGCGCCACGTGTGTGGTTGCCCTGACGCCTTCGGGTCTTGGACTGGCCCTCGCACCCGGTACCCGCCATGCCGACGCTTCCCACTGAGTAGCTCTCCACGTCAGCGGGTTGCCCCGCCGCTTCGATCCGCCGGTCGGACGTGGCCACACCTGGACTTGCCTGTGGTCTGCGCCGGGCAGAGTGCCCGAGCGCCCTTCTACCGAGAACCACGGCCGCAGCCGTGTGCCCGGATACCTGCTGATGCGGTGCCAAGAGGGGAGCCAGCCAGTGCTGCCGGCCCCAGATTGAGGAATAAGCGGCCGGGACGCCAACCACCGCGATACCCCGCCTGGAGGCCATCGCCACCAGCCGATCCCGGAACTTGGCGGTCGGCATCCCC
>JAJYPP010000030.1 GCA_021795235.1 bacterium
GGGCGACCCGTCAAGCAAGTGGCTCCCATGCTCCTGCGCCGCTACGGGGGCGACAACCCAGCCTCACATGCCTGGGGGAACAGATTCCCGCCTTGGCCGACGTTGGCCAACTTGAGAAGTAACGGTAGGTCCCAACGGCCAGGGGCCCAGCCCAAGAGTGCGGCCCGCCTCATCCTCCCCGCCTCCGGGCGGCGCGAGCCAGGCACCGTCCGCGGTCAGACGGTGGGACCTGCAGCCGTGGGGGTCAGCACCCGGTCCAGCACTTCCAGCAGTTCCTTGATGTCGACGGGTTTGGTCAGGTAGCCGGTGGCTCCCGCCGCCAGGAAGCGCTCTCGCTGCCCCGGGGAAGCGTCCGCGGTCAACAGGTAGATGGCGCTGCGAGCGGTGGCCGGGTGGCTGCGCAGGCGTCGCAGCACCTCCATGCCGTCGAGGTCCGGCAGGTGCTGGTCGAGCAGGATCAGCTTGGGCGCGTGCTCCGCCGCCAGATCGAGACCGATCTGCCCCTGCAGCGCCGGCAGCAGGCGGACCAGGGGACGGCCCCGCAAGAGCCGCTCCACCAGCCGGAGACTGGACAGGTTGTCTTCCACGTACAGCAGGGTTCCATCCGGCTGGCCGGGGCCCACGGCGTTACGCGGGCCCGAGGATGGCTCGCCGGCCGCAGCCGCGGTCGCAGAGGCCAGCTCGACCGTGACCTGCGTTCCCTGGCCCTCGACGCTGGTCACCGCGACCGTGCCGTTCATGGCCTCGACCAGAGACTTGGACAGCGCCAGGCCCAGGCCGGTGCCCCCGATCGAGCCGCCCTCCCGCCCCAGGCGGTCGAACGGGCTGAAGAGCCGGGGGATGAGCTCGGCGGCGATCCCGATCCCGGTGTCGGAAACCCGTATGCCCACCCGCTGCGACGATCCCTCGACGAAGTCGACCACCACCGACCCGCCGGGCCGGTTGTACTTGAGCGAGTTGGAGAGCAGATTGAGCATCACCTGCTTGAGTCGCTGCCGGTCAGCCACGACCATCCTGGAGGTGGCGGAGGGCTCGAACCGCAGCTCGCATTCCGCCCGGTCCGCGATCGGGCCGAGCAGTTGCAACGACTCGTGGATGATCTCATGGGCCTCAACCGGCTCCATGGACAGCGCGAGGCGTCCTTGTTCGATGCGAGCCATGTCCAGTATCTCGTTGATCAAGTCCAGCAGGTGCCGCCCCGCCTTCAGGATCTGCTCCACGCTCTCCTGGTCGTCGGCGGACCGAGGCTCCAACTCGAGCAGCTGGCCGAACCCGAGGATGGCATTGAGGGGGGTGCGGAGCTCGTGGCTCATGCGCGAGAGGAACTCCGTCTTGGCCTGGCTGGCACTCCGGGCCTCCAGAGTCGCGGCTGTGGCCTCGGCGGCGCGTTGAGACAGCAGCCCCGCCGCCTCATGCACCGCGCGGGCCAGCCGCCCGACCTCGTCGGCTGCGGGCGGGATCGGGTTCGGCTGGATCCCCATGGGCAAGCCCTCCGCGTTGCTGCGCACCGCTCCGATCCGGCGCCCGACACCACGTGTGAAAAGCACCATCGCCAGCACTCCCCCGGCGACCCCGAGTGGCACCGTGAGGATGAGGACCAGCACGATTCCGATCCCGGCGGCGCCGATGGCGCGATCCTGAGCGGCGACGCTCGCTTGCGCCTCCGCGATCAGAGCAGCGATCTGCACGCGGACCTCATCCATGGTGGTCTTCCCCAGGTAGAGAGCCGGTTGCAGGCTGGCGGCCGGGGCCCCAGCGCTGGCATGGAGGCGGCCGAGAGTGGTCATCTCCTGCCGGGCCAGCGCGGTCAGCTTGCTGACATCGACAGAGCCCCTGGCGCCGATCGTGCCTCGAGTCTGAGCACGCAGCGATCTCAGCAGCGGCGGGAGCTCGTGCACGGCGGTCTTGTAGGGCTGAAGGAAACTCGCCTGACCGGTGAGGAGATATCCGCGCACCCCGGTCTCCGCGTCCAGCAGCGCAGCCAGGGTGTCCTGGGCCGATCGGGTGACGGTGGTCGCGTCGCTGGCGGCATCCCGGGAAGCGACCTCGGCGCTGGTCAGGTACAGCAGTGAGGCCCAGTTTATGGTCAGGACCACCAGGGGAATCGCCACCACCACCACCCCCTTCC
Organism: bacterium; assembly: GCA_021795235.1. Taxonomy (GTDB): domain Bacteria; phylum Chloroflexota; class Dormibacteria; order Aeolococcales; family Bog-877; genus AG-12. Next base: position 2,129 of record JAJYPP010000030.1, read on the forward strand.
AGTTGAGGGGCAGGTCCACCCAGCGTGGCCGGCGTGAGCGCCGCCAGCGCCAGAGCGCGGCGCGCAGGCGGGCCGCTCTGGTCACGCCCCGCTAGGAGCCGGCGCTGGGTTAGGAGAAGCCGCCACCGCCGCGGCGACATACCCGCTCGGCCCCAGATCAAGGGCGGGACGACCGAGCAGGTAGCCCTGTCCATGGGGCACCCCCAGATCGCGGAGAGACCGCAGTTCCTCTGGGGTTTCGATGCCCTCGGCTATGACTGTGGCGCCGAGCGAGTCGCTGAGAGCCAGCAGGGCACCGGCCAGGGCTCGGCGGCCTGGGTCGTGATCCACGCCCTGGATGAGAGAACGGTCCAACTTGATCACGTCAGGGCTCAGCCACAGCACGTGCTGGAAGCTGGAGATCCCAGCCCCGGTGTCGTCGATGGCGAGGCCCACGCCGAAGGACTTGAGCTGAGCCCTCACCTCCAGCAACTTGGCGTAGTCGGGGACGGCGACGTGCTCGGTCAACTCGACCACCAGCTTCCCGGGTGCCGACTCCAATAGCCCGCTGACCAAGGCTCCGGAGCAGAGCGCATCGGGGGAGAGGTTGACCGCCAGGTAACCGGAGTGGCGGCGTGCGGCCCACTTGGCGATGGCGCGACTCGCCACCTGAAGCTCGGCCTCAACGCCCAGTCCGACCGAGTCGGCGTCGGCGAACCACTCGTTGGGCGGGCGGGCGGGCGACTCTTCGAACCGGGCCAGCGCCTCCACGCCCACGGCTACCCCCGTGCGGAGATCCACGATGGGCTGATAGGCCACATCGAACCCGCCACCCTCGAGCACCCTCCGGACCTTGGCTTCGATCACCTTCCGCGCTCGCTCGGCGACCTGCCGATGCGCCCGCTCGGCGCCGACCTCTCCTTCCAGGACGGAGGCGTGGCGGCGCAGCTGCTGGTTCAGACGGCGAGTTCGGAGCAGGTTGCGCGCGCGCAGGACGACCTCTGAGTAGTCAAAGGGCTTGGTGATGAAGTCCGTCGCCCCCGCCTCGAGCGCGTGGTCGCGGGCGACCCGCGAAGCGTCGGCGGTCACGATCACAATCGGCAGAAAGTCGTAGGGCGCAACCGTCTCCCGGATCGCGGCCAGGACCTCAAACCCACTCATGCCCGGCATGTGCAGGTCCAGCAGCACCAGGTCGGGGTTCACGGCTCGCACGGTGGCGAGAACCTGGACGGCCTCCATGATCGCGACGGTGTTGAGATAGCCGGCCCGGTGCAGCATCCGCTCCAGCAGGCGAACGTTGGAGGCGTTGTCGTCGACTATGAGGATGCAGGGCTCCGCTGGCGGGGCCGCGCCCGCCTGGCCGCCCTCACCGATGCCCCCGGCATCCTGCGGGCTGGCGCCCGTGTCGTTCTCCATCGCTACTCCCAAGCCCGGGCCGAGCAAGCGCGGCTGTCCATCGCGCCCACCACGCCCTGGCGCACATGTCAGCCTAGGCCCGGTACCGCTACCCCCAGCTCCCTGTCACCAAATGGTCACCCGGCTGCCCCACCGCGATGGGCCGCCACCGGGATCTCTGCGCGGCGCCAAGCTCATCCCCGGTGGGGAGGCGAGGCCCCTGATCTGGGGGGCATTGGCGCTCCGGAGCTCGGTGTGTGCGGACCCGGACCGCGGGCCGGCTCACCCGGTCCGCAGGTGAAGGTCCTGCCGACGGAGTGCGGGAGTGAGTCCACCATCGGCCAGCGCCCGGCCGGGCGCTACATCGCCAAGAGGAACTGGTCACGGCCACCGTCCGGCCTTCGGTCCGGCCTCGGCATCCGCCAAAGCGAGAGTTCGGCGGACCGGTCGCGACCTCAGCCCACCGCGACCAGGGTTGCCTCGCCCTGGGCCAGACCGGAGCAGATGGTGGCCCCGCCGATACCTCCGCCGCGCCGCCTGAGCTCCAGGATCAAAGAGCCGAGGATGCGCGCGCCGGAGGCGCCGATGGGGTGGCCGATGGCGATCGCCCCCCCGTTGGGGTTGACCCGGTCCAGGTCCACCTCCAGCATCCGCGAGCTGACGATCGCAACCGAGGCGAACGCCTCATTGATCTCGACCAGCTTCAGGTCCTGGCTGCTGAGCGCTCCCTGCTGCCGGTCCATCGCCTGCTGCAGGGCCAGCGCCGGGACCGTCGCCAGGTAGGGATGGTCGGCGGCAGACTCGCCGTAGCCGAGCCAGGTCGCCAGCGGTTCCACGCCGAGCTCCCGGGCCCGACGGCGGCTCATCACGACCACGACCGCCGCGCCGTCGTTGATGCCCGGGGCATTGCCGGCGGTCACCGACCCCTCCTGTCCCCCGAAGACTGGCCTCAACGCCCGCAGCTTCTCCAGGGTGGTCTCCGGGCGCGGCTGCTCGTCCTGCTCCACCCTGAGCGGCTGCGGCCGGGAGGGGACCTCGACCGGGGCGATCTCCTCCGCGATCAGGCCGGCCCGACGCGCCAGCTCGTAGCGCTGCTGAGACCTGAGCGCAAACTCGTCCTGCTCCTCGCGGCTGACCTTGAGCTCGGCGGCGACTGAGCTGCCGTGCTCACCCATGTGCACCTGGTCCACCGGGCAGGTGAGCCCGTCGGAGATCATGGAGTCGTACATGGTCAGGTTGCCCATCGCAACCCCCTGGCGGGTCCCGCGCAGCAGCATCGGCGCCTGGGACATCGACTCCATGCCACCCGCCACCACCACCTCGGCGTCGCCAGCTCGGATCATCATCGCCGCCAGGTTGACCGCCTTGAGGGAGGATGCGCACACCTTGTTGACCGAGAGCGAGGGCACGCTGGCGGGAATGCCCGCCAGCAGGGCCGCCTGGCGCGCTGGAACCTGACCCATCCCAGCCGTGATCACGGTGCCGAGGATGCACTGCTCCACCTGCTCGGCAGCGATCCCAGCTCGCTCCAGCGCCGCTCGGATAGCGAGCGCCCCGAGCTCGACGGCGGGCAGCGAGCTCAGGCCGCCTCGAAGCCGGCCGAACGGGGTTCTGGCGTAGGAGACTATGACGGGCTCGAGATCAGTCATTGGTCATATCGTACGCCCGGGTCCACGGCGGTCCGAGGGCTCCGGGACCGAGTCGATCAGCTTGGTGACCGACCCGGAGAAGCCCAGGAGGTGGGAGGCGATCACCAGCCGCTGCACCTCTGAGGTCCCCTCGCCGATCTCGTTGACCTTCACGTCGCGGTAGTAGCGCGCGACCGGCAGGTCCTCCATGAACCCGGCTCCCCCGTGGATCTGCACCGCCTGATTGGCGCACCAGGTGGCGGTCTCTGAAGCCTGCAGCTTGGCCATGGCGGCGAACCTGCCGGCCGGCTTGCCCTGGTCCAGGAGGGTGCCTGCCTTCCAGACCATGAGCCGGGCCAGCTCGATCTGGGTCACCATGTCGGCCAGCTTCATCTGAGTCGCCTGGAAGCGGCTCAGGGTGCGCCCGAACTGGCGCCGCTGCTGGGTGTAGCCGAGGCAGGCGTCGAGGCAGGCCTGGGCCACCCCGACCGACAGGGCGGCGATCGCGACCCGACCCGCCTCCAGGATCTTTAGGAACTGGCTGAAGCCCCCGCCCTCCCGGCCCAGGAGGTTGGCCCTCGGAACCCTGCAGGAGTTGAAGCTGAGCTCCCTGGTGTCGCTGGCATGCCAGCCCAGCTTCCGGTACGGCGGGGCCTGGGTGTAGCCCGGGGTGCCGCGCTCGACTAGGATCGCGCTGATCTGGTTGCGCCCCCCTTGACTGCCTGTCACCGCGGTGATGGTTACCCCCCGGCTGATCTCGGTCCCCGCGTTGGTGATGAAGCACTTGGTGCCGTCGACGACAAAGTCGGAGCCTTGGGCAGCGGCCCTGGTCCTGGTTCCGCCCGCGTCCGAGCCCGCCTCGGGCTCGGAGAGCCCGAACGCCCAAAGGGCCCGGCCGGCGCAGAGCTCGGGCAGGTATCGCTCCCGCTGCTCGGCGGTCCCAAACTCAAATATCGGCGCCATCCCCAAGGAGACCGCCGCCTCCAGGGTTATCCCCAAAGAGGCGTCCGCCCTCGAGACCTCCTCCAGGGCCAACAGGTAGCTGATGAGGTCGGCCCCAGCCCCACCCACCGCTTCCGGGTAGGGCAGCCCGAACAGCCCCAGCTCTCCCATCTGCGCCACGATCGGGTATGGGAACTGTGACTCGCGGTCGAACTCGGCGGCCCGCGGCGCCACCACCTCGTCGGCGAACTCCCGGGCGGTCTGCCGGATCGCCGCCTGCTCTTCGGTGAGCTCGAAGTTGAGCCCCACCGCGCTCAGACCGAGACCGGCTTGGGGAGCCGTTGCCTGACCAGGTCGACTATCTGCTCGATGGTGTCCGCCACCTGGACCCCGGCCCTCTCCAGCGCCTCCACCTTGGACCTGGCGGTCCCGGTGTTGCCGCTGATGATCGCCCCCGCGTGCCCCATGCGCTTGCCCGGAGGAGCGGTGCGCCCGGAGATGAAGCCCACCACCGGCTTGGGGTACCCGCGCCCGATGAGCTCGGCGGCGCGCTCCTCGTCAGCCCCGCCGATCTCCCCGGCCATGACCACCAGCTCGGTCGCGCCATCTCGGCCGAAGAGCTCCAGGACATCCGAGAAGCTCAAGCCCAGGACCTGATCCCCGCCGATCCCGACCGCGGTCGACTGGCCGTAGCCAGCCCGCCCCAGCGCCTGCATGATCTCGTAGGTAAGGGTGCCGGAGCGGGACACGATCCCGACCGTTCCCGGCTGGCCATTCTGGTTGGGGATGATGCCCACCTTGGCCCGTTCTCCTGGGGAGATCAGCCCGGGGCAGTTGGGGCCCACCAACCTGGTGCCCAGGCGTCCGATCATCGCCTTGGCCCTGACCATGTCGTTGACCGGGATCATCTCGGTGATGCAGACGATCAGGTCCACCTTGGCGTTCGCCGCCTCCATGATGGCGTCGGCGGCGAAGGGCGGAGGCACGAAGATGGCGGCGACGTTGGCCCCGGTCTTGGAGACCGCCTCCTGCACCGTGTCGAAGACCGGCAGCTCGAGGTGCTGGCTGCCGCCCTTGCCCGGTGACACCCCGGCCACCACCTTGGTGCCGAAGTCAAGCATCTGCTGGGTGTGGAAGGTACCCTCGCTGCCGGTCATGCCCTGGACCAGGACCCTGGAGTCACGGTTCAACAGAATGCTCATCTCCCCTCCCCCTGAGCGGCCACCAGGTCCACGATCTTCTGGGCGGCCTCGGGGGCCGAGATGGCAGGGACTATACCCGCCTTCTCCAGGATTGCCCGGCCCTCCTCCTCCCTGGTGCCGGTCATCCGGACCACCAGCGGAACCCGGATCCCCAGCTGATCGCGGGCCGCTATGACCCCATTGGCAACCTCGTCCCCCCTGGTGATGCCCCCGAAAATGTTGACGAAGATCCCCTTCACCTGAGGGTCCAGCAGCACCATCTCCAGGGCGTTGCGGACCACCTCGGCTTTGGCCCCGCCCCCGATGTCCAGGAAGTTGGCGGGCTCGCCACCATGCTGCTTGACCAGGTCGAGGGTGTTCATGACCAGTCCGGCGCCGTTGCCGATCACGCCCACGTCTCCGCCCAGGTGGACGTAGGTCAGCCCCCTCCGCTTGGCCTCCACCTCCAGGGGATCGTCTCCGCTGGCGGCCGCCTCCTGGTCATCCCCCAGCTCCTTGACCAGATCCTGATGCCGGAACTCGGCGTTCTGGTCGATCTCGATCTTGCCGTCGCCGGCGATGAGCCGCTGCCCGGACGTCACCACCAGGGGGTTGATCTCGCAGAGGGTGGCGTCCAGGCGCTGGCACAAGCCGTACAGGCTCTGCACCAACGGCACCATTTGGGCCAGCAGTTTCGGCTTGGGCAGAGTGCCCTCGCCGCCAACCGCCGCCAGCGCGTCCAGGGCGAGCTGGCGGATCTCGTAGGGATGGGGACCGCCGAAGGGGTCGGGCCACAGTTTGGCGATCTTCTCGGGGGCGGTCTCAGCCACCTCCTCGATCTCCATGCCCCCGGCGAAGGAGAGCATCACCACCAGGCTGCGCCGGTCCCGGTCGAGGGCCACCCCCAAGTAGAGCTCTCGGGCGATGTCCAGCGCCTCTTCACACAGGACCGCCGGGACCGTGAAGCCACGGATGTCCATGCCCAGGATCTGTTCCGCCGCCTGGCGCGCCTCCGCCTGGTTGGCCGCCAGCTTGACTCCACCCGCCTTGCCCCTGCCACCGATGGGGACCTGGGCCTTGACCACGATCCGGCCGAGCTCCCGAGACGCCTCGGCCGCCTGCTCCGGGGTATGCGCCAGTCTGCCTCTCGGGCACTCGATGCCGACCTCACGGAACTGGGTCTTGGCCTGATGTTCTAAGAGCTTCACCGATCCCTCCTGAGCGACTGAGGTCCAGCCGGATCTCCTCCTAGTGTAGGAGGCCATTCGGAGCGGAGGGCGCCATCCCCGACCGCCCGCCGGACTGCCAACCGGTCAGAGGGGGATGTTGCCGTGGCGGCGCTGGGGAGAGCTCACCCGCTTGGTCTCTGACATGTGCAGAGCGCGGATCAGGCTGGGGCGCGTCTGGCGGGGCTCGATGATGTCATCGATGTAGCCGCGCTCGGCCGCGTGGTAGGGATTGGCGAACTGCTCACGGTAGGTGGCCGCCAGCGTCGCCTCCGAGTCCTGCGCACGGCCTCCGGACTGGCGGCCCAGGAACCTGACCGCGCCCTCCGCCCCCATCACTGCTATCTCCGCGGTCGGCCAGGCGGCGTTCCAGTCCGCGCCCAGGTGCTTGCTGCACATGACGTCGTAGGCGCCACCGTAGGCCTTGCGGGTGATCACGGTCAGCTTGGGCACGGTCGCCTCCGCGTAGGCGTAGAGCAGCTTGGCCCCGTGGCGGATGATCCCCCCATATTCCTGGTCCGTGCCCGGCAGGAAGCCCGGCACATCCACCAGCGTGACCAGAGGGATGTTGAAGGCGTCGCAGAAGCGCACGAAGCGGGCGCCCTTCACCGAGGCCCCGATGTCCAAGGCGCCCGCCAGGTGCCGGGGCTGATTGGCGACCACGCCCACGCTGATCCCGTCCAGGTGTGCGAACCCGATCACCAAGTTGGGGGCGAAGAGCGCTTGGACCTCCAAGAATCGGCCGTCGTCCACCACCCGGTGGATCAGCTCGCGCATCTCGTAGGGCTCGCGGTGACTGGCGGGGATGATCTCCTGCAGCTCGGGGTCAGCCCGGTCGGGCGGATCCTGCGTCGGTACCCTGGGAGGTGCCTCGCTGGAGTTCTGGGGCAGGAAGGAGATCAGCTCACGGACCTGTCGGAACGCCTCGTCCTCGGTCGCGGCCTCGAAATGAGCCACCCCGCTGCGCTGGGAGTGGATGTCAGCTCCCCCCAGCTGCTCGAAGTCCACCTCCTCACCGGTGGTGACCTTGACCACCTCGGGCCCGGTTATGAACATGTAGCCGACCTGGCGGACCATGAAGGTGAAATCGGTTATGGCCGGGGAGTAGACGGCGCCGCCGGTGCACGGCCCGGCGATCACGGAGAGCTGGGGGATCACGCCGCTGCAGCGCACGTTGCGATAGAAGATGTCGGCGTAGCCGGCCAGCGAAACCACGCCCTCCTGGATGCGGGCCCCGGCACTGTCGTTGATGCCGATCACGGGGCAACCGGTGCGCTCGGCCAGGTCCATCACCTTGACCACCTTCTCGGCGAATGCCTCGCCCAAAGAGCCGCCCATGAACGAGGCATCGTGGGAGAAGACGAAGACCCTCCGCCCCCCGATCTGCCCGAACCCGGTGACCACCCCATCGCCGGGGACCCGCCGCTCGGCCATGTCGAACTGCTCGGAGCGATGGACCACGAAAGCATCGAGCTCGGTGAAGCTGTCCTTGTCCAGCAGGCGGCGGATCCGCTCGCGCGCGGTGAGCCGGCCCTTGCGCCGCTGCTGCCGCTCTGGCTCACCCCCGCGATGGACCGCGTCGTGGCGGCGTTTGCGCAGCTGATTGATGAGACGCTCGTTGGCGCTCGGCTCTCGCACCGCCTCGCCTTCCTTCCCCATTCGCCCATCTTCTACGATCGCACCCTCCGCAGTCGATGGGAGAGGCTCCCGGCGTGACCGCGAGCACCCTGGTCCACAGCGTCTGGCAGCGCTGCCAGCCCCCCGCCCTGGAACGCCCGGCCCAGCCCGGCTGGCACCTCCCCGAATGGGGAGCCGAGTTCCTGGGCACCTTCCTGCTGGTGCTGGGTGGGCTGAGCGCGGTCTGCCTGGACTTCGGCCGAGGCTCACCCATCCCCGGACTCATCCCCTCCGCCAGCCTGCGCCTGCTCATCACCGGGCTCCTGTTCGCCGGTTGCGGGAGCCTGATCGCCCTGACTCCATTCGGGCGGCTGAGCGGGGCCCACGTCAACCCGTGCGTGACCCTGGCCTTCTGGGTTGGCGGTCACATCTCCCGGGCGGACCTGCTCGGCTACTGGGCTGGGCAGTTCTCCGGAGCGGTGGCGGGGGACCTGGTCCTGCGTCTGCTCTGGGGCGGGGCGGCCATCTCCGTACAGGACGGCCTGACCGCCCCCCAGCAGGGGGTGTCCGCCGCCCAAGCGATCGGGGTCGAGGCCCTGATGACGGGCATCCTGGTTCTGGCCATCTTCACCTGTACCTCGTGGGCGAGAACCGCTCGCCTCACTCCCCTGGTGCTCTGGATCGTGATCGCCCTGCTGGTCTGGCGCGGGGCTCCCTACACCGACTGCAGCCTGAACCCCGCCCGCAGCCTGGGCCCGGCGGTGGTGTTCGGCAGCTACCAGGCGCTCTGGGTTTACTTCGTCGGGCCACCGCTCGGGGCTGCCCTGGCCGCACTCGGCTACCTGCAGCTGGCCGGGGGCCGCCATCCCCTCACCGCCAAGCTCTACCACGACTTCCGCTTCCGCAGCGTGCTGGGAGAGGCGCTGCCGCGGTGGCGGCGACAGCGGTGAGCCGCATACGACGGCAGTGGCCGCGATGTGTCGCGGAACAGTGAACCCACGCCCGAACCGGGGGCTTTGAGCTTAGCCTCATTAGGTGTCCAGGAGAGGACGATCCCACTCCGACCAAGGCGCGCTGCTAGAGCCCAGCCACCTCGAGTCGGCACTGGAGGGCGAGGCTGGCCCCCCGGTGCCAGCCGGGCTCCTGCAGGCCATGGTCGAGGCGGCCCGAGCCACCACCGGCGCCGACTCCGCCCGCCTCCTGCTGCTCTCTCCCGACGGGCTGAGCACCTTCGTGGCGGCGGTCAGCGGGCGTGCGGATCTGCCCCAGGGATCGAGGCGGCCGCTGGAAGTCGGCCTCGGCGGCTGGGTCGTCCGCAACCACCGCGCCATTCTGGTCAGCAGCTTCAAGCGACGACTGTGCTATCCCCAGACCGCCCTGGAGGTCGCTATCACGCTGCGGGGCAGCGACTCGGTCGTCGCAGTGCCGATCTCCGACCCGGTCAGCGGCGCCTGCCTGGGCGTGCTGGGAGCCCTCTCGCCCCAACCGATGGCCTTCCCCGCCAAGTCGGTTCGCGTCCTCGACCTCTTCGCGCAGGTGGCCGGGTCCGCGCTCACCGCCACCGCCAGAGAGCGGGCGCTCCGGGACAGCTGGGCGGATCGGCGCATCCAGGAGGAGCGCGCCGACCTGCTGGCGAGCCTGGTCGAGAAGGTGCACGAGGGGGTGGCCCTGGTCGACCGCCAGGGCATCGTGCGCTACTCCAATCCCGCCTTCGGGGAGCTCTTCGGGCTCTCCGCTAAGGAGCTCTTCGGACGCTCCGCCGACTCCCTGCTGCGCCAGGGAGGGCCGGCCGACGACAGCCAGGATGCGGAGCCCCAGTGGGACCAGGACCAGTTCGAGCTGACCATCCCCGACCGGCCGGCGCGGAGGGTGATCGCCCTCTCCCGCAACGCCTTCGAGTACGGTCGGACCCGGGCTCCGGGCTGGATCGTCACCGCCCGCGACGCCACCGACCGGGCCCGCTGGGAGGCGCGCCTGCGCCACCAGGGCGAGCACGACGACCTGACCGGGCTGCCCAACCGCCACCGGCTCCAGCGCCGGCTGTCCGAGGTCACGGCGGCGAGCCGGGTCGGCCCCGAGGTGGGGGTCTTCTTCATCGACGTCGACGGCACCAAGACCGTCAACGACGCGCTCGGACATGAGGCCGGGGATGACCTGCTGCGGGCGGTAGCGCGCAGGCTCCTGGGCCGGATCAGGCCCGGGGACCTGCTGGCCCGTTACGGCGGCGACGAGCTGGTGGCCCTGATCGAGCCCCTGTCGGCCCAGGAGGCGCCGGCGTTCGCCGAGCGCCTCCTGGGCGCGTTCTCGGACCCGATCCAGCTCAAGGGGCAGGCGGTGCGGGTGACCGCCAGCCTGGGCTTCACCTCCTGCCATGAGGGGTCGGACCCGGCCAGCCTCCTGCGGGAGGCCGACTCCGCGATGTACGCCGCCAAGCGGGCGGGCGGCAACGGCTGGCGAGCGTTCGAGGCCGATCTGCACGATGCCGCGCTGGCGGATCTGCGTCTGAGCGCGGAGCTGCGCTCCGCCCTCCAGTCCCCCGAGGCGTCCGGGCTGCACCTGACCTATCAGCCGGTCGTCCACCTGGGACATGGCTACTGCACCGGGGTGGAGGCGCTCCTGCGCTGGCGGCACCCGCGCCTGGGCATGGTCCCCCCACCCCAGATCCTGGAGGTCGCCCGCCGGCTCCACGAGCTGGAGCGCCTCAGCGACTGGATCCTGGATCAGGCTCTCTCCGACCTCGCGGGGTGGGTGCCCCAGGGCATCGACCAGCTTCTCCTGGGGGTCAACTTCGCCCCCACTGAGCTGACCGATCCCAGGTTCTCCAGCCGGGTCCTGGCGGCACTGGACCGGCACGGGATTCCCAGCGACCGGCTGGTCGTGGAGATCACCGAGCACGAGCTGGGACCGGAGCTGCAGCCCCGCGTCGCGACCACCGTCCAGGAGCTCGCCGAGCACGGCGTCTTCAGCGCCCTGGACGACGTCGGCGCCGGGCAGTCCAACCTGGCGCGGCTGGTCGACCTGCCGGTCAAGATCCTGAAGGTCGACCGGGTGTTCGTGATGGGCCTGCCGAGGGATAGGCGCAGCTCGGCGGTGGTCCGGGCCTTCCTCTCGGTGGGCCGCGATCTGGATATGGATGTCGTGGCCGAGGGGGTGGAGACCAAGGCCCAGGAGACGGCGCTGCGCTCCTACGGCTGTGAGATCGTGCAGGGATTCCGCTACTCCAAGCCGCTGCGGTCCCAGGCCCTGGTGGATTGGATGCTCTCGGCCCCGGACCACGTCTCCCGCCTCGGTCCCCCGCGAGGGACGAGCAAGCGCGACCCAGGGCGGGCTCAGGCGGGGCAGCGCAGCGCCTGAGCCGAGCGGCCTACCCCGGTGGCCGCCAGACTCCGAAGACCTCCCGCAACCGGGAGCATATCTCCCCCACGGTGGCGCCGGACCGCAGCGCCTCACGCATGGGCGGCAGCAGGTTGGGCCCTCCCTGGGCGGCCCGCTCGACCCCATCCAGGGCCGCGGCCACCACCGCCTGTGACCTGGTCCGGCGGTGCTCGGACAGGCTCTGCACCTGCTGCTCCTCCAGCTCCGGGTCCACCCGGAGCAGGGGGACGTCGACGGGCAGATCGTCCTGGAAGCGGTTGACCCCCACCACCACCACCGCCCCGGACTCGACCTGCTGCTGGTGACGGTAGGCCGACTCCTGGATCTGCTCTTGGTAATAGCCCTGCTCGATGGCCGCCACCGCCCCGCCCCGGTGGTCCACCTCGGCGATCAGGGTGCCGGCTTCGCTCACCAGCCGCTCGGTCAGAGACTCGATCAGGTAGGAGCCGCCCAGCGGATCGGCCACCAGCGCCACCCCGGACTCGTAGGCCAACAGCTGCTGGGTGCGCAGCGCCAGGGTGGCCGCCTGCTCCGAGGGCAGAGCCAGCGCCTCGTCATAGGAGTTGGTGTGCAGCGACTGGGCGCCTCCCAGGACTGCCGCCAGCGCCTGCAGCGCGACCCTGACCACGTTGTTGAGCGGCTGCTGCGCGGTCAGGGTCGCACCCGCGGTCTGGGCGTGGAAGCGCAGCTGGAGTGAGCGGGCATCCGTGGCCCCAAAGCGCTTCGCCATGAGGGTCGCCCAGAGCCGCCGGGCCGCGCGGAACTTGGCTACCTCCTCGAAGAGGTCGTTGTCGACGTTGAAGAAGAAGCTCAGCCTCGGCGCGAACTCGCTCAGCTCGAGCCCCGCAGACAGGGCCGCCTCCACGTAGGCCAGGCCGTTGCTGAGCGCAAACGCCAGCTCCTGGGGGGCGGTGGCCCCCGCCTCCCGGATGTGGTACCCGGAGATCGAGATCGGATTCCAGCGCGGCAGCTCCTGATGGCAGTAGGCGAAGGTGTCGGTCACCAGGCGCATGCTCGGACGCGGGGGAAAGATGTAGGTGCCGCGGGCCGCGTACTCCTTGAGGATGTCGTTCTGGATCGTGCCCCCGAGAACCGCCCCGGGGATGCCTCGCTCCTCAGCCGCCAGCTGGTAGAGCAGGAGCAGGAGGCTGGCGGGGGCGTTGATGGTCATGGAGGTGGTCACCTCCTGCAGGGGCAGGTCGGCCAGCAGGGTGCGCATGTCGCCCAGATGGTCGATCGCCACCCCCACCTTGCCCACCTCGCCCCGAGCCACCTCGTCGTCGGAGTCGTAACCCATCTGGGTGGGCAGGTCGAAGGCGACCGAGAGCCCGGTCTGGCCGCGCCCGAGCAGGTAGTGGAAGCGCTCGTTGGTCGAGCTGGCCGAGCCGAAGCCGGCGTACTGCCGCATCGTCCAGAGCCGCCCCCGGTAGCCGTCGGCGCGGATGCCCCGGGTGTAGGGCGGCTCCCCCGGGGGAGGGGGATCAGCCAGCTTCGGATCACGCTGATAGGAGGGCTGGAGCGGCAGCCCGGAGCCGGTGCCGACAGGTCGGTCGGCCTGGCCGCTCACCCCGGGCTCCCCTGGGGAGGCTCCAGCCAGCGCACCCGCTTGCCCAGGGCCCTGGCATGGGCGACCTGGCTGCTGGTGGCATCGTCGAGGTGGCCACCGACATTGAGCACCAGGATCTCGTCCGCCAGGTCGATCTTGCGCCGGGCGAGTGAGTCCAGGTCCCCCGCCCCACCCGGGTGCGGGCCGGCCGTGACCACGATCCGCCCGGCCACGGTCTCCACGTGGTCGGCCCGCTGGAAGGCCTCGTGGAAACGGGCGGACCCGCACAGGCACACCACCGTGGGTCGGGAGGGGTGGGGCTCAACCCGACCGGCGGCCTCGGCCTGGGGCAGCTGCACCAGCTCGGTCAGGACCCCCAGCTCGGTTGCGGGGTGCAGGAAGGCCACCAGCCGACCGCGCGACCCCGGGCGGGGCTCTGGATCGATGAGCTCAGCACCCTGCTCGCGCCATCGGCGCAGCTCACTGGCGATGTCTTCAACCCCGTAGGCCAGGTGGTGGATCCCCTCCCCCCGCCGCTCCAGGAAGCGGGCTATCCGCGAGTCCTGGCGGGTCGATCCCAGCAACTCCAGGGAAGGGCCGCCCAGGTCCAGGAACACGGCCTCGATCCCGTCTCGCTCGACTCGCTCCGGCGGCGGGGCCGCCACTCCCAACCGGGCGGCCAGAGCGGGGGCGGCCGCTCCCAGATCGTGGACCGCGATCCCGACATGGTCCAACCGCGCTGGTCGCGCGGAGATTGCCATCGCCAGATTATGCCTGCACCACCTCGGCCGGGGCCGGTGGAGGCAGGTAGTCCAGCCCCATCGCCTCGGCGACCAGGACCGCCACGTCGGCGCTGCCGAGCCGGTCTCCCAGAGCCTGAGAGGAGATGCCCTCCTGGAACATGGTGGCGCAGAAGGGGCAGGCCACCGCCGCCCGATCGGCCCCGGTCTCCTGCGCCTGCTGGACCCGGACCCGGTTGATGCGCTGGCCGCCGCTCTCCTCCATGAAGATGCGGCCGCCACCGGCGCCGCAGCACATCGACTCGCCCCGGCTGCGGGCCATCTCCAGCAGCTCCACCCCCGGGATCGCCTCCAGGAGGTGACGCGGAGCGTCGTACTCCTGGTTCCAGCGGCCCAGGTAGCAGGGGTCGTGGTAGGTGATGCGGCTTTGACCCAGCCCCTTGGTGAGATGGATCCGCCCCGCGTCCAGAAGCTGGCTCAGCAGCTGGGTGTGATGGACCACCTCGTAGTTGCCCCCCAGGTCGGGGTACTCCCGGGACAGGGTGTTGAAGCAATGGGGACAGCTGGCGATGATGCGGCGCACCCCTCTTCGCTCCAGCCGCCCGACCACCTCCTGAGCCTGGGTCTGGAACAGGTACTCGTTGCCCAGCCGCCGGGCCGGGTCGCCGTTGCAGGTCTCCTCCTGCCCCAGGACGGCAAAGCTGACCTTGGCCGCCTTCAGGATGGCGACCGTGGCCCGCGCCGCCGGCCAGTTCGCCTCGTCGAAGGCGGTCGCGCAGCCCACCCAGTACAGATACTCCGCCTTGGGGTTGTCGGCCAGCAGGGGCACGTCCAACCCCTCCGCCCAGCGCATCCGGGTCGACTGCGCCAGCTGGTAGGGATTGCCGCGCTGCTCCAGCGACTCCATCGCCCGCTGCGCCTCCTTGGGCATGCGCGACTCCTCCAGCACCAGGGAGCGACGCATCTCGACTATCGCCGGGACGTGCTCGATCAGGACCGGGCACTGCTCGACGCAGGCGCCGCAGGTCGTGCACGACCAGAGGGTCTCCTCCAGCACGCTCCAGTCCATCAGCCCGCCGGCGGCGGGAGGGCCCGCCCCCGGCTCGCCCTGCGCCCAGTAACTCCGGGGCGGTGGTTCGGCGCGAGCCTGGGCGTACCAGGCGTCGCGCAGGTCGGTGATGAAGAGCTTGGGAGAGAGCGGCTTGCCGGTGTTGAAGGCCGGACAGTGCACCTGGCAACGTCCGCACTCGGTGCAGGTGGCCAGATCCAGTTGCTGCTTCCAGGTCAGCTGGTCGGCCCGGGCCAAGCCGTAGTGGTCGGCCTGCTCGATGTCCAGCAGCGGGAGGTGACGGCCTGCGGGCTCCAGGCTGCGCAGGTAGACGTTGGGCACCGCGGTCAGGATGTGCAAATGCTTGCTCCGGGCCAGGTAGACCAGGAACCCCGCCACCACCAGCAGGTGGGCCCAGAGGAAGAACTCGTGCCAGGCCCAGATCGACTCGCCGTGGAAGCCGCGGAACAGGTTGGCGACCGCGGCCGAGACAGGTCTGAGGTTCACCACCTGGTCGGCGCCGGCGGCAATCTGGGTCGCATAGAGCCCGAGCTGGGTGATGATGACCACGGCGATGAGCACCAGAATCACGGTGGCGTCCCGCTGGTGGCTGCCCTGGAAGCGGCTCGGCCGCAGCACGTAGCGGTTGAGGGCCGCCAGCACCAGTCCCAGCAGGACCGCTGCCGCCAGCAGGTCCTGGAGAAAGGCGACCGGGCCCCACCAGTACTGCTGCTCCAGGTTCAGAGGCGGCACCAGAGCCTCCAGCCCGGCCTGCAGGATCTCCACGTTCAGGATGACGAAACCCCAGAAGATGAGGAAGTGGGCGATCCCGGAGAAGGGCCAGCGCAACAGCCGCTTCTGCCCCAGCACGAACACCGCCACCCCTCTCAGCCGCTGCCCAGGGTGATCCAGCCGGGGCTCGGGTTGAGCCTGGCGCATGGAGGTGACCAGCGGCCCCAGCCGCTTCCAGAACAGGAACCCGGTCACAGCCACCAGGACCACCAGCGCCACCGGGTTGAGCCAGATCAAGGGTGGTCGAAGCTCAGGGCCAGCGCGAACAGCGCCACTGCCAGGATCACCACCGCCACCCAGGTGACCCAGAACCAGCTGGGCTCGTCGATCCAGAATGGCCCCCGGCGCTGACGAGCGCCATGCACGGTGCGGTTGGGCTCCTCAGGAGCCCCTGCCTGGCAGCCATTGGGTTCGGTCACGAAGTTGATGGTAGGGACTGGCCGGCCCTGGGATCAGCGGCCCGCCCAGCGCGGTGGGCGCTTCTCCAGGAAGGCGGCGATGCCCTCCTGGGCGTCGGCGGTTCGGAAGGTGGCATCGAACTCCCCCAGCTCCGCATCCAACCCGGCGTGCAGGGGCTGATCCAGGCCATCGGCCACGGCCCTCTTGATGGCGGCCACGGCCAGAGGCGCTCTCTGAGCCATGCGTTCCGCCAGCGACTGAGCCTCCTCACCCAGCCGCTCCGGCTCCACCACCAGATTGACCAGGCCGAGCTCCAGGGCCCGGTCCGCTCCGATCTGGTCGCCGCTGAACAGCAGCTCCAGGGCCCGACCGCGGCCGACCAGACGGGGCAGCCTCTGGGTTCCCCCCCAGCCCGGGATGATGCCCAGGAGGATCTCGGGCTGGCCCATCCGGGCCGTCCGGCTGGCGACCCGCAGGTCGCATGCCATGGCCAGCTCCAACCCCCCGCCCAGGGCGAAGCCGTTGACGGCCGCCACCAGCGGCAGCCGCGAGCGCTCCATCTCCAGGGTCAGACGCTGGCCGTCGGCGATCTTCTCCCTGGTCCGGTCGGGGCCGTCACTCACGAATTCCCCGATGTCCGCCCCGGCGACGAAGAACCGGTCGCCCGCCCCCGTCACCACCGCGGCCCTGACCGCGGGGTCCCCCTCGAACTCCCTGAGGCCGGACCTGAGCCCCGCCAGAACGTCCCGGTTGAGAGCGTTGGCGGGTGGGTGATCCACGATCAGCCATCCGACCTCTCCCCTGCGCTCAAGTCGAACCACCTCTGACATTCCACCCTCCAGATCCGCGGCTGCGACCGGCGTCGCCCCCTGTAGGCTAATGGAGTTATGGACCCGCGTCAGGGAGGAGCCTCCCCGGATCCGGCGGAGCGGGCGGATCTGACCGGGCTCGACGACCGGCAGCTGGAGCAACTCGCCGCGGAGCTGGAGGCTGCCGACCGGGCCCTGCGGATCGAGATGGCCCCGCTGCAGGCCCGCCTGGCCGAGCTGAGTGGCCGCCAGGGGGTGCTGGCGACCGAGCTGCGCCGGCGCGAGCGGCAGCGCCACCTCGCCCAGCGGCGACGGGTCCGCGCCGAGGTCGAGGAGGGGCAGGCCCCCTCACTCCTGAGGCTGGTGGAGGCCGAGGACCCGCCCGACTTCGGAGAACCGCCATTCTCCCAGCTCGAGGTCATGCTCGAGACCGGTGGCGTGGTGGCCCTCGGCTACCCCGGCAGCCGCGCCCCCAGCCTGCAGATGACCGATGGGAGCGAGGTGGCGACGGTTTCGGACCTGGGCCACGCTCGCCGGCTCTTTCAGCAGGGCTGGGACTTCGGGGTCCCGGCCCGCAAGGGGGTCCGGGTGCACACTCCGGGAACCCGTCTGGAACGGCTGCTCGACCCCGATCGCTGCTTCATCAGGCCGCGCGGCGAGGGAGCCCCGGGAGCCGGCTCAGGCTCCGCCGCCGGTGCCTGAGGCCTCCCAGCGGTCCCGGGTGGTGGCCCTCACCGGTGGCATCGCCACCGGCAAGTCGACCGTGGCCGCGGTGCTGGCGGGGTTGGGAGCCACCGTGATCGACGCCGACCAGCTCGCCCGGCAGGCGGTCGCACCGGGCACCGAGGGGCTGCAGGCGGTGCTGGACCGCTTCGGGCCCGAGATGCTGGCCGAAGACGGGGCGCTGGACCGTGGGCGGGTGGCCGAGCTGGTCTTCCGCCAGCCCCACGAACGGGCGGCTCTGGAGGCGATCGTGCACCCCCTGGTCGCCGAGCTCAGCCGCTCCGCCATCCAGGCGGCCACCAGGGCGGGGGCCCCCCTGATCGTCTACGAGATCCCGCTGCTGTTCGAGGTGGGCAAGGCGGCCGACTTCCCGACCTCCATCCTGGCGTACCTCCGCCCGGAGCTGCAGCTGCAACGGCTGATGGAGCGATCCCCGCTGAGCCGAGGGGCGGCCGAGGCCCGGATCGCGGCCCAGATGCCGATCGACGACAAGCGCGCTCTGGCCACCTGGATCGTGGACACCTCGGGGACCCTGGACCAGACCAGGGAACAGGTGCGCAACCTCTGGCACCGGGAGCTGCGCCCCGGTCGCTGACTCGACCGGCGGCCGCTCAGGCGATCTCCAGCACCACCTTGCCGACCGCGCCCGCCTGGACGAAGTCCTGGGCGGCGGCGCAGTCCGCCAGCGAGAACCGGTGCAGGGGGAGCTCGCTGAGGGCCCCGGCCGACAGCGCCCCGGTGATGGCGGCGGCCGCCTCCTCCAGGGCCACCCGGGGCACCCCGTATAGCAGCACGAAGCGCAGGGTGGAATTGGAGTTCATGCAGGCCCGGAGCGGCAGGACCGGGTCCTGCCCGGTCGCGGCGTAGGCCACGATCGAGGTCTGCGGCCCCGCCAGGGCCAGATCCCAGCTGAGATTGGCCGGAAGGTTGACCTCGAGGATGCGGTCGAATGGGAGGTGGAAGGCTCGGAGCTGCTCCAGGGCGCCCTCGGCCCGGTAGTTGACGACCAGGTCAGCGCCGGCAGCCGCCGCCAGCTCCGCCTTCTCGGCGCCGCTCACGGTGGTGGCGACCCGAGCCCCCAGGTGCTTGGCCAGCTCGATCGCGAAGTGGCCGACCGCCCCCGCCCCCCCGGCCACCAGGACCGCGCGCCCGTCCACCGGGCCGTCTGCAAGCAGGCACCGGTGAGCCGTCATCGCCGGAACGCCGAGGCTCGCCCCCAACTCATACGATGCCCCATCCGGCAGCCGCACCGCCTGGGCGCTGGGGACCACGGTCCACTCCGCGGCCGTGCCCCAGCGCCGCCCGGCCGCCGCCAGCCAGACCCATACCCGCTGGCCGACCAGGGCGGGATCCACCCCTGGGCCCACCATGTCGATGTCGCCCGAGCCGTCGTGGTGCGGGATCTGGTACTGGTCGATCCGCCCGGGCGTTAGCCCGCTTCGCGACTTCCAATCGGTGGGGTTAACCCCGGAGTAACGGAGCTTGACCCTGACCTCGCCTGGGCCCGGTTCGGGGGTCTCCACCTCGGCCACGCGGATGACCTGGTCGGCCTCGCCCTGCCGCTCAAAGAACGCAGCTCGCATCTCGATCCTCCTGCTTGCCGAGCCGGAACTCGGCAGGCCTGGGCCACCCGGGTGCCTCTCCTGCCGATGGTAGTGGCCCCGGAGTTTCGCCAGCGCGCCGGAGCACGGGGCTTCCCGGTGAGGTATGCTCAGCCCCCAAGGTGGCCAGCACTACTGATCTCTGGATCAAGGTGCCGAACCCGCTGTTCGGTGTTGACGGCGTGGGCTTCTCGGTGCGCTACGCCGGCGAGGTGGCCGCGGACCAGGTCGCCGACCTGCCCTTCTTCGTGGAGGGCGAAGCCACGATCATGACCCGCCTGGCCGAGCGGCTGCGACTGTTTCCCGCCCGGGACCTGTTCGTCGACTGCACCGAGACCGGAGAGGCCTACTCCTGGACCGATCCCATCGCCCTGACGGATGAGGTGATCGTCATGGCGTTTCGCGACCGCAGCGCGGCCACGCCGCCGGGAGACCCCGCCCAGGCCATCCGCAATCGGCTGCGAAATCAGATGGTGCCCCTGGCCTTTCCGTTCCTGCGCGACCTGGTCAGGGTGGCCGATCTGCGCCTAAGTCCCCTGATCTCCCTGCGGCTCGCCCTGGACGAGAGCCCGGAGATGGAGCTGTCCGTGCCGGTCCATGAGATCGTCGAGCGCAACGGCGAGCGGATCCTGAGCGACCTCTGACTCAGGGAGTCGCCGAGGCCTTGGCGGAGGGGCTCGCCGTGGGCGAGGCGGAGGCCTTCTTGGTCGGCGAGGCTGAGGCCTTGGGAGTGGGGCTGGGGGTGGGCGTGATCACGGTCACGCTCGGCTCCGAGCAACCGAAGGGCACGGTCGGGAGGGTGACCTGCGGGGTCGGCGACAAGGAGACTCCGGGAGATGGCGTCGGCGTGGCGTGAATGACGATGGGGGTCTCCCGCGGGCACGGGGCTGGCGGAGGCAGCGGGGAGGCGGTCGCCGCCTTCAGCAGCAACCAGGCCAGCACCACCAGGCCGCCCACGATGATGGTCCCGATGAAGGCCGCCGCCCCCCACTCATGCTTCAGGAAGTTCCGGTTCAAGAGTCAGATCCCCTCGCGTCCGATGTTGCCGCGCCAGCGCTGCCAGGTGAGCCAGCCCATGCTGCGAGCCTGCTGCCGGAGCCTGGTGCTCAGGGAGGGGCCGGCCGGGCGCAGGTAACCCTCCAGGGGCCTAGTTTGACGGTCGGCTATGGCCCGGCGCAGGTCCTGGGCGGTGGAACCGGGGAAAACGGTGACGGTCCGGGCCAGGTCGCGGGCGCCGAAGTGGCTGTCGCTCGACCCGATGGCCGCCCCCAGGCGGTCCTGGTGAAGCTCGTAGAAGGAGTCAAGCTCACGCACCCGCTGAGGCAGGGTGGGGGCGGTGTGGCGCAGCTCGATGCCGTCCACGGTGCCCTGGGCGATCAGGCGTCGCAGCGCCGCAGGGGTGATCGAGGCGAAGTAGGTGGGCATGAAGGGGTGGGCCAGGATCGCCAGCCCCCCTTGGTCGCGGATGGCCCGGATGGTCTCCCCAACCGGCATCCCCATCCGCACCGGCCCGCGCAGGAACAACCCCAAGACATGCACGTTGGCACGATGCTCGGTGGTCACCTCCTCCCCCGCCACCACCTCCACCCCGAACTCCAGGCCCGCCTCCACAGCCTCTCCCACCCCGCGGAAGGTGTCGTGGTCGGTGATCGCCAGCACCTGGAGCTTGGCGCTGGCGGCGGCGCGCACCAGCTCCCGAGAGCTCACCATCCCATCGCTTGACAGCGTGTGGGCGTGCGGGTCCGCCACCGAGTGACCAGGCGGGATCCGGGGATGAGCCGCGAGCCCGGACCCGGACTGTTCAGCGTCGCTCAGAGACCCTGACCCCCCGGACCGCGGCCGCCGGCGTCGGGGGCGGACTCGTGCTCGGGCCGGTTGCGCATGTTCAGGATCCGCAGAAAGTCCTGGGCGCGGGCCATGGCCTTCCAACGCTCCGGGAAGAAGTCCTGAGCCACGATGCTGGAGTCCGCCAGGCGCATCACCGACACACACCACTTGTTGAGGGTGTGCGAGACCTCTACCTCGAAGTCTGCCTCCTGGCTGCGGTAGCGCAGAAGGTCATCACCGCGCCGCGGGCGTTGCATAGCCATTGCACTACCTGATGGTGTCCGGAATTGGGGACGGGGCCTTCCGCCTCGATTGACATCTGGCCCTGAAGTATAGCGCCGAATCCGGAGCCACCCCCAGCCACCAGCCCCCTCCCGCGCCGACCCACGGATCATTCCCCGGTCGACTCCAGCTCCTCGATGCGAGACCTCAGCGCCGGCCCGAGGTCCGGGTCACGCCACACGATCGCGGCGTTGGTGGCGAGCCAGCTGTCGAGGGTGCCGACGTCCAGGAGGTCGCCGGTGAACTCCACCCCCACCACCTTCCCGGCGCCGGCCACCGCGCGGATCGCGTCGGTCAGCTGAATCTCCCCCAGCGCCCCCGGCGCCGTGGTGGACAGGGCCCGGAACACGTCCTGGGTCAGCACGTAGCGGCCCATCAGGGCCAGGTCGCTGGGCGCCTCGTCCGGGGTGGGCTTCTCCACCACGTCGCTCACGTGAAAGACCGGCCCCTCCCCCTCGACCGCGGCCACCCCGTAGCGGGAGATCTGGTCGCGAGGGCAACGACGCAGGGCCAGCACCGTGCACCGCTCCCGGGTGTAGGCCCGGATGAGCTGGGCCAGCAGGGGCGGGGTTCCCCAGAACAGGTCGTCCGGAAGCAGGACCGCGACCGCCTCCTCACCCCCCAGCCGGTCGGCGGCGCAGAGCACGGCGTGGCCCAGGCCCAGCGGCTGCTGCTGCTCGACGAACTCCAACTCACACATCCGCCCGATCCGGTGGATGCGGTCGGCCAGCTCCGGGCTCCCCCGCCCGACCAGGATGGCTTCCAGCTCTGGATCCGGGCTGAAGTGAGCTTTGATGAGGTCCTTGCCCGGCGCGGTGATGATCACGGCTCGGCGGATGCCGGAGGCCACGGCCTCCTCCAGCCCCCACTGGATGGCCGGGCGGTCGCCCACCGGGACCATCTCCTTGGGCAGAGCCTTGGTGGCGGGGAGGAAACGGGTGCCCAGGCCGCCCGCCGGCACCACCACCGTGCTCACCCCAGTCACAGTGGGGGATTGTACGGATGGCCCGGTCGGAGTCCGCCCCGCGGATCTGGCTCAGGCGGAGACGCGCGCCTCCCGCTGCCGGAACAGGGCCAGGCCGACGACCACGCCGGCGGCCATCCCGCCCAGGCCAACCCAGGCCGGTACCGGAACCTGGCGGGCCACCCTCAGCACCTCCGGCATCAGATCTTCGCCCTGGTGGCGCTGGTTGGCCTCGGACAGGGCCCGCTCGAAGATGTGAGCCCTTGTGTCGGGCCGCAGCGGGCGGGGCGCCAGCGCATCCACCAGCAGGACCGCCGTCCGAGCGATGGCGCGCGAGGTGGGATCGGCATCGGGCATGCCCTGCTCACCCTCCAGCCAGTCGGCCAGGTGGCCCGCCATCCGCTTCTCTTCGCGACTGGTCATCTCACTCCTCCTCGGAGCCATGGGGTGGGGCCACCTTCAGATGGGGGACGAAGCCGGTCTCGAAGTCGGGGCCCAATCGCCTCTCCAGGGCGTGCAGAGCGCGAAAGACCAGCAGCTTCACCGCCCCCTCACTCTTGTGCATGATCTGGCCGACCTCGGCGTTGCGCAGGCCGGAGCCGAAGCGGAGGGTGATGGCCTGGCGTTGATCGGGCGACAGCCGGCGCACCGCGGCCTGGATGCGGCGCACCTGCTCGGATCTAACCGCCGCATCCTCGGGCCCCTCACCCGGGTCGACCAGCCCCTCGGGCAGCTCGATCCAGCCAGGGTGGCGATGATCGCGCATGACCAGGTTGGAGGCGACCCGGTAGAGCCAGGCGGAGTAGGGGACGCCGCGCCACTCGAACTTCCCGATCTCCGCGTAGGCGCGCATGAAGGTGGTCGCGGTGACATCT
Source organism: bacterium (assembly GCA_021795235.1). Lineage (GTDB taxonomy): Bacteria > Chloroflexota > Dormibacteria > Aeolococcales > Bog-877 > AG-12. The sequence continues at coordinate 25,078 of JAJYPP010000030.1, forward strand.
TCGGCGCGCTCCCAGCTCCCGGTCTGGTGGTACACGTACGCGTGGATGGAATCGACATAGCGGTCATAGAGCTTGGCAAAGGCGGTCGGGTCGGCCTTGGCGGCCTCGACCAGATGGCGCTCCTCCTCCAGTTCCTCCGGTGACCTGGGACCCCGACGTGGCCCGGATGGCTTGCCGCCGTCCGGCCCGGGACCCTGCACTGACGACAATTCGGGGAGGCCAGCCATGGTTACGCTTCGGTCGCTGCCTGGGTCTTCGGTCGCAACTCGAGACCAAGCGCCCGGGCCGAGTCCGCGAACGCCTCCAGGGCCGCGTCCAGCTGCTCTCTTGTGTGGCTGGAGGTGACTATCGTGCGCACCCGGCCCTGGTCTCGGGCCACGGTCGGAAACCCGATCCCCTGGGCGAAGACACCCCTGCGCCGCAGCTCGTCGGAGAGCTCCATGGCGTGGCGGGCCTCGCCGACGATGACCGGGGTGATGGGAGTCTCACTGCGACCGCAGTCGAAGCCCAGGGAGGTCAGCCCCGCCTTGAAGTGGCGCGCGTTCTCCCAGAGCTGGCGCTGGCGCTCCGGCTCGGACTGCATCACCTCCAATGCGGCCAGGCAGGCCGCCACCACAGCCGGGGGGTGCGAGGTCGAGAAGAGAAACGGCCGACCGAGATGGATCAGAGTGTCCCTGAGCTCCTGGGAGCCGGCGACGTAGCCCCCCAGAACTCCGACCGCCTTGCTCAGGGTGCCGACCTGGATCGCGACCCTGCCCTCCAGCCCGAAGTGGTCAACCGAGCCCCTGCCCTGGCGTCCCAGGACCCCGGAGGCGTGGGCGTCATCCACCATCACGGAGGCGCCGAAGGCCTCCGCCCGTTCCACGATCTCGGGCAGTGGCGCGATGTCCCCGTCCATGCTGAAGACCCCATCGGTCACCACCAGCACCCGCCGACGGCCATCGCGGCGGGCCTCCTCCAGGCGCTGCTGCAGGCCGTCCATGTCCCGGTGCGGGAACAGGTACCGCCCCGCCTTGGTGAGGCGGATCCCGTCGATGATGCTGGCGTGGTTCAAAGAGTCGCTGACGACCGCGTCAGCCTCTGCCAGGACCCCGCCCAGGACCGCCAGATTGGCGGCGTATCCGCTCTGCAGCGTGAGCGCAGCGGCGGTCCCTTTGAACTCCGCCAGCCTGGCCTCCAGCTCCTCGTGGATCGACTGGGTGCCGGCGATGGTGCGCACCGCCCCGGACCCGGCCCCCCAGGACCGCACCGCCTCGATGGCGGCCTCCTTCAGGCGAGGATGGGTGTTGAGGCCGAGATAGTTGTTGGAGGACAAGTTGATGAGCCGCCGGCCACCGATGACCACCTCCGCGTCCTGCGGGCTCTCCAGCACCACCAGGGGGCGGAAGCGTCCCTCCTTACGGAGCTGGTCCAGGTCCGCCCGCAAGCTCGAATCCAGATCACTCATGCCCATTCGCCCTCCGGAGGATAGAGAATCACCTTCCCAACGGCGCCGCTCCGAGCCAGCTCAGCGGCCCTGTCGAACTCCAGCATCGACACCCGATCGGTCAGGATGGGCCGCACGTCGACCATGCCCGAGCCCAGATAGGCCGAGGTCCGGTCCCAGGTCTCGAACTGGCGCCGGCCGGTCACCCCGAACAGGGTAACGCCCCGCATGACGACCAGCGAGGTGAGGTCGATCGACACGTCGACATCGCCCAACCCCAGCAGGCTGACCCAGCCGCCCGGGGTGATCGTGCGCAGGGAACCGTCGATGAGGGCGGGATGTCCCGACATCTCCAGGACCACGTCGGCGGTCCCCCGGCAGGCTCGGCGGAGCTCCGCTTCGAAGTCAGCCACAGATGAGGTGTCGATGGTCTGGTCGGCACCCATGGCCTCGGCGATCCGCAGCCGAGCCCGCACGCGGTCGACCGCCACCACCCGGCGGGCGCCCTCGGCCCTGGCTATGCCCACCGCCGCCAGGCCGATGGGACCGCAGCCCGTCACCACCACCGAGCGATCACGCAGCGGCCCCTGGCAGGCGGAGTGGACGGCGTTGCCCATCGGCTCCTGGAATGCCACCACCGCAGGGTCGAGCCCCGGAGGCGCGGGCCGGCAATTGCGCTCGGGGACCACCACCAGTTCCGCGAACGCGCCGTCGATGTCGACCCCCAGGATCCGGGTGTTCTGGCAGACGTGAAAGTCGCCGCGCTGACACTGCGCGCAGGTGAGGCAGACGATGTGGGTTTCCACCCCGACGATGTCCCCGACCGCGAGCCGGGTGACCCCCTCTCCAAGGGCGAGAACCAGACCAGCCATCTCGTGCCCCATCACTCTCGGCGGCCGCACCCGGGCAGCCGCCCATGGGTTCCAGTCGAGTATGTGCAGGTCGGTGCCGCAGATCCCGGTGGCCACCGGCTTGACCAAGACCTCCCCGGGTCCGGGACGCGGGTCCGCCACCTCCCCCAACGCCGCCCCGGGCCCGGCCCGAGACTTCAGAACTGCTCGCAAAGATCTGCCTCCCTGGGCTCGTGGTGGGACTCCCTCTCCTAATCATGCAGCGGCGGCCGCGGCCCGGCACCGGCCTCACTTCCGGGGCCCGGTCCTCGATCCCCAGCGGCGGCTCGCCTGGTGGGCGTGCCTTCTGTTCGGTGGTGCCGGTCAGAGCCCGCAGGTTCGAACTGTCGGAACCCGGCGCCGGGCCGACCCGCTTGGACGATACGGCCGAGAGCAGCCGACGAGGCAGGCGTTCCCGCCCCGGAGCGGCCGGCCGGGGCGGTGCCGGCCCCGCCGATGCCACAACCGGCGCGGTTTGGGATATCGTGGCCGGCGGATGCCCGGTGAGCGGGCTGGAACCGCAGAGGAGGGAGGCCATGGTGCGTGCGTACATCCTGATGACCCTGGAGCCCGGCAAGGCAATGGATGTGGTGAAGCGGTTGCGGGGAGAGGCTGGCGTCCTCCAGGTCGATGCCATCACCGGCGAGTACGATGCCGTCGCCCAGATTCAGGCCGACGACGTCAAGGGAGTCGGAGCCCTGGTCGTGGACCGCATCCAGAGCTTCAGTGGAGTGTCCCGCACCCTCACCTGCCTCGCTGTGGAGTGAGGTCGCCCACGGACCGGCGGAAGCCGGTTCGGTCCAGGTCGGCCCGCGACCTCAGCGGCTCGACGATCATGAGATCCCGGAAGTAGGCCCGGTAGAAGCCCCGGTCGCGGGTCAGCAACCGGTCCGCCACATCGATGGCATGCGCCCCGACCAGGAAGTCGGGTGCCAGGCGCTGGCGGTCGCCCCCCCGCAGGTGGTACTCGCGCTGGATCCTCGAAGCCTGCAGGGCTGCCCGCTCCGAAGTCGGCTCGTACCTCACTCCCAGCTTCGCCAGGACCCGCCGGGCCTCCTCCGGGCTTTCAAAGTAACCGGCCACCTCCGAGTAGACGACATCGCAGGCCACGACCGGGCCCCGTCGGCGGCTGGCCTGCAACGCCTCCCACGCCGCCCTGCCCTGGGTGGGATCGGGGCTGAGCACGTCGATCAGGACGTTGGAGTCGACTGCGGTGATCAAAGCTGGTCCACCGGGCCGCGCAGCTGCTCCATCAGATAGTCGGTCGGGACTCCCAGCCCCAGGTAGCCGTAGAGGCCCTCGTCAAGGACCTCCAGCTCCGCGGAGGGGGCCAACCTGTCCGCCGGTCCTCCAGTCCTGTCCCCTTCCGGGGAGACGATCCCGGTTCTGTCCCCATCTTGTGCTTGGTCCATTCAAACCTCCACCGCGGCGGCAACTGGCTCAATGCGGGAGAGAGGTAGGCCGCCACCTCCCCCGCTGAGAGTCCGGCGAGCCCGGTCGGCGGGGACGACTCAGCTGAGGTAGGGCGCTACTCCGTGGCCCTGCTGGGCCGCATCCATCACCACCTCGCTCACGGTGGGATGGGCGTGGATCACGTCTCCGAGCTCCGCCATGGTGAAGCCGTCGCTGATCGCGACCCCGACCTCGTGGATGAGCTCCACCGCGTGCGGTCCCATGATGGTGGCGCCCAGCAGACGGTCGTCCTGGGCGTCGGCCACCAGCTGCACGTACCCCTCTGGCTCGCCCTCTGCCAGGGCCTTGGCCTCGCCGACGAATCTGGCCTGCCCGATGCGGACCTCATGGCCCGCCTCGCGGGCGAGGTCGGCATGCAGGCCGACGGTGGCTATCTCAGGGTTGGTGAAGATGCAGTTCGGGACCACGGTCCGGTCCATGGGGCGCATCCGGCCGGGGTCGAGCGCGTTCTCCACCGCCCTGGCGGCCTCAGCGCTGGCCAGGTGCGCCAGCTGGAGTCCGCCGATGCAGTCGCCGGCTCCCCAGATGGCTTGGTTGGCGGTTCGGAGGTACTCGTCAACTTCGACGTGGCCCCGTTGGTTCACCGCCACGCCCGCCTCCTCCAGCCCTATCCCCGAGGTCTGGGGGGATCTGCCGACGGCCACCAGGAGCGTGTCCGCCTCTAGCTTGGTCCCCCCGGTGAGGGTGGCGGAGATCCCTTGGTCTCGATAGCTGAGCTCCTCTACCTTGCTGCCGAGGTGAACCTTGACCCCGTGGCCCTCCAGCAGCCGCTGGAACTGCTGAGCGGTGCGGCGATCGACCCCGGTCAGCAACTGGGGAAGCATCTCGACCACGGTCACATCCGCGCCCAGGGGGGCGAAGAGGCTCGCGAACTCGCAGCCGATGACGCCTCCCCCAATGATCAGGAGCCGCTGGGGAATCTCCGTCAGCGCCCAAACCCCATCGGAGGTTATGACCCGAGGGTGGCTCATGTCGATCCCGGGCAGGCCCGCAGGCTCGGTGCCCACGCACACCACCAGATGGTCGTACGGGAAGACGGCGCCCCCGGCCGTCACCGCCGCTCCTTCCAGTCGGCCCGGCTCCCGCACCACCTTCACCTGGTGGCGCTTGCAGGCGGCCTCGACCCCGCCGCGCATCTTGAGGACGATCTCGTCCTTGCGCGCTTGCATGCGCGGGAAATCGAAGGAGAGGCCCTGCACCCGCAGACCGAACTCATCGGCTCTCTGGATCTTGGCGGCCAGCGCCGAGATCGCCAACAGCGCCTTGCTGGGGACGCATCCCCGATTGAGGCAGGTCCCCCCGAGATCGCGACGCTCTACCAGCACGACCTCCGCGCCCATCTGGGCGGCCCTGAGCGCGGCGACATCGCCGGCCGGGCCTCCGCCGAGTACCACCACCCTAGCCGCCATCACCACTCCGGGTCGGAGCGGGGGCGGCCTCGCCGGTCAGCGCGTCGCCGACCAGCCGCTCCTGCTCTGTTAGATGGGCGCTCATGGATCCCTCAGAAGGTGAGGCCTGGGCCCGCCGCCCGACGTAGCCGAGCTCCAGCTCCTGGGGCAGGAGCGCCTGAAGGCGGGGCAGGAGGTAGGTGTAGGCGCCCATGTTGCGGGGTTCCTCCTGAACCCAGACCACCTGCTCGAGCTCGGGATAACCGGCCAGCGCCGCCGCGATCGCGGCGGCGGCGAAGGGATACAGAAGCTCGAGCCTGAGGATGGCGACCTGATCCTGACCCTCCTTGTCACGGCGCGCTATCAGCTCGTGCCCAACCTTGCCGCTGGCGAGCAGGAGGCGTCTGATCCGCCGGGGATCCGGTCGCGCGGGGTCACCCAGAACGGCTTGGAAGGATCCCTCCGCCAGATCGGCGGCGCTGGACATGGCAGCCTGCAGCCTGAGTCCACTCTTGGGCGTGAACACGACCAGCGGGCGGCGCTCCTCTGCCAGCGCCTGCAGGCGCAGGAGGTGGAAGTACTGGGCCGCCGTCGACGGGTAGGCCACCCGCATGTTGCCCTCCGCGCACAACTCCAGGAACCGCTCCATGCGCGCGCTCGAGTGTTCCGGCCCGCTGCCTTCGTACCCGTGCGGCAGGAGCAGGGTCAGCCGTGACTCCTGGCCCCATTTCGCCTGACCCGCCGCCACGAACTGGTCGATGATGACCTGAGCATTGTTGAAGAAGTCCCCATACTGCGCCTCCCAGAGCACCAGCGCCTGGGGCTTGGTCACCCCGTAGCCGTACTCGAAGCCCATGGCTGCCACCTCGGAAAGGGGGCTGTTGTGGACCTCGAATGGTGCCTTGGCTCCCGCCAGGTGCTGGATCGGAGCCCAGGCGTCGCCCGTCTCCACATCGTGGAGGACCAGGTGCCGCTGGCTGAAGGTCCCGCGGGCCGTGTCCTGACCGGTGAGGCGGATGGCGACCCCCTCCTCGATCAGGCTGGCGAAGGCGAGCGCCTCGCTCTGGGCCCACAGGAGCCGCCCCTCGTGCTCCAGGGCCTGGGGCCTCTGCGCGAAGAAGCGCGTCAGCTTGGGGTTGAGCTTGAACGAGTCGGGAACGGCGGCGAGCTCGCGATCCAGGGCCCGCAGGCGGGCCAGGTCCACCGCGGTCGGGGCCTCGGGAAGCCCCTCGGGCTCGCCCGTGCTGCCAGTCGGCTGCGCCGCGGCCGTGAGCTCGCCCCCTCGGGCCACGGCCCGAGCATGAGCCTGAACCAGCTCCTGATAGGCCGCATTCTGCTCGCCCTCGAGGTCGGCCTCGCTGACCACGCCGCGCTCGATCAGGCGGGCCCCGTAGACCTGCACTGGCGTGGGATGGCTGCGGATCTTGGCCATCATGACAGGCTGGGTGTAGGCCGGCTCGTCACCTTCATTGTGGCCCAGGCGGCGGTAGCCGATGAGATCGATCAGGACATCGCGCTCGAAGGTGGCGCGGTAGCTGACCGCCAGCCTGACGGCCTGCAGGCAGGCCTCCACATCATCGGCGTTGACGTGGATGATGGGGATGTCATAGCCCTTGGCGACGTCGCTGGCGTAACGGGTGGACCGGCCCTCGCTGGGCTCGGTCGTGAAACCGATCTGGTTGTTGCCGATGATGTGGACGGTGCCGCCCACCCGGTAGCCCTCGAGGCTCTGCAGGTTGAGGGTCTCGGTGACCACTCCCTGCCCGGTGAAGGCCGCGTCGCCGTGGATGAGAACGGGGACGGCGCAGCGCGTGTCCTGCACCAGCTCGCGGGCGTCGACCGCCGTCTGGCGCGCCCGGGTCCGGCCCTCGACCACCGCGTTCACCACCTCCAGGTGACTCGGGTTGTGAGTCAGCACGACCCTGACCTCGCGATTGTCCCTGGTCCTGGCGACCCCCTCGGCACCGTAGTGGTACTTCACGTCGCCGGTCGAGGCACCCCCCAGGTAGGCGCCGCTCTCGAACTCGGCGATGATGTCCTCCAGGGACCGACCCACGATCCGGGCGGTGACGTTGAGGCGACCCCGGTGCGCCATCCCCACCACGACCTCCCGAGTGCCGTCCCTGGCGAAGAGCTCGATCAGGTGCTCCAGCATGGGCACCAGAGCGTCCAGCCCCTCGATGGAGAAGGTGTGTTGGCCAAGATAGGTCTTGCGCAGAAAGCGCTCGAACGCGTCCACCTGGGCCAGCCGATGCAGCAGCTCGCGCTGCTCCTCGGGGCTGAGCGGCGTCAGGTGCGCGCCTGACTCGACCTCGCTGCTCAGCCAGGTGCGCTGCTCGTGGCTGCTGATGTGTTCGATCTCGTAGGCGATGGTGCCGCAGTAGGTTTGGCGCATTCGCGGCAGCGCGTCGGCCAGGGTCGCTCCCGGCACCGCCACCCGCAGCATCTCTGCCGGGACCTGGGTCATGAGCGCGTGGTCCAGACCCACGGTGGACGGCTCCAGGGAGGGGTCCCCCGGCGGCTCCGATCCCAGAGGGTCGAGATCGGCGGCCAGGTGCCCGTGAGTCCTGTAGGCCTTGACCAGGGACATCCCGGCCGCCACCGCCCGCATCAGCTGCTGGTTAGGCGTGGCGAGCGCGGACCCGGCGGTGACGGTGAGGGCGGCCGGGGCCGCCGGCTCGACGATCCCCGGCAGATCGAGCTGCAGGCTCCTGAAGACCGCCTCGTAGAAACCCTGGCCACCGGCAAGCAGGACCTCCAGCTGGCGCAGCAGCATGCCCGATTCCAGGCCCTGCACCAGGCGATGGTCGTAGGTGCTGGTGACGGTCATGACAGGGCGGATTCCCAGCGCCGCGGTGGCCTCCGGCGAGAGCCCGGAGAAGCCCGGCGGGTTCCCGATGGCGCCCACGGCGATGATGGCGGCCTGGCCGGCCATCAGACGGGGCACCGAAGCGACCGTGCCCACCCCTCCGGGGTTGGTGAGGGTGATGGTCGCGTCCGCCAGGTCGTCGACCGTAAGGCCTCCGGACCTGGTCTTGGAGACCAGGTCCTCGTAGGCCGCCCGGAATTGGGGAAAGGTGAGCCGGTCGGCCGCCTTGATCACCGGGACCAGCAGGAACCTGCTTCCATCGGCGCGCTCGACATCGACCGCCAACCCGAGGTTCACCCCATCCCGGACGATCTTGTGGGGATTGCCCTCGACCCTTGAGAAGCTGGCCGAGAAGGTCGGCACCGCCTGGGCCGCCCGGACCAGGGCGAAGGCCAGCAGGTGGGTGAAGGAGACCTTGATCTCGGAATGGCCGCGAGCCCGCAGAGACTCGTTCAGCTGTCGGCGGCGAAGCTCCAGAATCGGAACCTCAAGGGTGCGGAAGCTGGTCGCGGTGGGAACCGTGAGACTCTGCTCCATCGCCTCGACCAGCTTTGCCGAGGCTCCCTTGATGGGAAGACTCTGAGGGGCACCGGGCCGGGCGGAGGGGGCTCCGGCGACTACGTCATCGCGGCGGATCATGCCCCCCGGGCCGGTCCCCGCGACCTGGCTCAGCGCCACCCCGGTCAGAGCGCTCTGCCGGCGTGCCAGGGGGCTGGCATCGGCCTCCAGCAACGACCGGTCCACAGGCGCTAGCGCGGGGGACGGGGAAGCCGGCTTCTCGGGCTTGGCGACTTCGGCTGTGGCGCCGGCGGGCTGGATCCGAGCCAACACCGTCCCGACCGAGACGGTCTCTCCCTCGGGAACCAGCAGGTCCAGCAGGATGCCCCCGACGGGAGCGGGCACCTCCGCGTCCACCTTGTCAGTCTGGATCTCGACCAAGGTCTCCCCGGCGCCTATGTGGTCACCGACCTGCTTGTGCCAGGCGCCGACCACCCCTTCGGTCACCGACTCCCCCAGCGCGGGAAGGGGCACGGGCACCGGCTCGGAGGTCGCAGCCTCCACGGGCGGGGACCCGGCTGCGGGGGCTGGGCGTCCCTCGTCCGGTGACGGTGCCGCCGGACGCTCGGTGGTCGTCTCCGCCAACTCCAACTCTGCCAGCGGGGCCCCCACCGCGACCACCTGTCCCTCGGACGCCACGATGCGGACAAGAACCCCAGCAGCCGGCGCCGGCACCTCGGCATCGATCTTGTCCGTCTGGATCTCGACCAGGGTCTCCCCGGCCGCGACCTCGTCGCCGACCTGCTTGCGCCAGGTACCCACCACCCCCTCGGTCACCGACTCTCCCATCGCGGGCAGAGTCACCTCCAAGGTCTTGCTCGACAAAGGGCCTCCCTACATGGTGGGACGAGCGGCGATGACTGCACCGATCACCGCCCGTGCTACTTCTATATACGATTCTACGGACGGCTGGTCGACTGGACTGCATCCGCTTGACTCTTGGAGACCAAAGGCCCAAGATATTGCGCCTAGGCCATGCTACAACCCCAACATATGGTTAGGCAGCCACCTAGAGCCTCTAGTCAACCACCGCTCGTCCTGCCAGGAGGAAATCCCGTGGACCGACCTACCAGCGACCCGGAACCCGCCGCCGCAACTCCCGAGGAAGGCTCCAACCAGCCCGCCCCCAGAGCCTCAGCGCCCACCGCCTCCGCCCGGGGGCTTCGGGTGGAGCGCCACTTCACCCAGCCCGGGGTGCATCCCTTCGACGCCATCGCCTGGGAGAAGCGGACGGCGGCCATCACCAACGAGAAGGGTGAGGTCGTGTTCACTCAGGAGGATTGCGAGGTCCCGTCCAGTTGGTCGCAACTGGCCACCAACGTCGTGGTCTCCAAGTACTTCCGGGGCCTGCAGGGCGGCAGTCGCCGAGAGAGCAGCGTCCGCCAGCTGATCTCTCGGGTCGCGGACACGATCCGGGACTGGGGCCGCCTGGGTGGCTACTTCGCCACCGAAGAGGACCTGGAGGTCTTCCACGCCGAGCTGTGCGCCATCTTGGTGAACCAGATCGCCGCTTTCAACAGCCCGGTTTGGTTCAACCTCGGCGCCGAGCCCAATCCTCAGGTCAGCGCCTGCTTCATCAACTCCGTGGAGGACACCATGGAGGCGATCCTGTCCTTGGCCAAGACCGAAGGGATGCTCTTCAAGTACGGCTCGGGCACGGGGACCAACCTCTCCACCATCCGCTCCTCGGTCGAGAACCTGGGCTCCGGTGGCACCGCCAGCGGCCCGGTCTCCTTCATGAAGGGGTTCGACGCCTTCGCAGGGGTCATCAAGTCCGGGGGGACGACCCGGCGGGCCGCCAAGATGGTGATCCTCAACGCTGACCATCCCGACATCGTCGACTTCATCAACTGCAAAGTGCGCGAGGAGCGCAAGGCGTGGGCCCTGATCGAGGCCGGCTACGACGGGTCTTTCACCGGCGAGGCCTACTCCTCGGTGTTCTTCCAGAACTCCAACAACTCAGTACGCGTGTCCGACGAGTTCATGCGCGCGGTGCTGGAGGACAAGGAGTGGCGCACCTACGCCGTGACCGACCGCAGCCGGGTGATCGGCACCTACCGGGCGCGGGATCTGATGACCCAGATCACGGAGGCGGCCTGGGCCTGCGGCGACCCGGGGTTGCAGTTCGACACCACCATCAACGAGTGGCACACCTCGCCCAATTCCGGTCGCATCAACGCCAGCAACCCCTGCTCCGAGTTTCTTTATCTCGACGACACCGCCTGCAACCTGTCGAGCATCAACCTGCTCAAGTTCTTGGGCGAGGATGACACCTTCGACCTCGAGGGGTACAGCCACACCGTGCGGGTGATGCTGACCGCCATGGAGATCATGGTCGGCTACGCCACCTACCCCACCGACAAGATAACCGTAAACAGCCACAAGTTCCGCCCACTCGGTCTCGGCTACGCGAATCTCGGCGCGGTGCTGATGGCGCTGGGGATGCCATACGACAGCCCCCGGGCTCGGGACTACGCCGGTGCCCTAACCGCACTGATGACCGGGGAGGCCTACGCCCAGTCCGCCAGGATCGCCAGAGAGGTGGGTCCCTTCGACGGTTTCGAGGTCAACCGCCAGCCCATGTTGCGAGTGATGGACAAGCACCGGGCCGCCGCCTACAAGATCTCGGCCGAGCACGTGCCCGGGACCCTGCTCTCAGCCGCCCGCAAGGCCTGGGACGACGCCCATGAATTGGGAGCGGTCCACGGGTACCGCAACTCCCAGGTGACGGTGCTGGCCCCGACGGGGACCATCTCGTTCATGATGGACTGCGACACCACCGGGGTGGAGCCGGACATCGCCTTGGTCAAGTACAAGAAGCTGGTCGGGGGTGGCCTGCTCAAGATGGTGAACGGCACCGTTCCGGCCGCGCTCCGGCGCCTGGGCTACGGCGAAGAGGCCGTCTCCGACATCATCGCGTACATCAACGAACACGACACCATCGAGGGCGCTCACCACCTGCGCGAGGACGACCTGGCCGTGTTCGACTGCGCGTTCCCGCCCGCCAACGGCCAGCGCTCGATCAGCTGGCAGGGCCACATCCGGATGATGGCGGCGGTCCAGCCATTCATATCGGGGGCGATAAGCAAGACGGTCAACCTGCCCCGGGACGCCACACCAGAAGACGTCGAGCAGGCCTACGTCGATGCCTGGAAGCTGGGCCTGAAGGCGGTAGCGATCTACCGCGATGGCAGCAAGCGCAGCCAGCCTCTCTCAACCTCCAAGAAGCAAGCCACGTACAACGGCCAGGAGGTTGCGGAGCCGACCTCGGCCCGCCGGCGGTTGCCAGCCGAGCGTGCCGCCATAACCCACAAGTTCGACATCCAGGGGCACGAGGGGTACCTCACGGTGGGCCTCTACGAGGATGGCCAGCCCGGCGAGATCTTCCTCACCATGGCCAAGGAGGGCAGCACCCTCAGCGGCATGATGGACTCCTTTGCGACCTCGGTCTCGGTCGCCCTCCAGTACGGAGTGCCGCTGCGGCTCTTCTGCGCCAAGTTCGCCCACAGCCGCTTCGAGCCCGCCGGCTACACCGCCAACCCGGAGATCCCGATCGCGAAGTCGATCGTCGACTACATCTTCCGCTGGCTGGCGGCTCGTTTCCTCTCGGCAGAGGACAGGGACGCTCTCGGCATCATAAGTCGCCGAGAGGAGACGATAAGCGGGTTGGACGCGCCTGTAGCAGCCAGCGGAGGGGGTCCCGGTACCCGCACTGTTCCGACCAACGCCCCCAAGCAAGCCAGCGCCAAACAGCTCGCAGCCGAGCTGACCTTCCGGAACCAGGAGGACGCTCCTTCGTGTTCGGATTGCGGTGCCCTCATGGTCCGCAATGGGGCCTGCTACAAGTGCATGAATTGCGGCAGCACTTCTGGCTGTTCGTAACTGGGAGCCTTTGGCGAATTTCCGCCTAAACATTGGCGACTTTCGCGAAGCAGACGCCCGGAGAGCAATCTCCGGGCGTTTTGCTGTCCAGAGACCGGATTCCCGGCTCTGGATCTCAGTCCAAGGGGCCCTCAGCGGCCCTGGAAGACGAGATCAGCCCTCACGAGGACGTGCGGAATCCTCGGAGGGCTGATCTGTAGTCGCGGAGCGGGCTCTGGGTCAGGCGGCCAAAGCCACCTGACCTCGAGAGTGGGGAACTTTGGGCGGATGGGCCGCCTCCTCCCGGTCCAGGTGGCGCAGGTGGAGGTTGACCGCCACCCAGCCGACCATCGAAAGTAGGGCGAGATTGATCTCGCCTCGCAGCTGGAAGTGCT
>JAJYPP010000104.1 GCA_021795235.1 bacterium
TTGGGGTGGGCCACCTCCAGCAAAACCCCGTCTTTCTCCAACAACTGGCGCAGCCAGGCTGAGCCGAACCGGGCGAGGCGATCCTCGTGGGTGACCCGGACCACGCTGATCCCGCCGGCATGGGCCAGGGCCAGCACCCGATCCAGCCCGGGGCGGTGCTCTCGCAAACCCGAAGCTCTGTCCCGGAACACCCCCACCACCTCACCGGTTGAGCTGGCGCGCAGCTCCTCCTCTTGAGCAGCCAGGGACGACTCCTGACCGGTCGTGCCCGACACCCGCACATACAGCACCTCGCGGCGGGGTATGTCCTTTGGCGCCCGGCCCAAGAACCGGTCCAAGTCCTCGCTACGGAACCTCCCCGGCCCGGGCGCACCACCGGCAATCGGCCCTCGTCAGCCCAACGCCTCAACGTCACCGGCTGCACCCCCAGCACCTCTGCCGCCGCCTTGAGTCGCAACAATGCCATGCCACCAAGTCTTACATGTCACTCATGCTCGCTTAGCAAAAGCGGTCACTGCTGCGGACCCTCTTCCACGCTTCGTTCAGCTGTCCAGCCGACCGCGAGCACCCGTGCCACGGCCTCCTGAAACTCCTCGGGGGTGAGCTGAATCGGGTCATCATGGGGTCCGGAGGGTACGGAATCTTGGTCACTCGCGCCAGCGAGCGCAGGCAGACAATCCCCATCCGGAGGAAGGGTCGGGCGGTGGCGGGCGCGGTCAGCGGGTTGAGCGCCAAGTGCATCGCCGCCGCGTCCAGGCAGGCCAACAGGGCCAGGACCCAGGATGTCCTGGGCTCTGGCGACCTGAAGAACAGCAGGGTGGAGTAGCTGGTGTGACTCTCGCTGATGTCTGCCGCCCACTGCTCCCAGTCGTGATAGAGGTTGGACAGGTGATCCTGGTTGTCGACCAACGCATGCCGAGCCAGAATCTCCGGGCCCCAAGGAGGCGACCCGCTGCTGCTGTCGAGCATGGTGACCAAGGCTTCGCGCCGGTTGAACGAGCTGTAGAGGCTGGGTAGGTAGGCGATTTGCAGGGCCACCACGATCACCCCAGACGCGGACTCCATGAAGGCGATCGCCGTCTCCAGGCCGGAGCGGGCATGGGTCAGGCCCAAGGGGAGGATCGATGAGGCACTGAGGCGCAGGGCACCAGCGAGATCCTGAGTCCCCGACCCCCACAGCAGCAGGGTGAAACCAGCCACCAGAAGGCCGATCCAGACCACCAGACGCAGGACCAGAAATACTGGTGCCCCCTGAGCGAGGATCTCGTCGCGGCGGAGGTAGTCACTGCGCGTCCTCGCAATCTTCCCGAGCCCTCCTTGAACGAGATCCGCCAGGACCGCTGAGAGCCGCGACGAGCTGGCGAAGGGTTGCCGGCTGTTGCCAGAGGAATGCACTTCAGTAAGCGATGATGAACTTGAAGGCGTCGGCGGGACTGCGAGTCATTCATCGGCGACCGCATACTTAGGAGGCTCGTAGCAGTGGGTCAGGGACGGGACGCTCCTCGTGCAGTCGCGCCGGGTCCTGGTCTTGGCCGACGCTTCCGGCTCAGCCGCCACCACCGGTAGCGTCGTCGTCTCCGCCCTGGTCTCCTCGGCGGTCCAGCGCGCATACATCGGACCGGTAGGTGGCCCGGGTCACAAGGCGTTGGGGACGGGCTCTCGGTTGGCCGTGTGGCCGTGGCGGCAGGCCCCACACTGTCCGCGCCACCACGCAGACTGCTGGTGGTCGACCCCGCCCCAGTCGCCGACCTGAGGCGGGATGTGACCGAGATCCTCAGCTCGCTGGGCGCCCTGGTCCATCACCGTCGGCAGCGAGGAGGCGGGAGCCGCGCTTGGCAGATGCCGTGACGGAGCTACAATGCGACCCATGGCCACACTGGCGTTCGTGCCGGAGGCAAGGAAGAAGCGGGCTCCGAAGGGGAAGTTCGCAATCCCCGACGGCTGGGTCGCCCGCGGCTTCAGCTTTGAGGTCGAGTGGCCCGAGGACAAAGAAGTCGCCTCGTCGATCCGTTCCCAGTTCGGCGGCCGACGCTACGCCTTCAACTGGGGTCTCGGCCAAGTCAAGGCCGACCTGGACGCCCACAAGACCGATCCCCTCCACGAGTCGGTCAAGTGGAACCTCTACGCCATGCGGAAGAGATGGAACGCCGAAAAGGCGGCTATCGCACCCTGGTGGGCGGAGAACTCCAAGGAGGCGTATGCCACCGGGATCGCCGACCTCTGCGTAGCACTCAAGAACTGGTCCGACTCCAGGCAGGGAAAGCGCAAGGGCGGCAGGGTCGGGTTCCCCAAGTTCCGGTGCCGGCACAAGGATCAGGCCCGGGTGCGTTTCACGACTGGCGCGATCAGGGTCGAGCCCGACCGGCGCACCGTCACCCTGCCTGTCATCGGCACCCTGCGCTCGAAGGAGAACACTCGCCGCCTGGAGCGCCTGCTCGGCAAGGGCTCGGCCCGGGTCCTCAACGCCACCCTCAGCCAGAGATGGGGGCGGCTCTTCGTCTCCTTCGGTTGCATCGTCGAGAACCGTCCCCGGTCCATGCCGACCAGGGAGCGAGCCGGCGTCGATCTCGGGATGCGGTCCCTGGCCACCATCGCCGACACCGACAGCAACATCATCGAAGTTCCCAACCCCGCCCCCCTGCGGGCAACGCTCACGAAGCGCCGCCGGGTCGGGCGGCAACTGTCCCGACGCATCCCCGGCTCGCTGGGGCACAGCGCAGCGAAAGCCAAGCTCGCTCGCCTCGACCGCCGCTGCGTCAACCTGCGCCAGCAGGCGTCCCACCAGCTCACCACCTGGCTGGCGAAAACCTACCGCGAGGTTGTGATCGAAGACCTCGACCTGGCGGCCATGAAGAAGAGCATGGGACGCCGG
This sequence comes from bacterium, assembly GCA_021795235.1. GTDB lineage: Bacteria > Chloroflexota > Dormibacteria > Aeolococcales > Bog-877 > AG-12. Next base: position 2,873 of record JAJYPP010000104.1, read on the forward strand.
GCGTTCCGGCGTTCGGTGTCCGACGCCGCCCTCGGCCGGATCAGGCCCCAACTCACCCACAAGATGGGGTGGCGGGGAACTCAGCCGACGGTCGCCAACCGTTGGTTCGCCTCGTCACAGATCCATCACGGGTGCGGCTGCCGGCTGATCGAACCCAAGAAGCTGGCCAAGCAGCTCATCTGCGCAGTGACGGGTGAGCCGGTCGACCGCGACCGCAACGCTGCGCAAAACCTCCGTGACTGGCCGGACTGTGCCAGTTGTGGCTCAGTTGGAGCCACGGCCCCGTTCGTTCCCGGGCCGTCCTCGGACGGTACAGGCGGCGGTTCAGATGCCGAGCCACTCGGCACCTGGAGAGCGGATGTAAGACCACCGCTTCAGCGGTGCGCGTTCCGCGGTGAGGTCAGAACCGAACCCGGCAACGGGAGAGGAACCCCGAGAAGGGGTGCCACCAGCAGTGGGCTGACTAGAGTTCACTCAATGGCAACGGGACGATAACCGTTCGCACGACACTGGCGAGCGTGTCGAATGTGAGTACCAGTCCGGCCACGAGTGCCAGAAGGCGCAGGGCCAGCATGGCCCTACCTTCTCACAGATGTCGCAATCCAGTTGGAGTACGACGTCCAGCGGTGGGCAGGACTCCAGCGCTTGACAATTCGGGTCAACGGCTCTGACGATGCCGGGGGGCGTCTGTCGCCTCGGGGGCGTGGAGGGGCCAGCATGACCGTTGCCGACAAGATCCGTGAGTTCTGGGATGCGGACGCGGCCACCTACGACCTGGATCCGGGCCATCACCCGGCCGGGAACATGATCCGGGCCGTGTGGCGGAGCGCCTTGGCGGGGCTGCTTCCATCGGCGCCCTCAAAGGTGCTCGATGTGGGCTCGGGAACCGGCTTTCTGAGTTTGCTGGCCTGCGAGCTGGGCCATGAGGTGACGGCGGTGGATCTGTCCCCGAGGATGCTCGGTCGCCTTCGTCAGAAGGCGGACAGCGCACGTCTTCAGGTGACTACCGTGGAGGCGGATGCCGTAGACGCGCCGCCGGGGCCGTTCGACGCCGTCATGTCGCGACACCTGCTCTGGACGCTCCTCGATCCAGCTGCGGCCCTTGGCGCCTGGCGGCGGGCCGCCCCCCGGGGCCGGCTGGTCCTGATCGACCGCGACTGGGGTGATCCGAGCGCGGCCCAGCAGCTGCGCGGGAGGTGTCGCCAGCTTGTGGATCGCGTCAGAAGCACTCCTCCCACGCATCACTCAACCTATGATCCCGAGATCGTCGGTGCCCTGCCTCTGGGGCACGGAGCTCGCCCAGAGGCGGTCCTGGAGCTGGTCGCTCAGGCCGGCTGGGCCCAGCCCCGCCTTGGCCGGCTGCGGGATATTGACTGGGCCATGGCGCAGCAGCAGCCCTGGCTCGACCGGATCATGAAGGGGGCCCCACACTTCGCGGTCTTGGCCTCGGCACCAACCGAGTCCGTCGGGACCGAGATCCCGGGTCGCGCTTCCCCACCCGGCTGAAGGCCCGGCCGGCCCCGGGGAGGTTCATTGAGCGTAGCGCCGGGACCCACCGCTCCTCCGACCGAGCTCGGCGGTAGCCCTCTGTCCGGAAGGGCGACCGCGCCGAGCAGATCGACAACCCGGTGTCGATCTGCTCCAACCGAGAACGGCTCCTGACTTCCTCACCCTGGTCCGATCCGGTCCTGGTGGCCACCAGACCTAGAGTGCCGCACGGGCGCTGCCTGGTGATGACGAGAGCCGGCCATCCCCGATCAGATGGGCGGTCGAGGTTGGAGAGTGTTAGCGTCGGCTCGTGTTCAAAAGGCGTCGCCGCTCCCTGCTACCCACCATCTACATCGTCCTGGGCATCATCGTGGCCGTGACCCACGGCTACTTCGCCGCCTTGACCGTCGCCGCGCGGTTCTTTTCAGCGATCCTGGCGGTCCTGCTCTGGCCGTTGGTGCTGCTGAACATCCACGTCGCGATCTGAGGTGCCGGCGGGCGGGCCGGTCGCCGGCCTCACCAGGTTGCCACGGTACAGCAGCCGGTCCCGGTACGGAGCGCTCGAAGACACCGACCTACGGCCGGCTCCGGGCCACTCTGACCTCCACGCTCGGCCCGACTGGCCTACGGCACCTTGCCCGACCACGCCGCGGTAGACGGGCTCGGTGGCGGAGAGGGCACCGCACCTCAGCTGCGACAGGGTCTAGTCACCTGCGGCTGAGAGCGCCACCCGCCAACGCCCCCATGGGATCCCAGGCCGGTAGCACGATCGGGTCTAGATCCACCGCGCGCTGAAGTGACTCCGGGAGCGAATCCCGGCGCGCGGCGATTTCGAAGACGTACTCATCGAACCAGGAGTCGTTCATCGCATAGAAGCCGTCACGTCCCTTGTCGGCTCCCCAACTGTTCTCGACTCGCCATCTCCGCGGCATCTCGTCAACGATGTCGACTCCAGTGAAGAGCATCGCGTGGGTCATGGCGGTGTCGCGGTACAGAAGGCGGTCGGACTTGACGAGATCAAAGCTGGCGTCGTACAGGGCGGGAAGATCGTACAGGTGGGCATCCCATAGACCATAGTCATTGCTGATCATCTTGCCGACGTCGGAGCCGAACCAGACCGGCTCGCCGGCTCGCAGCACACGGGCCGCGATCTCCTTCATCACGGTCATCTCGACGTTGAGGTACTTGACGGGTGGAGCACCCACCACATTGCCGAGATATTCCACCGTGAAGGTGCGGCCGATCGGGCTGGAGGGTCGCGGGTCGTGCACCAAGCACACATAGTCGTCCAGCGGGATCTCGATGTACTTGGCCGCAAACTCCATCGGCGTCATGAACCCCTCGCGGTGGAAGGCGCGGTCCTTGTCCGTCCACTGCCATAGGAACCGATCGGGCGGCGACCCCAGATGGATGCAGAGGATCCGGTACATCGCGCGCAACACTTGGTCCTTCTCAGCTCGGGCCGGCTCTAGGCCATGACGGCCCGCGTCACGAACGGACTTCGCGCCCCGACGCAGGAGGGTGCGCAGCACCGCATTCATCCGTCGGGTGTTGGACGAGCTCTGGGTTTCCGGCATCACCTCCTTGGGAACCAGGCCATGTTTGCGGACGAGCGCCACAAACATGTTCCACTGGCCGCCATCGTCTAGCAAGGAGTCGAGCAGGTAGGCCACCGTACGGTCATCCACATCACGGTCCCGAGTCGCTATGAACGCCTCCAGAACATAATTGGCACGTTCCATCTTGTCCCAGAACATGGCGTAGTTCTGCGAGAACTCGAACTCCTTGAGCGCCAGCGTCTTCATGGTCGAAACGCGCAGCAGATTCAGCCCCGCGAAGAGCCAGCACCTGCCGCTGGTCTCCTGGTCGGTCACCTTCCAGTCGTCCAAGGTGGTGGAAAAGGTATGGGCGGTGGAGTTGACAATCTCTCGGTCCAGCGCAACGTCATCGATGGACGCGCGGGTCACGGCGTTCTGGGCCAGCCGGTAGGCCGGCTGAGACGTGAAGTCCTCCTTCAGGCCCTTGAGCGTAGCCGGGGTGAGAGCCTCTTCCATATTGGCGACTCCTGAGCTGGTTTGTGGGGTCCGACCGGCCCCCAATTCTACGAGTGGGGTGGAGGCAGGCGATCTTCGGGCGGCGCAGCGGATAGCTCCGGCGAGCCAGTTCTGGCGCGGAGAAGGCGAGAATGACAACCATCTTGGCGCGCTCGTCGGCCACTCCCGGCGCCGCCCGGGATCACGTGCACGTCCGGTCCGGGTCGGTCGCGCCGCGATCATCCGGCTGGTGGCGTTCGGCTCGTCGGCTGACCTGGTTGGCCCTCTCGGTGCCCGGTCACCAGGACGACATCAGCCGCTCGCGGCTCAGAAGCGGACCCGCCGGTAGAGCCGGAGGAGCGCCTCCGGGAGACGCTCACGATCATTGACCAGGGTCCAAGCCGCAGGGCCGCACATGCGGGTCAGATAGTGTCGGGCGCTCACATCTATGGTCAGGCAGTACGGCTTGATGCCTCGGGCGCGGAGCTCGTAGAAGGCCCGGCGAGTGTCCTCCACTGCGTAGGCGCCTCCGTAGCCAGAGACGTCATAGGGGATGCCGTCGCTGATCAAGAGGAGGATCCGGTTGTGGCAGTCGGTGGCCGACAGGACCTGGCCGACGTGGCGCAGGCATGGAGCGATGCGGGTGAAGCCCGAAGCCTCCACAGCCCGGATCCGGGCGCGCGTCGACGTCCCCCATCGGTCCGGGAAACGCTTGATCCATACCACCTGGCAGTCGTGGCGGGATCGGCCCCGAAACCCGAGCAAGCTGAACTGGTCGCCGACCGCGTCGAGGGCCTCGCCCAACAGGACCAAGGCCGACCTCTCGAGATCCAGGGTCCAGCCCCCGGTCGACTCGCTGAGGTCGGCCACGACCGCGATAGCTGTGTCGCCCGCCGCCCGCGCCCGGTCGAAGTAGACCAGCTCGTCGTCACTGACCCGGCCCTGCGCCGCCGCGGCGATCACGGCGTCGATGTCGATTTCCTGACCGTCGAGCTCATGCCGGCGGGCGGTGGCCGGGTGGGCTCGGCTCTCGAACATCCGGCGGACCCGCCGCATCGCTGACCTGGTGACGGTCGGATCCGAACCGGTCCGGTCGCTCATCGCCGTCAGGTCGTAGACCGAGCACCATTGGTGCAGATAGGTTCCTCGCTCGCTGTCCCATTCGTCGTGCCGACACGGGCCGGACCGGGACTCGGTGCTGTCCTGAGTCGACCTGTCCGGCGGGACATCGACAGCCCCGCCGGCCGGGGAGAGCGGGTCGGGACCGGTGACCAGGACTCGGGGACTCGACGGAAAGCTCGGGGCGAGCACGAACAGAGGGACCGTCCCTCTGGTGATGGAAGAGCTGCCGCCGCCGGGTACCTTCTGGTCGGACACCTCTGGGAGGGGATGGGCGTGGTGGAGGGGCAGCCACTTCGGAGGCGGAAACGGGGGGACGGGAGTGGCGCCGACGGGATCGCGCAACCATCGGCTGGCCTCCGCTCTGGCCCGTAGCAGAGAGCCTTGAGTCCCCGGGCTGCCTGTTGCCCATCGCTCCCAGGACGGGGTCAGCGATCCCAGCAGGAGCACCCCCAAGTCTGAGCTGATGCCCGCGCCGCCGACCGTGTCCCACCAGGCGTCCTCCAAGGCGTCGAAGACGGGGTGCAGGCCCGGCAGGCGCGTCCGCAGCACTTTGGCGACCAGGAGGTTGTGGAGGATGGCCGCCCACGGGTCTGGGTTGCGGGAGTCGATCGGCGCCTGAGACATGCTCGACGCCTGCAGGCACAGCAGGAGTCTGGTCAACCCCTCGGCTGGAGTCGGCGGGATCCAGACCTGCTGGGAATGCCAGCCGGGGTGAGGTCCGAAGTCCAGGTCCACCTCGAGCCCCAACAGACCCCGGGTTGCCATCGCCACCGAGCGCAGGTCCGGGTTCATCCTGGGAAGTGGGCCTCAATGACCTGCGAAATCGCGGCCTCGAGGTCGGGGTCGTCTGTGATTGGGTGAGCGATCGCCGCGCGACAGGCGGCGACCGGGTCGATACCGGACAAGATCAGCCCTGCCGCCGAAACCAGGGTCCGAGGGCTGGCCCCCTCCTCGAGCCCCTCCGGCACCATGGCGCGCACCGCGGCGCCGATCTGCACCAGGGCCCGGGCCATCTCGACCGCTACCCCCGTCTCCCCTCGTAGGATCTCGATCTCCAGATCGGGGCTCGGATAGCCCAGCTGGATCGCCACGAACCGCTGGCGGGTGCTCTGCTTGAGGTCTTTGGCGGCACTCTGATAGCCGGGGTTGAACGAGACCACCAGCATGAACTCCGGAGGTGCTGGGAGTTCCGTGGTCAGCCGGTCGACGGGCAGGATCCGTCGGTGGTCCGCCAGGGGATGGATCACCACGACCACATCCTTGCGAGCTTCCACAATCTCGTCCAGATAGGCGATCGCCCCCTCCCTGACCGCCCTGGTGAGGGGCCCGTCCATCCATTGGGTCTGGCCGTTCATCAGGAGGTACCTCCCGACCAGGTCGTTCCCGGTCAGGTCGTCGTGGCAGGCGACAGTCGTCAACGGACGCCCCAGCCGCCAGGCCATGTGACTGACGAACCTGGTCTTGCCGCATCCGGTTGGTCCCTTGAGCAGCACCGGCAGCCCGCGCGCGTAGGCGGCCTCGAACAGTTCGATCTCTGGCCCCTGGGATACGTAGAAGGGGGCGGCGGGACCCTCCTGGGGGGCGCCACCGGTCACCGGATGGTCCATCGCTAGTCCACTCTGATGGCTGTCACTCCCGCTTCCCAAGCCTCGGGCTCAGGTCTTGGCCGACTCCAGAAGCCATCAGCAATCGATGCGCGAAAGACGGGCCTCATCGCCTGCACCGAGGATAGCCCGGAGTCACCTCCCAGGGGAAGCGCCCAGGTTTCATCGGCGGGTCGCTTGGCTCAAGCGGTGGTGGCCCGTTGTCGTTCCTCTCATGGCGCCGGGGCCATGAGTCTTGTCGACAGTTGACGACTTGTATTAGTGCATCTGTGTGTAGTAAACTCGAAGCATGGAGTTCGTAAGGATTGGTGAAGCAGCCAAGATGACGGGTCTGCATCAACAGACCTTGCGTCGCCTC
>JAJYPP010000105.1 GCA_021795235.1 bacterium
GGAAAGGGTCGCCTCGGACGTGTCTGTAGCCCCGTTGGGCAGGGCACCCACCACTCAAGCCTTCAGTCGCTAGCGCTCGATCGTCGGATCGATACGTATAGCTACGCTAAGACTTGAGGAGACTCTGGACCCCAGCTTCTCAGCGCCCGTGCTGGGGTGGCGGAAAACCACGTTGCCACTCTGCAGGTAGGTCTGCACCCCGGTCGCCCCAGCGGCTGTGACCAGATCCCGAACGGCCGCCATCGGCACCCGATTCCGGCTGCCGACGTTGATCCCTCGCAGGAGCGCGACATACGCTGGCACCGGGCAATTGTCCGCCTTCGCCCACGGTTCCGACCGAGTCCGGCGGGAGCCACCTGTGGTCCGTCGGGTTGCCAAAGCGAGAGCTGCAGGCGACAATGCCTGGCGATGGCTGTCGTGGCTTTGGGTGGTCCGGCTCTTCTGCTTGTGCTGCTCTTGGGGCTGGCCGTGCTGCTGACCTTGGTGATGATGCGCTCGTCCCGCCGCCGGACCCAACTGCCATCCGGCCCAGGTGTGGCGGCGGTGCTGCCGGAACCCTCAGGTGCCACGGGCCCGGGCCGCCTCGCGTACGAGATCACGATCGGAGTGGCTGGGCTCATTGTCGGAGGCCTCTTGGTCCTGGTGGGATTGTGGTGGCTCCTCCTGGGCGTCACCGCCTCCGCATTGCTATTCAGCTCTCCAGCCGGGTCCTTTGTCCCAACCTGGCTACCGGCGTTGGTGGTCGGGCTGGTGATCGGGGCGGCAGGCGCGGGGGTGTTTTGGCTGGCCCGTACCCGGCTGCTGCGCCTGTAGCCGTCGGCCCGATGAGGATGGTCGGTTCCAGTCGAAGGTCAGTCCCCGCGGCTGAGCGACCGGACGAGGGCCGATCCCGCGCTGCTGGAAGCTCGGAGGAGGCGGCGGTCCCCGTCCGAGCCAGGGGCCCTCTTCCCGGGCGGAGGGCGCTCACCCGCTTCTCCCGGCGGTCGACCGGAGTCCGTTGCCCATCGATGGCTCCGGAGCACGGATTCGAACCGTGAACCTTGCGGTTAACAGCCGCCTGCTCTACCGTTGAGCTACTCCGGATCGCTGGTCGCTTCAGTCTACGGGAGACCGGAATCGGCGGTCCCTGCCCCGCTGGCGCGCTACGACCGAAGGCGAGTTGCGCCCGCCGCTGCGTAGTCTACCGGTGACCAGCCGCGGTCACACCTCGACCAGCGGAGCCAGGAGGTTGCCAGTTGCCAGAAGTCCCCACGCCGATCTCAGCCGATCAGCTGTTCCGCAGGGCCCTCGAGCCGGGCCTGGGTACGATCTACGCCGCCACCGATCTGGCCTTGTCCCCGGACGGAACCCAGATGCTGCTTACGGGGGAGGTGAGATTCGACCTTGATGCCCCGGCATCGACCAAGGTCTTCCTCTGCGACCTGGGATCTGGGAACCTCGCGCCGCTCACGGGAGGTGAGCGTGCGAGCGAGCGCGGTGCCCGCTTCAGCCCGTCCGGCGACCGCATCGGCCTCCTGTCCGACCGGGGCAGCCCTGGGGTCTACGGCCTCTGGGTGATGACCAGCGGGGATTCGGATTCGGCTAGGCCGCTGGCGCTGCCGGGCCTGAGCGCGGAGGCACTCCAGTGGTGCCAGGACTCCAGGCACCTTGTGATCCTGGCAGCCGAGGAGGGTGCCGATCAGGGGGTGACAAGTGGTTCGGGAGCGGTTCAAAGTTCCGCGCTCGACGGCGACAGGGCGCCCTGGGAGCCCACAGTCCACCGGGGTGGTGCCGCCCTGACCGGCTGGCGGGTGGCGTTGCTCGTGGACGCTGACACCGGGGAGCATCGGAGGATCTCTGAGCCAGGGCTCAATGTCTGGGAGGGTAGCGTGGCCGGGGACGCTCTGGTGGCCGTGGTCTCCACCCTTCCCTGGGAGGGGGACTGGACCAACTCATGGCTGGAGCTGATCGCGCTCGATGGCTCCTGGCGACGCACCATGCATCGGCCTCACACCCAGCTTGGCAAGCCGGCCTCATCTCCGGACGGGAGCCGGCTGGCGGTCATCGAAGGACTGGCCAGCGACCGTGGTTTGGTGGCCGGCCAAGTGATCGTGGTGGATCGAGACAGCGGGGCGACCAGGCGGCTTGACACCGGAGGCGTGGATGCCACCAGCGCGCGGTTCCGGGACCGGAACCTGCTGGTAGTGAGCGGGGTTCGCGGCACCGAGACCGTGGTGATGGAGTGCGACCTGCGAGATGGTGCCATCGAGGTTCACCACCAGGGCCTCCTGACCGCCTCCGGCCTCTTGTACCCGGAGGCCGCGCCCCATCCTCAAGGCGGTGCGATCTTCGGCGCCGAGTCCTGGTCGGACCCACCCCATCTGGCCCATGTCCACTCAGGGCGGCTGACCGAGGTCGCGACCTTCACCGACGATGGCCAGCGGTGGCTGGGAGCGCAGGTGGGCCGGCTGGAAGCGACCACCTGGATCTCCAGCGACGGGCTGGAGATGTCCGGATTCCTGGTGCTTCCCAAGATCGGGGAGGCTCCGTACCCCACCGTCCTGGCTGTCCACGGCGGCCCCGCGTACTGCTGGATGGCTTCCTGGCCGGCCCCCAACCTGCTGCTGGTGGCCCTCCTCTCGGCTCGGGGTTACGCCGTCTTCCTGCCCAACCCCAGGGGCAGCAGTGGACGCGGCCAGGAGTTTCTGGCGATGGAGATCGGCGACTATGGCGGAGCCGAGGTCGAAGACCACCTGAGCGGGCTTGACCACCTGGTGGAGCGGGGGTTGGCCGACAAGGACCGCCTGGGGGTCTACGGGGGGAGCCATGGGGGCTACATGAGCTGCTGGCTCACCACCAGGACCACCAGGTTCAAGGCGGCGGTCGCCGTCTCCCCGGTCACCGACTGGTACAGCCAGCACTTTGGCAGCAACATCCCGGAATTCGACGAGATGTACCTGCGGGGAGACCCGCTCAGTCCCGGCGGGATGTACCACGAGCGCAGCCCGGTCTTCTTTGCCCACCGCTCCAAGACCCCCACTCTGCTGGTGGCGGGGATGGTGGACCGCTGCACCCCTCCCGGGCAGGCGGTCGAGTTCCACCAGGCGCTGCTGGCCGCGGGGGTGGAGACAGAGCTGGTGCTCTACCCCAAGGAGGGGCATGGAGTCCGGTCGATCGCGGCCAAGATTGACCTGGCGGAGAGGACGATTGACTTCCTTGACCGCCATCTCGGGTTGCCCTAGGGCCGTGACCGCGGAGTGGTCCGATGGGGAGGCCGGCCTTGGCCGGATGGATGGGTGGGAGGACCGGGCCCAGAGTTGGATCCGGTGGGCGCGGACGCCCAACTTCGACGCTTACTGGCTATATCGGGAGACGTTCTTCTCCGAGGTGGTCCCTCCGCCGGGCCGGGCCACCCTCGAGGTGGGCTGTGGCGAAGGGCGGGTTGCCCGCGACCTGGTGGAGCGGGGGCACTCGGTCACAGCGGTCGATCCGTCGCCCACCCTGCTCCAGGCGGCCAGGGCCGTGGATCCCAGTTCCACCTACCAGCTGGCGCGTGCGGAGCGGCTGCCCTTTGCGGACGCCGCCTTCGACCTGGTGGTCGCCTACAACTCGCTCATGGACGTGGACGAGATGCCCCAGGCCGTGGCGGAGGCGGCCCGGGTGCTCGCTCCCCAGGGGCGCCTGGCTGTCTGCGTGACCCATCCGGTCAGTGACGCCGGCGACTTTGTGGGCCCGGAAGTGGAGGCGCCGTTTCAGATCGCGGGCTCGTACCTGGGCAGGAGGAGGTTCACTGGCCACTTCGAAAGAGCGGGCCTGGCCATGGACTTCGATGGCTGGTGCTTCGACCTGGAGACCTATTCCAGGGCGCTGGAGGCGTGCGGGCTCGGCATCGAGCTGCTGCGCGAGCCCCCTCCCAGCGGAGATCGGCAGCCCAGACGGCGCCGCATTCCCAACTTCCTGATGTTTCGGGCTCGACGGCTGGGGGTCTGAGGGGCCCCAGCCGGTCCCGGACGCTATTCCAGGTAGTCCTTGAGCTTCATGCTGCGCGAGGGGTGACGCAGCTTGCGCAGCGCCTTGGCCTCGATTTGGCGGATGCGCTCCCGGGTCACGCCAAAGCGCTTGCCTACCTCCTCCAGGGTTCGCTGGTGCCCGTCGATGAGCCCGAACCGGAGCTGGAGCACTCGGCGTTCCCTGGGGGTCAGGGTGTCCAGGATGTCCTCGACCTCGGTGCGCAGCATGGTCAGCGAGGCCGCTTCCGAGGGGGCCACCGCCTCGCTGTCAGGCACGAAATCGCCCAGGTGGGAGTCCTCCTCCTCTCCGATCGGGGTCTCCAGCGAGACCGGGTCCTGGGCCACCTTCACGATCTCACGTACCCGGTCTGGAGTGATCCCCATCTCCTCCCCGATCTCGGGATCGGAAGGCTCCCGGCCCAGCTCCTGCAACAGCCGTCGCGAGATCCGGACCAGCTTGTTTATGGTCTCCACCATGTGCACCGGGATGCGGATGGTGCGGGCCTGGTCGGCGATGGCGCGGGTGATGGCCTGGCGAATCCACCAGGTGGCATAGGTGGAGAACTTGTAGCCCTTGTGGTAGTCGAACTTCTCGACCGCCCGGATCAGCCCCATGTTGCCTTCCTGGATCAGATCCAGGAACGACATCCCGCGGCCGATGTACTTCTTGGCGATCGACACCACCAAGCGCAGGTTGGCCTCGGTCAGCCGATGCTTGGCATCCTCGTCCCCCTGCTCGATCAGCTTGGCGAGATAGACCTCATCCTCGGCCTTCAGCAAGGAGACCCGGCCGATCTCCTTGAGATACATCCGCACCGGATCGTCGAGCGAGACCGCATCCGCGTCCGCCGCTAGGAGCTCGTCCTCGGATTCCTCCGAGTCGAAGTCCTTGTCCCCGTCCGAGACGACGATCCCCATCTCGCGGAACAGGACGAACAGCCGCTCCATCTGCTCCGGGTCGGTGTCCAGCTCAGGGAACGGGTCGATGATCTCGCTGGGACTGAGGAAGCCCTGCTCCTTGCCTTTGAGGATGAGCTGCTCGGCAGCCCTGACCAGATCCTCAGTCCTGGGCGGCGCCAGAGGGGTCACCGCCTTCATTGCCCTTGCCAAATCAAGCCTCCAAACCGTTGCCGCGGCGCAGCTTCTCGATCCGCCGCCTCATGCTCTCCATCTCTGCCACCAGGGCCGGCGTCGAGCCCTCCCGGTGGTGGCCGAGCCCGGCCATCTGGCGCTGCAACTCGCTTATTGTGCGCTCCGCCACCTCGATGCGGATTGTCCTCACGCAATCCTCCAGTGCCCGTTGCAGGCGCGTGCCTCCTGATTCTTCCTCGAGCTCGGGAAGCTCCGCATCCCCAACTTCCGCCCACCTCTCGGCGAGGTTGGCCGCCAGGGTTGAGGGGTCAGGTCGGCCGGGCAACGAGTCGCACAAGACAGAGTACAGGTCTCCATCCTCCGTGCTGGGGAAGTCACCACGCGTGACCTGATAACGATCTCTGACCTCCGAAACCAGCTCGGGCCTGGCGACGAGCAAGCCCAGCAAATGGGCAGACGCGCCCATTCCACTGTTCCCGCTGCGGGACGGTGCCAAACCACCTGCGGGCGCGGGCTGGCGGCCGCCCCGCTCGACGTCCTCAAGGATGCGAGCAGGAGCTATTCCCAAGCGGCGGCCCACGCGCTCGGCGTAGAGCTCGCGAAGGCTGGCCTCAGGGATCTTGGCCAGGATGGCCATCGACCGACGCAGCGCTTCCTGCCGCAACGAGCCTGATTGGGACGAGGCATCTCCGAGCGCTTGGTCGATCAGCACCTCGAAGGCGGGAGCAGCCTCTCCGACCGACTTGCGCAGCCGCTCAGGGTCGCTGCGGCTCAGGTCGTCGGGGTCGACGCCTTCAGGCAGCAACGCCAGACGGCAGATCATGCCGGCGCCGCTGAGGAGATCGACCGCGCGGCGAGCCGCCCGCTGTCCGGCCTGGTCGCCGTCGAAGCAGAGAACCACCTCATCGGCGAAACGCCGGAGCAGCCTGACCTGGACCTCGGTGAGAGCGGTGCCGGATGTGGACACCGCCGTCCCAACTCCGCTGCGATGGGCGCCAATGACATCGAAGTAGCCCTCCATCAAGGTCACGCGCCGCTCCTTGGAGACGGCGGCGACGGCCCGATCGAGGCCGAAGAGGATCCGGGACTTGTCGAAGACCGCAGTGGAGCGGGTGTTGAGGTACTTGGGCTGGTCGACGCCCAGCGCTCTGCCTCCAAAGCCGACCCATCGTTGTCTCTCATCGCGGATCGGGATCACGATCCGGCGCCTCAGGAAGTCGCCCAGTCCCTGTCGGCTGTCGGCCAGGCCCGCCGCTACGATCTCCTCAGGAGTCGCCTTCTTGCTCATGAGGTATCTGACCAGGTTGTCGCGCCGGCGCCCCTGCGGAGCGTACCCGAGGTGGAAGCCATCGATGTCCGGGGCCCCGACCCCGCGCCCGGCCAGGAACTCCCTGCCTGGCAATCCGGCTTCGTGGTGGAGGAGAACCTCGTGGTAGAAGTCGGCGGCCATCTGGTTCAGACGCAGAGAGCTCTCACGCAGCCGGGCCTGCCGCTGCTGTTGAGGGGTGAGCTGCTGGGGGGGCTCGAGATTGACCCCGGCCCGCTTGGCCATCTCCTCCAGGGCTCCCCGAAAGTCGGTGTGGTCGATGAGCTCCACGAACTTCAGCAGGTCGCCGCCCAGGTGACAGCCGTGACAGTTCCACAGCTGCTTCTCCGGATTGACGTAGAAGGAGGGGCTGCGCTCCAGGTGAAAGGGGCAAAGACCTCGGTACTCCCGTCCCGCGCGCTGCAGTCGAACGTAGCCGCCGATGACCTCGACGATGTTGAGCCGGGCCTTGACCTCCTCGACATCACTCGAGCTTGCCATCGGCCACCTCTCGCTCAACCGGCTGTTGGAGGGGCGGGGAGGGTGTCAGCGCCGGAATAGGCCGCGGCTGCGGGGTGCCTGTTCGAGCTCGCGAACCCGGTTGCGGAGCTCCATCATCTCCCGCTCGCGTTCGGCGAGCTCCGTGGCCTGAGCCTGCCTGCTCTGGTCGAGCTCTTGGCGCAGATCGCGCACCTGACGCATCCGCTGCTCCAGCTCCGCCTCGAACCGGAGGCGCTGCTCTGCCTGAATGCGTTGCTCCAGCGCGCGCTCCCATCGCTCAAAAAGTCCGGCGACGAGTTCGCGGGCGTCGATGGAGTTGATTGCCAACGCTCCTGGCCCCGCGGCGCTGGCGGTGACCATGGCCGACGGCGGAGCCACCTCCTCCCGGGTCGGAGCCGCTTGCGGGGGCTCCTCGATAGCAGTCTCCGAAGTCTCGGTGAAAGTGATCTCCTCGCTGGCGTCGGCCGATTCCTCCTCTTCATACATCGAGGATCCTGAGAAGCCGAAGCCGGGAGCCGGGGGAGCTACGTAGTCCGGTGGCTCCGACGCCACCTCAAACGCCTCGTCTCCGAAGGAGTTCTCGCTCTCGGGCTCCTCTGCCGAGCCGGGGAAGCCCGAAACAGCTGCGGGGGTTCCGGTGAAAGCCTCCGGTGCTGGTTCGAAGGCCTGGTAGTCGGGGAACGGCACGCCGGCCTCTACCGACTCGGGCGGCACCTCAGGAGGCACTGCGGACGCGCTGGAGGCGCCACTGGGATCTGCGGCGAAACCCTGCTCGACCTCCTCAAGGGGCTCATCCTCCCAGGTTGCAGGATCTGGCCTCCAGACCGGGACCGCGGCGCTCTCCGGCTCCATCGTGGACAGCTCCTCGCTCCCGGCGTCCCAGGGGCTGGTCTCTGGCGGCGTGGTCTGCTCGGTGGGTGTCCAGAGGCCCTGCGGCGCCTCCGCCTCACCCGCCTCGTCCCACACCTCTGCGGAGGTATCATCACCGCCGAATTGGGCCTCTTCGGCGCTCGGCACGGCCCCGGTCCCATAGGGGGTCGGGAACTGCGGGGCGGTACCGTACCCTTGCGGTGGGGGGCCGCTACTGGCGATGTCGTCCTGCGCGACCCGCATCTCCAGTTTGCCGTCGGCCTCCACCCAGTGGACCGGGATGTCGCCCGACTCGATCCTGCGGCGGATCATCTCCGGGGGTAGGGCCAGCCGCTGCGCGACTTGCTCGATGGTCAGGAACTCGTCTGGCACGGCTGCTACCTCATGTGGAACTGGTCAGGGCGCTCATGCGCGCTGAGGAGTCGATAACTGGATCTTGCCCGATGGCGGAGCTGGACTCGCGGTCTTGACCACCTCGTCGAAGATTCGTGACCAAAACGATGGCGCGGCAACCGCCAGTCCGAAGATCGAGCTGAGCAGCACCACCGCGTCGATGCTGGCCCTGCCCTGGGTGCTCCAGTAGTCATCCTCGAGCCTGAGCCACAGAGCGAACTCGTCGAACGTGAGCGCCGCTCCAGCCCCGTAAAGAGGTGCCAGGCGACGACGCCACTTGGGCTCGGTCCGCAGCAGCGTCACATAGCCGCAGCCGGTCATGGTCAGGATTCCCCAGACCAGGTGATGGATGTGCAATGGATGAGAGCCCTTGCCTCCCCCCAGCTGGATGTTGCGCAGCGGTAGCCACTTCCCCTTTATTCCGTGGGTGATGATCCGTACCCCCGCGAATGTCCCCACGAAGGCGGTCAGCACCCTGAGGTTGATCTCCTCGTTGGGACGTTCCGCGGCCGTCTGCCGGTACCGGTGACGCAGGCGGGCGGGGAGCGTCCAGATGGTGGAGCGCTGGGGGCTGGGGTGGGCAGCAGGAGATCCCGTCGTCATGAGCGAATCGTACGTCCTTTTGGCTGCTGTGTAACGGCGGATGCACGGCGGCCCGGAGCGCCAGTGGCCGCAATCCGAGGGTTAGACCGTTACTTCCCAAGTTGGCCAACGTGGGCCAAGGCGGGAATCTGTTCCCCCAGGCATGTGAGGCTGGGTTGTTGCCCCCGTAGCGGCGCAGGGGCATGGGAGCCACTTGCTTGACGGGTTACCCCATCAGTCGGGTGGCGAGGTGAGCGGCGAGCAAGGGTGAGAGCCTGGCTCTCACCCTTGCCTGGAGGCCCCGACGCCGGAGCCGAGTGCCCTCTCAGGCACAACCCACCACGATCCCAGGTGGAACGGCGCTTCCCCATCGCCTTCGCCGCCCGGCGGAGTTGATGCATGTGCCGACTGGTCTTGCGACCGATCCTTGACGGGCGCTTCGCACCTGGGAGCGTCCGTGCCACGGCAGGACGAAGCCTGCTCGAGAAGCCCAAGGCGCGCCTGGCGATGACACACGCCGCACCCTGGTCCACGGAA
>JAJYPP010000106.1 GCA_021795235.1 bacterium
TCGCCACCCGACTGATGGGGCGACCCGTCAAGCAAGTGGCTCCCATGCTCCTGCGCCGCTACGGGGGCGACAACCCAGCCTCACATGCCTGGGGGAACAGATTCCCGCCTTGGCCGACGTTGGCCAAGGCGGGAAGTAACGGTAGTCGGGAATTCCTGCCGGCTGCCACCACCGCCCTCGCGAGCACCCGACCAAGCGACCGGTCGACCGGCAGGCGGCGTGGCTCAATGCGATGCATCGTGGCGAAAAGCTGGGCCCGCGCCTCCTCCAAGCTCACCGTCGGGCCGGGCCGTCCAATGCTCTTCATCTGACCAGGGCCTCTCGACAGCGCCTGGGGCAGCTGGTACCGAGCCAAGGGTGAGGAGGGCAGTCCCGTCTACGGCCCAGCACTTGCCGTTGTCAGCGCTCGCCCGGCGCGCCGCCGGGCACCATGCGCGCCGCCTCGAGCGCTTCGCGGGCGCTGAAACCAGCCTGCGCAGCGACCCAGCAGGCGAGTGGTGCCGCGCTGCGTTCGGACGCGTGGGCCGCCTCTCCAGCCAGAGCGAGCACGAACTCCACCTCGTCCTCAGACGGGCTCGGAACACCGAGCTCGGCGGCGAACGTCTTGATCCATTGAGCCCGGTCCATCATCGGTCACCATAGCTCGCCGGGCTGTCAGTCGACGCATCCGAGCGAGCCCCGCTCACCTCGGGGACCACCGGCGCGCTCTTGCGCACCCAACCCTCGAGGAATCCCGCCATGCCACGCCAGTACGAACTCATCACCCGCCCCCTCATTTCTTCGACATACGACGGTACCCACTTGAGCAGGTGTTCCGCCACGAACGTCCGGCCGAGGCCAGTCAGGGAAGGGGGGCCACCATCCAAGGCAGCCCACAGCTCGGCGGCGAACGCGCACTCGACCCCGAGGTGGTCCGGGGCTCGCACCCATGGGTAGCGCGACGACTGGCCGACCCAGTCCAGGTCCGCCTGGTTGTACCAGGAGAGCACGCGGGTGGTGACCGGCCCCCAAAGCGACTTCGAGGCATCGAGGTAGACGGAGGCATACGGCGGTAAGTAGCTACCCGGCAGCGGGACGACCATGCAGCTTTGAAAGTCCCGCCTGGCCGCCTCCAGCTCGGCGGGGTCATCGAGACACCGGATGAGGTCGCCGACATCCCGGGAGAGATCCGAGTCGCACCGGGCCAAGTCCTCTAGCCAGGGCAGCAGGGCTTCCTCATGGACGCGAAGAGGACCCTCAAGCCAGACGTGAGCCAGGTAGTCATAGCCGGATACCCACGTCCAACCCGCCGCGGTCGCCACCCGGCCGGCCCTAGACCTTCTCTACACGGACGCGCGTGTCGTAGTAGTCGGCCCCACCCCCGATAGGATCCTCCAGACCGATGGTCCAGCCGTCGGGAGCGGCGAGATCCGGGTCGAGTCGCATGACCGCGTTCAGCCGGACCGGGGCGTTGCGCGCGCGGTCGCCTTCGAACGCGCGCCCGTTCACCCGCCAGCGGCCCGAACCGTACTGCCAGTGTCCGAACGCCGCCGGGAAGGTGATCACCCCCGGTCGGATGCCCGAGATCAGGCGTATTCGCCCTGTCATGCCCCGAGCGTTGGTCGCCGACATGACCCGCACTTGGTCACCCGATTGAATGTTCAGGCGCTGCGCGTCCAGAGGGTTCATCTCAATGAAAGCTTCAGGCATGAGTTCGAGGAGCCAGGGGTCCGCGATTGTGCGGGACTTGGAGTGGATCGGCTGCTTGTGGGTCGATAGGAAGAGCGGGTAGCGGGACAGTGGATCGAGATCGGACAGGAGCTTCCCTTTCATCGTCTGCAACGGCTCGAAGCGCGGCAGCCCGCTGAAGCGCTCCCCAGTCAACGCGTTGTGCGTCGTCGCGATGACCTCGTTGTAGATCTGGCATGGGTATTCGGTTGGCGTCGTACTCAGCGATCCGTAGGTGTGAGTGGCCCAGGTTGGTTGGGATGGGTACGCGCCGACTCGGGCGACCATCCCACCATAGACCTGCCTCAGATCGTGAGCGCCCAGCGCGCCCGGCGCTTTGGCCCATCCGCCCAGGCTGGACTCGGCGATCTGCCCGACCGTCAGAAACTCCAGGCGAGTGGCGACGGCCCTGCTGGGCAGGTAGCCGACCACGTAGTCTTCGAAACGCCCTCCTCTGCCCATCACGTAGGCGATCTTCTTCCACACCGCTCTAGGGAGCCTGACTCGGGACTGGAACTCAGTGATCCCGGCGAGCTTCATCTCGGCGGGCGTCGCGTCGGGCACGGGCCCTTGTTTCTCGAACCCTCCGTGCCCCAAGACGAGGAAGCTCGGGTCGTAGGCGATGTTCGCGACCTGTCTCAGGTAGAACTCCTCCCTGCGGTCGAGACTCCCGCCATCGGTGAACGCGTTGTGGCCGAACCCGGGAAGGCCGACCGCCTTCGCCACATCGATCAGAAACTGTTCCATGCACATGGGTTCACCGCCGGGGGTCCGAGCGGTGAGCGGCTCCACCACCGGCCGCCGGATCCCTTGGGCCTTGGTCGGATAGGTGGGAAAGTTGGTGGGGACGCCCCAACCCTCCAGATAGCTGGTGTCGGGGACGATGTAATCGGCATACGCCGAACTCTCCGCGATGACGATGTCGGTGCTGATGAAGAGCGGGACCTTGTCAGTGTCGGTGATCATCCGGATCCACGGCGTGCCCTCTGGTGCGCCGCCGATGGCGGGCGGGCTCCAAGCCGGGTTGGCCTCGTGCTGCAACACGATCTTCGCCGGGTACGGGTACTGCTGGTAGATCCCGGCGAAGATCTCCGGCCAGATCCCGAATCCGAATGGGAACCACGGCCTCGGAGCGGGGAAGGGGTTCTTCCCGGCCGCCACAGCGCTCTTGTAGGCGTCGGATTCCTCGTAGAAGACACCCTCCCGAGAGATTGGGACTCCCGCCGGCACACCCTTGGGCTGACCCGGCCAGGTGGCGAGCGGATAGGGGGCGCCCTTGCTCTTGCCGTCGAAGTCGGCGGCCCCCCCGCCCGCGAGGTAGCCGCCGACCCAGTCCACGTTGCCCAGGAGGAAGTTCAAGACCATGATCGCCCGGCCGTTGTAGACGCCGTTGGTGTGCATCGCCGCCCCGCGATAGAAGTCGGCGACAGCCTTGCGGCCGTGGCTGGTGAACTCAGCCGCAAGATTCTCGATGACGACCGGGGCGATCCCGGCGAGGGAGGCGTACTCCGCCACGGTGTGCTCGGCCGCAGCGAGGTACAACTCCTGCAGCGCGGTCCGACACCCGATGCCGTTCACGGCGACCGTGGCCGTGCCGAGGTTCCCGGTGGGCCAGAGATTACCGGCAGAGGACTTCATCGCGGGGAGAGCGGCACTCGCCGTCCGGTCCCAGACGACGGGATCGAGTACCGCAGCAGCCCCGGCCGCCGTGAGCCCGGCTTCGCTCGCAGTGAGGAACTTTCCATAGCTCGGATGGGCGGGGTCGCTGACGACCAGCCAGCTCGCGTTGGAGAAGTTCGGCTCACCGGCCGCGGCCGCAGCCGTGGCGTTGGGAACCTGGAGGTAGGTGGTGTTGTATGTGCCGGCCTCGAGGATGCTGCGGATCATCCCCATCGCGAGCGCGCCATCGCCTCCGGGGATGATGGGAACCCACTGATCTGCGAGCAAGCTGGCGTTCCCGGCGTGGGGGTCGACAATGACGTAGCGCAGGCTGCCCGCCGCGGTCGCCTCGGCGATCTTGCGTCCCAGGGTTTGCATGGGGAAGTTGGCCTCGAGAACGTTCGCTCCGAACCAGATGATGAACTCGGCATTGGAGACATCCGGCTTGAGCATCGCGACCCCGCCGATCCCGTTGAGGGACTCCTGGGTCGCCACGTGGTGGTTGAGCTCGCAGATCCCGACGTGCGGGAAGACGTTCACGCTGCCGAACGCGTGGGCGAATCGGGTCAGCAGATCGTTCTGCCCGGGCTCCGCCCTTCCCCAGTAGACGACCAGGCCATTGGTCTTCGGCCCGAAGTCGGGGTTGGCCTGATCGATGAGATCGACGCGGCCCTTCCCGCCATCCCACACGTCGCTGAACCCTTCCACGTAGCGGTGTTCCTCACCGGCCACGTGGGAGAACAGGTAGCCGCCCTGTGCCACCTCGCTGATCAGCTGGTTCCAGGAGATCGCCTCGAAGCTCCCCGATCCTCTCGGCCCGCGGCGCTTCAGCGGTACGGTCAGCCGGTAGGGATCGTAGACGGTCTGCCGCCCCGCCTGGCCGCGAGCGCACAGCGAGTGGGGCTGAGACCAAACGCTCGCGACCGCGGGGTTGGTCCCATACGGAGCGTGGGGCTCCGTGGCGTTCGGATGGTAGGGGTTGCCGTCGAGCTTCTCGAGCACGCCATTGAACGTCCGTGCCACGAGACCACAGTCGCTGCGGCACTGCTTGCACACGCTGAAGGTGGTCCGAACTCCCGGCCAAGTGGGCGGCCGGTCCGGGTAGACGTAGCCCCCACGGCGTTGGAAGACGTCTCCGACCCAGGGGGACACTCCCCAGCCAGCGACCACCGCGCCACCGGCGGCCACGCCGGCTCCCTTCAAGAAGGAACGCCGGCTGAACGGCGTCGACAGGAACGGCGTCGAGGACTGGTCCGGCATTACGCGCCACCTTCCCTGGAGACGGGCGGCCGGCCTGGGGTAAGCAGTTGCCCTGGCTCGTTTGGCCCGACCGAAGAAGCGACCGGGTCCGGAGGGAGCGTTCCGCCCGCATGGCTCCAAGGAAACAACCAGGAGAACAGCAGGAAGAGCAAGAGCGCGACTGCGAAGACGCCGAGCACCGTCTGGATCGAGTCGAAGCCGGTCAGGGGCACCGAGGTCGTGACGATGGTGTTGGAGGAGATTTTCGACTCAGCCTGCCCGCCAAGCACCACGTTCCAGCGCATGGCGTACACCCCGGCGAGCACGGCCAGGCTCATGACCGCCCCTCCGAGCCAGCTCCGCCGGGCCGCCGGAATCAGCCACAGTACGAGCGGAAAAACCATGCCAATCGCGAGTTGAACACCGAGGTAGCTGAAGGTGAAGGGCCCGTTGAGCATGAGATGGGAAAAGCCGTAGTAGGTAGAGCCCTGCGCGTACTCGGGAACTGCGCTCGTGAGGAGGTTGAGGGCGTCGAGGAAGAGGTCGAGCAGGAGGAACAGCATGAGATAGGACAAGAGCCCAGATGCGACCTGACGATCTGGTCGCCGGCCCACGAAGCGCGTGGCCAGGAAGTAGACCAGCCACATCAAGGCGATCCCTGAGACCATCGCGGACACGATGAAGAGGACCGGCATGAGCGGGGTTGCCCACAGCGCGCGCGCCTTCGTCGCCCCAAAGACGAAGCCGATGTAACCGTGGAACAAGAAGGCGAGCACGATGCCCGCGCAGGACAGGCCGAAGAGAATCTTACGGTCCTGGCGGGCAGCGCGTTCGGAGGTGTTGCGGCGCCCGAGCGCGAGCGCCCGGTGCAGGCGAGCCCACCCCCCCTCTCCTTCCCCGATCCTCGCGTTCGTGACGCGAAACGCGACGTACAGCTCCACCAGCATCAGCACGATGTAGGTGAGCCAGATCACGATGAACGTCGACAGTGGCGAGTAGGGAAGGTGGTCCCTCGTGAGCAGTTCGAGGAAGTTGGAGGGCTGACGTGAGTCCCCCAGGACCGTGAGCGGAGCAGCGATCAGCAGGGCGAGGCTCGTCAGCACCGCCAAAGGGGCGAGCGCGTCGAACCTCCGCTGGTGGAACACGTGGCTGAGCGACGATACGACAAAGGAGCCCGCCACCAGTCCGGAGATGAACGGGTAGGTGACGACCATCAGCCCCCAGTAGGCGTTCTCCAGCCCCGAGTGCGTGAGCGATCCGCCCATCAGGTCGCCCCTCGCTCACCACCGGTCGGGGTCTGGAGCAGGACTCTGCCCGTCAGCTCGTCGTACTGGTTGGTGTTGGTGCCGGCGGCGTAGGGATAGACCGTGTTGAAGGCGGTGGCCGCGTCCACGATGTCGCCGTTGAGGTTGATGTAGAAGACCTGCGGGTGCGTGCCCGCCGAGATGTCCAGGCGTTCCGTCGCGTGCTCGGCGAGGAGGGTACCCACCTCGCTGTCGGGATCGTTGAGGTCGCCGAAGACCCTGGCGCGCGCCACGCAGGACGTGACGCAGGCGGGCAGCAGCCCCCGGTCGATGAGCTGCACGCAGAAGGTGCACTTGTCAGCGGTCTGTTGGATCGGGTTGAAGAACCGGGCGTCGTAGGGGCAGGCCTGGATACAGTAACCACAGCCGATGCACTTCGGATAGTCGATCAGCACGAGCCCGTCCTCGCGTTTGAAGGTCGCCTTGACTGGGCAGACCTCGACACAAGGCGGATCGTCGCAGTGGTTGCACAGGCGCGGCAGGCTGAACCGCTTCACGCTCGGCGCGTACGTCCCACCCTCGAGCACGACCGGGCCGTCACCGTCAGGATCGCGTTCCCACTGGCCGACCTCGACGACTTGGACCCAGGTCCGATAGACTCCGACCGGCACGTTGTTCTCGCTCTTGCAGGCGACGACGCAGGACTGGCAGCCGATGCACTTGCGCAGGTCGATCACCATGCCCCAGTGATGCGCGAGCTTGCCAGGAGAGTCGAATTGAGAGAAGGTGTTGTGTGTGTAGGGAAGACCGTGGGAGTTCTCGATAGCCGGCATCCACTCGGTCGGCTCCGACCACCCATCGGACACGTTCAAGCCCGGCTGTGTCCACGCCGCCCAGCCAGGGCTCAGCTTGTAGAGGCCCTCGGCAGCGGCCGCACTCGTCGCACCGGCTCCCTTCTGCCTACCGACCGTCTTGCCGGCCAGCCACTTCGGCGCCCTCTTCGGCACGGTAGCTCTCGCGACGGCACTCAGGCCGCGCAGCTTCGCACCGATCAAGGCCGTGGTTCCGGCGACGCCGACGGCACCAAAGACCCTGAGTGCACTCCGTCGGCTCTGCCTGCCCTGGAGTGGTCCTGTCGGCTCCTGGCTCACGGCCTACCTTAGTCCTCCGCCCTCAGGCACCTGAACAACCACCTACTTGCTGAAGAAGGTCGCCAAGTCCAGTCAGCAACCAACGCAAAAGATGAGCGCTGTTGTCAACATCCGGGTACCGAGTGTTCACCTAGTAGCGGTGAGGTGATAGCACCTATCCGCTCAGCCGACCCGGCTGCTATGGTCGGAGAACTGTGTCGAGTGTCTTCAGAAGGAGTCCGCCATGCTGGGAGACCACTACTTCCTGATCGGTTTGGTGCTGCTACTGGCACTTGTGATCTTCGGGCCCAAGCGCCTACCCGAACTCGGGCACTCCGTGGGCCGGGCCATCACTGAATTCAAGAGAGGTACCCAGTCAGCGGCTGACGAGGTCCGCACCGTGACCACCATGGCAGCGCCAGGCGATCCTGCCGGGGACGGAGCGGGTCGCTCCGACCACGCGGGTTGACCTACAGGGCCACCTGGTGGCTGCCCGTCGGCTGCCCGGACTGAGGTGGGGCCAGCACCCTGGTCCTCGGGTGGGGACTCACGGCAGCTGAGCTTGGTGGAACACTTTGAGGACTTGCGACCGGCGCTCATCGTGAGCCTCATCGCGGGGAGTGCGCTACTGTCAAAGCCGTCGTATTCAACCAGCATCTGCTCGCCGTCCTGGAGCGGCCTCTGCATCTGGCTCTACTCCACACCCACTCCCCATTCGGCCAGAGCGTGGCGGTTACCAGCCCCGTCGCCGGGCTCTCCATCCCCTTCGAGGTCGCCGGAGTAGCCGAGCTGATCTTGGCGCTGCCGGTGATCGTCTGGGAGCTGCGACGCTTCGTCGCCCCGGGCCTGCACCGCAATGAGCTCACACTGGCCGCCGAGGGCAGGCGAACGCCTCGACGCAGCTCGTCTTGTCCAGGCACACATCGCTCATCTCGCCGCCGCGCGACGCCCAGGCGTCCTGCCCCGCTCCAGGTGAGTTGGGCCGGTCAGATGAGGAGCTGAGCGAGGGCGGCAAGTCGCTGGGGGACCAGGCGGTAGTAGGCCCACGAGCCACGACGAGACCGGGTGACGAGTCCGGCGTCGCGGAGCACCTTGAGGTGGTGGCTGACCGTCGGCTGGCCCAATCCGAGTGGGGCCGTCAGGTCGCACACGCAGGCCTCGCCGTCTCTTGTCGCTTGGATCAAGCTGATCAGCTGGAGGCGGGCCGGCTCGGCGATGGCGCGCAGGACGTCGGCGAGTGCCTCGGCCTGGGGGCGGCCCAGGGGCGCTTCGGACAGCGCTGGCCAGCACACGTCATCGCCCACAGCCCCCGCTGAAGCTGGCCGCTTCTGCGGCCGCACGGTCGTGACCACAAGGGCAGTCTACAACCAGCCGCATCGACTGTTGTCGATAAGGGGAACAAGGTGCTATATTGACCAACGTCGATGCCTGGCCAGATGGCTGGCCTGAAGTCGCGATGACCGCGTCCGGACCGTTGCCACCCAAGCCACAAGGAGGCTGACGATGAACTGCCTGGACTGTGCCCGAGACCATCAACTCCAGAGACCAGCGGTGGCCGCCTGCTCCGAATGCGGTGCAGGGGTCTGCGAGGACCACCTGATCGTACGCCCTCACCACCTCATCCGCAGCAGTGTGCTGTTCACGCAGGCTCCAGTCGACCCGCCCACCCGGCGGGTCGACTGCCGTACCTGTGCCGTCGGCTGGCAAGTCGCAGATGGATACGCGGGTTCCCGTGACCTGGCCGCTGGCACGGTCGCCGACCGTGGGTGATGACCAAGAGAGGGACTGGCAGGACGACCGTTTTCTTGCCAGCCGGGGCCGGACGCTAAGCAGGTGGCCATAAGTTCTGTCCTTGATCTGGAGGTGGCAGGTACCGCGGTGGCTCAGCCTGGTAGGACCATTAGGGATGGGGGCGCGCACGAGCAGCCAGCGTACGGTTGTTCCCGTGGCGGAGTATGCTGGAGGGCAATGTCTGCCCAGGCTCCGCCACGGTATCGCGGCCCCAACCAGCGGCCTCCCTGGCACCGGAACCAGGGTGATCCGGTCGCGGTCATCCGCCTCCCATTGGATGGGTCAGACCCGCACCTGCGGCACCGGATGGAGCAGCTGTACCAGGCGGCGTTCTCGGTGCGCCGGACCCTGCAAGGGCAGGCTGCCCGCCGCTGCCGGGCCTACTGGGCGGCCTGCCATGAGCGCGAGGTGAAGGGAGCAGGAGCCGTGCGTGA
>JAJYPP010000031.1 GCA_021795235.1 bacterium
GAGCGCCAAAACCCAGCAAGGCTGGACCCGGAAGGCCAAAGGGCAGTAGGCGCGGTCCAGCTCCCCGATACCCGGCCATCAAGAAGGCCGCCTGATACCCTCCCCGAGGTTAAATCGCAAGCTGAGATCGGACGCTGGAACTTCATCCTGTACGCCGCCGGGGTCGCGGGCTTCGTGCCCAGCTTCTATTTCGACTGGACGCCGGGCGTGGCCCTCTTCGGCAGCCTCGCGGTGGTCGGTATCGTCATCTTCGCGGCCACTCTGCTGCTCAGCTATCCCAGCGTACGCGCGCGCCATCCCATGGGCCTGTTCGTGCTCTGCGGACTGGGCTGGCTGCTGGTGACCATCGGCTTCGGCCTCACCTGGGCGCTCGATTGGCAGTTCCGGTGGTTCGACATCACCCCCAACATGCTGGCGGCGCATGTCCACGCCGGTTTGGCGGGCTGGCTGGGATGCACGCTGATGGGCGTCTCGTACAAGCTGATGGAGCTGTTCGCCTTGGCCCACCGGCCCACCTGGAGGTTGGCCTATCTCATTCTCGGCCTCTGGAACGCGGCGCTCGCGGCCTTGATCCTCAGCCTGCTGCTCTGGCCGGGCGGCTGGGAGGTCACCGGCTCGGCCGTGGCCCTGAGCCTGACGATGCTCCTGTTCGCGTTCGACCTGACGCGGATGTGGACCCATCGGCGGCGGCGCAGGATCTCGGTGGAGCAGGGCCACATAGCCATGAGCCTGCTGTCGCTCCTGCTGGCGTGTGGGATCGGCGTCAGCCTGACGCTGCGCCACAGCGCCTCTTCCAACTGGTATGTGGCCTACGGGTATGCCGCGATCGTCGGCGGGTTGGGCTTTGCGATCGCGGGCCGCTACCAGAAGATCATCCCCTTTCTCACCTGGCTGCACCGGTACTCACGGGCGGCCGGCCCGACGCCCCCTCCGCTGCTGCAGGATCTGGTGGACGAGCGACTGGGGTGGGCCAGCCTGGCTCTGCTGGCAGTCGGATACGTGGCAGTACTGGTTGGGCTGCTGCAGACCTCGGTGGTGCCAGTCCAAGCTGGAGGCCTGACGTATCTGGCTGGAGTGCTGTTCGGTCTGGCTGCGTTGCGCGCCGCTCTCGTCCCCTCGAGCCGGGTGCGGCGGTCAACTTCCAGATCCTCACTTGCTCGATCCGGCCTGCCTGCGCACGTGACACCACAGGGGCCATCGGGTCCGACCGGGATGCCAGGTGAGACGACCTCCTCGAGGTGAACGTGCAGGGCGAGTGGTCGTCATCGGGGCCGGCTTCGGAGGACTGGCCGCGGTCGCGGAGCTGGCTCGTGGCGGCATTCAGGCGACTCTGGTCGACCGCCACCAGTACACGACCTTCCAGCCCCTTCTCTACCAGGTGGCGACCGGCGGGCTGAACCTGGAGGACGTGGCCCTTCCAGTGCGGACTCTGCTGCGCCGTATGCGCCCTGCCCAGTTCGTCCAAGGCAGGGCCGTGGAAGTGAACTGGGACCGCCACACAGTCGGGCTCGAGGCCGGCACCACCCTTGGCTTCGACCATCTGGTGCTGGCCACTGGGGCCGCCACCAACTTCTTCGGAGTGGAGGGCGCCGCTCAGCACGCCCTGCCCCTTTACACCCTCTCCGACGCCGCCCGGTTGCGTACTCGCCTCATCTCGCATCTGGAGCTCGCCGCTGCGACCAAGGCCTCCTCGCCCCGGCTGCGCATGGTCGTGATTGGGGGAGGGGCGACCGGGGTTGAGACTGCCGGAGCGCTGGCCGAGCTGAGGGACCTGCTGGTCGGCCGGGACTATCCCGAACTCGACCGCTCCGACATCACCTTGGAGCTGCTGGAGCGTGCACCGCAACTGCTGTCCGCCTTCCATCCCACGCTCTCCCAGTACGCCCGCAAGGAGTTGGAGCGGCACCGGGTGGTGGTGCGCACGGACTGCCGGGTGCAGGCGGTGCGAGACGGCGAGATTCTGGCATCCGACACCGGCCCCCTGCCATATGACCTGCTGGTCTGGGCGGCCGGCGTGGCCGTACCAGATGAGCCCGCCTATCGCGGCCTGGCTCGCACCCCGTCGGGCCGCCTGGCGGTCACACTGACCTTGCAACCGCTGGAGCATCCCGAGGCCTTCGCCATCGGCGACCTGGCGGGAGCGAGCTCGGGGCTGGGAGCTGAGCTGCCCCAGCTGGCACAGCCCGCGATTCAGGCCGGTAGACACGTCGCCCGCCAGCTGGTCCGGATCTCCGCTGGGCTGCCGGCGCAGTCGTTCCCATATCACGACCCCGGCACCATGGCCACGATCGGCAGGCGCTCTGCGGTGGCTCAGCTCCGAGCCGGCATCCGGCTTACCGGCACCATCGCCTGGATGGCATGGCTGGGCCTCCATCTGGTGGAACTGTTGGGCGGGCGCAACCGCCTCTCGGTGCTGCTCAACTGGACCTGGCGCTACCTGGCATGGCGGCGACCCGGTCTCATCCCCGGGCCAGAGGCCGAGAGTGATCCGTAGCCGGCCTTCCGGCTCACGGTCCAGGAAGAACCGCCAGGGCCGCTCCCAGTCCCACGATCGCGATCGAGATCAGCAGGGTGGCCACGGCCATGGCTCGCACACCACGCCGGCGAAGCCGTCGGGCTGCCATTCCGTGCAGTCCCGCCAGGCTGAAGACCACGACCACCAGGGCGACCTTGACCAGAAGGACCCTCCCGAAGGGAGTGCTGGTCAGGTTGTCGGGCCGGACCCCGTCCAACCAGGCAAGTGTGAGTCCCGTCACCACCAGGACGGGGAGCAGGACCCAGTTGGTGATGGCGGCAAACCGTCGGCCGGTGGCGGTAGCCAGTTCCCGCACTAGCTGGGGAGAAGCCCCCCTTCGCAGCAGCGGCAGCACCACGACCACCAGCATCAGCTGACCTCCAACCCAGAACGTGGCGGCCAGGACATGCACGAAGATCAGCAGCGACCAGAACAGAGCACTCATGACGTCTGCGGCTGGGGCGAACCGCCAAGAGCGCGGGTCCTGGGACACCGCCAACTCTCACCTCGCCAGCAGTTCCTCCATCTGAGAGAGTAGCCTGCGGCATCCTGCGGAGTCGGGGGGCAGTTCACCGAGGATAGCGATCGACGCTTGGTCCAGGCCCAGCTCCCACGAGGCTCGCAGCGTTCCGGATCGCCGGTCGTTGAAGCTGACCGTCATCGTGAACGGAGTGCGGAGAGCCTCGAGCTGCCGGGCAAGTCGCCGGATGGCAGCCACCTCGATGGCCTGAAACTGCACGGTCAGCTCCTTGTCGGAGCTGACCAGAAAACCTTCCAGTCCTCCTGTTGGGATCGCTGGGAGGAGGTAGCGGAGCATGATGTGCACCAGTGTCGATGCCTGGGAGGAGACCAGGCTCCGGTGGATATCTTCCCAGGCCGTCCCCTGCGAGGATAGGAGCAGCGCCTGCATCAGGGACTCCCCCTCGGCCGGTTGCAGTGGACCGCAGCGCGCGGTCACGCTGATGCGCTCCGGAGCGGCCGTGCCGCTCGCTCGAGGCCAATCCCCTGCTCTCCTCGATTGAGGACCTGGTTGGGCTGGCCAGCCGCCTTGGGAGTCCACCCGCAGTGTGCGGACCCCCTGACTGATCGCCATCAGGCTTCCTGGGGCACCAGCGGCTTGAGGGCGTCGACCCGCTGGCGAGCAGCCTCCGGGTCCTCGAAGTACTGGCCGTTGATCGCCGTGTACTCCTGCCACTCCGCAGGGAGGTCCTCCTCGGCATAGATGGCGTCGACCGGGCAGGGGTCGACACAGGCCCCGCAGTCGATGCACTCCACCGGGTTGATGTAGAGCATTCGGTCCTCGTCGGTGCCGATGATGCAGTCCACCGGGCACACCTCGACACAGGACTTGTCCTTGACGTCGATGCAGGTCTCGCCGATCACATAGGTCATTGCCAGCTCTCCTTAACAAGGCGTCCCCGGCGCCACTTGTGCCCAGTTCATCGCCTCACCCGTCATCCACCTCCACCAGCACATCCCCACCCTCTACCGTGACCCGGTGGGTGCGCACCGGCAGCACCGCTGGCAGATTGAGCATGTCCCCGGTGGTGAGATCGAAGCGGGATCCATGGCAGGGGCACTCGACCGCGTGGTCGTCCAGGTCACCCTGGCTGAGCGAACAATCCTCGTGGGTGCAGGTGTCGTCGATGGCGAACCATGCCCCGTCCCTCGTGTGGGCGAGGCAGACGACCAGCTCCCCCACGACGATGCGGCGAAGCCCGGGCACCGGGAGCTCCGCCTGGTGCAGCAATGCGCTGGCCACTCTACCTGTCCACTTCCTGGGCCGCGAGTCCGGCTGCACGACCGGGCCTGTCCGGTGGCGCGCAGGTGAGGTGGTGCAGGGTGCCGGTGAAGCGCTCGGCCAGCGCGGGGTCCCGCTTCTCCAGGGCCGCGTATGCCTGGGCGGCGAGCTGGCAGGCCCGCTCGGTCCGCCCGGCATCCCCCAGCTCGCGCAGGGCCTTGTCCAGGAGCCGGGCCAGCTCGCTCTCTTCCGGCATCAGGCCTGGCGCTCGATCTTGACCTTCCACGTCTTGGGGCCCTGCTCCAGATAGTCCCAGGTGAAGGCGTCCCCGCGGGTTGCCTCCATCTGGTAGCGGAGAGGAAGCGGATCGTGGTCGTTGACCAGGGTCACCGCCCGCCCGGCCTCGAGCTGGTCCAGGGTGGAGAAGATGAGCTGGTGGCGCTGAGCGGGAGGCAATGACCGGACGTCCAGCTCCCCCCTCACCTCAGCACCTGGTTCGACGGTCACCGGACCCACATCGTAGGCGACATCGCCGCGCAGGTGGCGGCCGATGAAACAGCGCTCCCGGGCCAGTTCAGCGGTGCGCTGGTACTCCTCGGTCCGACCGGGATCGCCGCCCAGGACGTTGGGGGTCGCCAGCAGGCGGGATATCCGCGTGGGCTGTCCGGCGACGGTCTCACGCATCTTCACTTGGACTCGCTCCCAGGGCAGGCCGCCCCGGGAGAGCAGCGAGCTGAACGTCCCCGTGTAACAGGTCGCGACCGCGCTCGCCAGCAGCTCCTCGGGGCTGCTCCCCTCGCCCCGGCCACCCATTCCGGCCGGCACCGACCAGGCCAGAACTTGGTCCCCGGTCTCAACCGTGCCCACGGCTTCGCGGCCGCCGCCACTCCACCTGGTCATCACCTCAAATGTCAGATCTTCCATTCGGCTCCTCCTCAGGTCCCAACAGTTGTCTCGTCCAGTCACCCGCGGTTGTGTCTATCGGCCCTACGTTCACCCTTCCTCGGTCTCGTGACCGCCCCGCAAGGCGGCGACCAGGGCTTGCCTCTCGGCTGCGCCCAGCCGGCCCAGGTGAGGCAGGTAGTCCTCCTCCTCCTTGTCGAAATGCAGGCCCACCACGGCGGACAGCGCCTGAAGCAGACGTTTGGCGTCTTCCCGGTTCATTCCTTCACTGGGGACCATGGCGGTCTGCTCGAGGTCGGAGGTCAGCTTCTCTATCCGCCTGTGGTCGAGCGCCATCGAGTTCGTGGCGCCGCCCCGCGCCCGCAGCACCCTCTCCACGGCCGGGTAGACCAGGCGCTCCTCGGCGGCGGCGTGGGGCAGCAGCTCACCTTGCAGGAACCCGATCGTTGTCTCGACCTCCGTCCTCAGCTGATCGGCGTCGAGCGCTCCCGCGGCTCCCGCCAGGCGGCTCAGATCGGCGACGCCAGTCATCAGCCCCCGGTGCTCGGCGCGGATCACGTCGGCCGGATCGTCGGCTGTGGGCTCCTCTGGCCAGGCCCCCCCATTGAAGGTGCGATGATCGTCGGGGCCGGGAGGTGGAGTGACCACCCCCAGGGCCAGCAGCCTGCCGTCCAGGCACCGTAGACCCCTAACAACACCGGCTCGAACCACCGCCAGGTCGCCGGCCCTGACCGGTCGGATCCGGTCGTCTGCCAGAAGCTGTCCCATCCCTTCCAGGATGGCCAGTACCAGATCGGCCTCCGGGCGATGCGGCGGGAGCTCCCGGCCAGGCTCGAGATCGATGAGAAGCACCCGAACCTGCGCTGTCTGGAGGATGGTCCGGGCCGGCCCAGGTGCGGGCTCCGCCGAGGCCAACTCACTTGCCCTGGCCGCCAGTGCGCGATCGGTGATGCTCTCAGTCACCGGCCTGCCCTCCGCTGCCAGTGAAGATCACGCGGTAGTCGCCACCGCCGAGGTCCTCCGTGCGGTGTCCGTAGCCGCGCGCCGCGAGCACCGTGTATAGCGGGACCGGTTCAAGAGGGGCTATGAGCTCCAAGGACTCGGCAGGGCCCAACCGGGAGACCGCTTCCATGATCGCCGCGAAGGGGTCTTCTCCTTGAGCCATCAACTGGCGCACATCCAGTAGTGCCATCTCCTTGATTCACTGCCAGCCAAGCGCTCGCTTGGCCTCGTCGCTCATCATCTCGGGTTCCCACCGTGGCTCCCACACCAGCTCCACCTGGACCTCCTTTACGCCTGGAATGGTCTCCAGGCTGAACCGCACCTGATCAGGGATGCTCCCTCCCATGGGACATCCCGGGGTGGTCAGCGTCATAGCCACGGTCAGCGCACCACCCTCCGATCGGAGCGTGTACACCAGGCCCAGGTTCACTAGGTCGATGCCCAGCTCGGGGTCGTACACCTCGCGGAGCCGCGCCCAGGACTCCTGTTCGATGCCGTGGTCGCTCAGCATCTGCAGCCCCGCGGCGGCGGTCATCCCGGCACCTCGGCCGGGACTTGGCCCTGAGGTTGCAAGTGCGCGATGCAGAGCGACGGCTCCACCAATGGGTCCAGGCCTGCGGCCAAGAGCGGCACCTCAGCCTCGGCCAGGGCGCCTCGCAACAGGCCCAAGTGCGCTGAGCAAATGAGCTGCCGGTTGCGCTTCGCCACTTCCAGGAATGGGCAGGAGTGGAGGAGGAGCCGGGTCTCGTGGGGGCCCTCCACCGCCTCCGGGCTGAAGCCGAGCTCGGAGAGCATGCGCACCACCCGGTCGAGCCCTCCCAGCTGCCCCTCGTTGGCTGGCCCGGCCAGCTCTGAGCCCCAGGTGGTGCCGATCGCCAGTCCGAGCTGGTCGGGGTCTTGGACACTGGTCTGCAGGTACCCGGCCAGGACCTCAGCCAGCATCCGGTAGCCCACTTCCGGACCCGACTCCACTGCTGCGTCGGCGTGCCAGACCCGGCGCGGGCGCCCGCGCCGGGGACGATGCTCGAAACCTGTCGACACCAGCCCCGTCTTGGCCAGCACATCGAGGTGGAACCTCACGGTGTTGACGTGGAGGCCGGTCGCCTCCGCCAGCTCCCGTGCGTCGAGGGGGCGGTTGGACGCTTGGAGCCGGGTCAGCAGGGCCACCCGCGTCCAGCCCGCCAGAGCCCGATGAGCCTCCATCGTCCGGTCCCTAGCCGTGGTCACCTCGCGATTATATACCAGGGCACTAGTCCAAAAAGGCGTGACAGCCGGAGGCCGTCCTCCGCTCTATTGGTTAGGTTCCAATCAGGTGGCCTCTCGTGCTGGCACCACCAAGTCTCATCGACAGGTGCTTGGCAGCGCCGGCAGCGGGCGAGGCGGAGTCGTCAGCCGGACAAGAAGAAACGGCCACCGTCCCTGGTCCAATCCGAAGCGCTCGGACTCAGGCCGGTATGTAGGCGCAGCCGGGGTCCTCTCCCAGGGGGTTGCCGCTGCTGGCGAAGGCCCTGGCCCTGGAGCCACCACAGATGCGCCCGAACGGGCAGACCGCGCACCGACCGGTGAAGGCGGCGGCGCGGATCGCCCTCAGCACTGGGTTGTCACGGTATATCTCCGCCAGTGGACGGTCCTTGACGTTGCCTAGGGTTAGAGGCAGGAAACCCGAAGGACGAACCGTGCCGTCGTGGCTGACGAAGACAATCCCCATGCCGTCGCGGGTGCCCATGCTCTGGGCCATCGGTCGGCGGACAGGTGGGCCCAGCACCTCGACCAGTTGTTGGTGCAGCTGGGTGTACAGCGGACCCAACCCGAAGTGTTCGGTGGGCTCCTCGCTGTCGTCCAGCTGGCGCCGCCAAGCGACCACCCGGCGGAAGAATGGTGCCTCCACAGTGCGCACCAGGATGCCGTACCGCGAGGCCTCGAAGAGAAAGTGACAGATATCTTCATTCTGGCTGGCGCTGGGGGCCGAGACCGCCTGACCGCGTCCGACATGGACCAGGAAGAATACCTCCCAAAGGGAGATGTCCAGCCGCTTCAGGATGGCGGCCACATCCGCCATCTCGGCCAAGTTCTCGCGCATCACCGTGGTGTTCACCTGGACCTTGACGCCAGCTCTGGCCAGCCAGCCAAGAGCGCGGACAGTGGCGTCGAAGTGTCCCGGGACGCCGCGCACGCGGTCGTGGGTGGCGGCGGTGGCGCCGTCCAGGCTGATGGAGACCACCTTCACTCCCAGTTCCAGGAATGGAGCCAGTGCTTCCGGGGTCAACTGGGGGGTGACCGAGGGCGACAGCGCCACGGTCAGCCCGAGCCTCCTGGCGTGGGCGGTCAGGTCGAGCAGGTCCGGGCGCATCAGACAATCTCCGCCGGTCAGGACCACGATCGGGGCGGGCCTGCCGAATGCCGCAATCTGATCGAGCAACCGCCTCCCGTCAGCGTTGTGGAGCTCGCCGGGCATGGCGGTTGGCACCGCGGTCGCTCGGCAGTGGCGGCAGCTGAGCAGGCAGGACTTGGTGGTCTCCCAGAAGACGAGAATCGGCCGTGAGTCTAGGTCCAGCCCCCCGGAGCCGGTGGTGCTCGGCTTGCCGGCCACCGGTCGTCCAGAAACCGTGGAACTTTGCACTGCCTTCCATTGTGACGCCTTGGGGCAGGGCCAATTTCGGGTCGGTCAGGTACCGGTGCGGTGACTGCCTTCAGATGGGAGGGGGGCTTGCGCAGGCGGTGGCCTCTGGCGCCCACCGCGCTCCTGGCTCCCTGGAAATAGCGTGGAGGGGGGCGGCTGGACGCGCTCTGCGGGCGGAGCATAGAAAACAGCTTTGACAGAGTGCTGGATCCGGGCTGCCGGACCGCCTTCAACCGTGCCTTCACTGCCCGCTGAGCGTTCCCCGCGCCGGACGGCTTGTCAGGGCTCCTCGCTCTCGCGCCCCCCCTCCCGGGACGGCGCCAGACCGCCTTCAACCTTGCCTTCACTGCCCGCTGAGCGTTCCCCGCGCCCGACGGCTTGTCAGGGCTCCTCGCTCTTGCGCCCCCCCTCCCGGGACGCAGTTCCGGATGCGACCTCCGGTTCCCCAAGGCCCCAGATTTTCCAGGTTGCGGCTTCTCCGCCGGGGTCTGGACCGAAAACCCCATCCCAGCAGGCGGCCGGACGCCGCGCGCTACGTCGGCCCAAGCGCGCGATGCCCAGCGCCGAGGCGCCCACCAGTGGCACGACGGTCATCCCCAGCCAGAGCAGCAACGCTACTGCCACGCACAGTCCGAGGACGGACGCTCCGAGGATTCTGATCACTTCCAGCATGCCAAGTCCTCCGCCGCGCTCACTGCTCTGGCGCGAAGATCGCGCTCACCATTGATCCAGGATGCAGCCGTGTGACGGCCCGAATAAGCAGGCGATCCCCTGCTGGCGCACAGTATTTCCCTGTGTCATGGCACGCAGAATCCGTTGGGGCGTGTGGGTGCGGATCGGGTTCGCCCGGGACCGCGTGCGGGAACCCGCAGGCGGCACGGCGTAGTTACCGCCAGCTGGCTTGGCGCCATCACCTTGAGAGATATACTTAACGAAAGTGGATGCCAGCCGCGATAGTTTCGGGTCCGCCGCCGCCCCGGCCCGTGACGCGGGGCCGCTACCCGCGCGGTTGCGGGTGTGCCTGGCTGAAGACCACACCATAGTCCGGGCGGGGATGCGCGCCCTGCTGGAGTGCGATCCGGGGCTGGAGGTGGTGGGGGAGGCCGCTTCCGGCCCAGAGGCGCTCGAGCAGATCATGCGCCTCAAGCCGGATGTGGCCCTGGTGGACATCCGCCTGCCGGGCATGAACGGCTTGGCCGTCACCGCAGCCCTGCATACGGCCCATCCGCAGGTGCGCGTGCTGATCGTGAGCGCTTTCGATGATCCGGACTATGTCCAGGAGGCGCTGCGTGTGGGGGCGGTCGGCTACCTTCTCAAGACCGCCAGCCCGTCCGAATTGTTGCGGGCCATCCAGAGTGCCGTGGCGGGGACCGTGGTGCTCGACGCCAGCGTCTCGGAGCAGCTCGTGAGCCGGTCGCCGAGGTTCGGCCCGGGCATCGAGGCGGGACTGACGGACCGCGAGCATGAGGTTCTGGCCTCGCTGGCCCGGGGCCTGCCCAACAAGCAGATCGCGGTGCGACTGAACTTGGGCCTGCGCACCGTAGAAGGTCATGTCACCAAGATCCTGACCAAGCTCGGGGTCAGCTCCCGGACCGAGGCGGCGCTGTGGGCGGCGGTGCATGGTTTCGGCGACTCGGAGGAACGCCAGCGCGCGGACGAGCTATGAGTGCGACCAATCGCACTTCCGGCGGCGCGCCAGCGCCCTCATCTGTCATGGTGGGCGGCGGGGGAATGGTGGATCCGGCCCAGCAGGCGGATCCAGACTCCAGGGGGCGACGCTCACTCCTGGCCGTGGTTGGGGCTATCGCGCCTCCACTTGGCGAATGGAGGTTCTGGGCGATCCAGGCGGTGATCGTTCCGCTGGCGGTCGCTCATCTGCTCATCGATGTGAACGGCCTGCTGCGCACCACTCCCTTTCCAGCCTCCACCACGGTCGGCTTCCTCTTGATACCGGTGGGCTATGCGGCGGTGAGTTTCGGCATCCGCGGGTCCGTGGCCACGGCTCTGTGGGCGACGATTCTGTGGCTTCCCGATCTGTTGCTGCCCGACGGCCAGGGGCAACCGTGGGCTGACATGATCCAGCTCAGCCTGGTCATCGGCATGGCCGTCTTCGTCGGCTGGCACATCGAGGGCGAGCGGACCGCTCGGCGGCGTGCCGAAGTCGCAGAGGCGGCGCATCTGGAAGCTGCGCGGCGGGCCCGGTCGTTCGCCACCGGTGTCCTCCAGGCACAGGAGGAGGAGCGGAAACGAATCGCCCAGGAACTGCACGATTCGCCGGTGCAGCTAGTGGCGCATCTGGTCCAGCGGCTGCCTGCCGACGAGGGGACCGACAAGACCGCCAGGCCCGGCGCAGCCACGGTACCCACGGTGCGGGAGCTGGCGCTGAGCGTGCTCGGTGAGCTGCGCAACATCGCTCGGGGCCTGCGGCCTCCCGTTCTGGAGGAGCTTGGCTTCCTGGCCGCTCTGCGCGGTCTGGTGGCCCAGGCGCGCCGTGACAGCGAAGCGGAAGTGAGGCTGGAGGCTGCTTCCGACTGGCCCGAAGTGCCCACCGGTGTCGAGCTCGCCCTCTTCCGGATTGCCCAGGAGTCGATACGCAACTCGGTGCGCCACGGTGAACCCAGCCTGATCCTCGTCCAGCTGGTGATCGAGGACCACCAGGCCGTGCTGACCGTCACCGATGACGGCTGCGGGTTCGTGCCGCGCGGCATCGATGCGCATGGGAACGCCGGTCTCGGTCTGATGGGGATGCGCGAGCGCGCCGAGCTCCTCGGGGGACACGTCGCCATCATCTCCGCCCCGGGCAGCGGCACTCGCGTGGAGGTGAGGGTACCCCTGTCCGCAGAGCTACCGGTCGCCGTCACCACCGTCGGCAGCGTGCCCGTGTCTCGTTCCTGACTCCAGGCGGATCGCCGGCGGGCCCGGTCGCCGCCGCGATGGCGGCTCCGGGCGTGGGGATCCCACCCGCCGCGGTGAGCCCTCTTCCCGACCGGGATCGGGTCAGGCGCGCAGGGTCCCGAGGCAGAGGCGGAACCAGGCCGGTTCGGGCCTGGACATCAACCCTTGACCGTCATGGTGCCGGCCATGTACCCCTGCAGCCCCATCGGAGCTCCCATGCCACTGGAGCCACTGCCGCAGGGGTCCAGGCACTGCCACTGGTAGGTGCCGGGATTGCCGGTGTGGATCACAAAGGTGATCCGGGACTGACCTGCCATGGGGACGTTGATCCCCAGGCGGGGGATGGTGAGGGTGTGCGCCACCAGGGCGGGGGCGAGATAGCTCATGGTCTGGACCGGGCCGATGGTGGTATTGGGCGCCTGCGGGTCGATCCTCTGGACCCGCATCACACCGCCGACCGTGCCCTTGACCTTGGCGAACGCCTTCAGCGCGCCGGTGAGCGGGGTGGCAGTATCGAAGTCGGTCACTGTCACGGTGACCGTGGAGTGAGCGGGAACGGTGAAGTTCGAAGGCACGTAGGCTGGGCCGAGCGCGCCGTTGCCCATCATCTTCCCGGTGACCACGGCGAGGTTCAGGGTGGCTGGTGAGGCGCTGTGGGTGCCGACCGGGGCGGTGGACTGGCTGATCGCGAAGTGCCCCCCCCAGTTCGTCCAGTACCCGCCCACCAGGACCGCGGCGGAGGCCAGCAGGGCTACCAGCAGCATCCCCAGGACCCACGTCCCCGGTTCCGGTCGGTTCCAGGTCAACTGCTTTTGTTGCATAGTCGCTCCTTCAGGCAATCACGATGGGCACAGTCCCATCGTGCCCTGGTGGCGAATCAGTGGCCAGGGCGATTACCCGTCCGTACCCCTGCGTGATAACCCTTGCTCGTCGCCGGGACGGCGGCAGGATCCAAGAGGGGAGCCGGCAGGCGTGCCTTGGGGCTCCCTCCGACCACCCGGGTAATCACCTACTGCCGAGTGGGTGTTAACGACTTGGGGGTAGGGGCGCGCCAAGAGCTATGGTTCAGGGTGAGAGCATGAACCAGCAGATCACCATCGTCATCGCCGAGGACCACGCCATAGTCCGGGAGGGTACCCGGGAGATCCTGGCGCAGCAGCCAGACCTGGTCGTGGTGGGGGAGGCCGCCCGCGGCGATGAGGCGGTCCGGCTGGTCCTGGAGTTGCGGCCACAGGTGCTGCTGATGGACATGCGGATGCCGGGCATGACCGGGATCGAGGCGACCCGCCAGCTCAGGGAAGAGTTTCCAGACTTGAAGATCCTGATTCTGAGTGCCCATGAGGATGAGGACTACGTCCGCGAAGCGTTGGCTGCGGGCGCCTGCGGGTATCTGCTGAAGACCACCCCCGGCGGTGAATTGGCGGAGGGAGTGCGAGCGGTCGTGGCCGGGTCCACGGTGCTTTCTCCCGCCGTCAGCAGCAAGCTGGCCCAGTCGCGCCTGGCGCCCACCCGCGCCTCTGACCGGCTCAGCTCGCGAGAGTTCGCGGTTCTCCGCCTAATCGGCGAAGGCCGGGCCAACAAGGAGATCGCCGTCGAGCTGGGCATCAGCCTGCGCACCGTGGAGGGCCATCTGCACAGCATTTTCGAGAAGCTGCGGGTGGGCTCGCGGACCCAGGCCGTGGTCCGGGCCGTCAACGATGGGCTGCTCTCGATCGAGGCTCATGGGAGTCCGTGACCATCCGGCCCTCGGCGTCCGCCGCGGCCTGCGGGTCGGGCGGATCCGAAGAATCCTACTCTCTGAGATTGCTCCGGGCCCAGGAGAGAGACCGCAAGTGGTTGGCTGACCAGCTTCATCAGAATCCGCTCCAGACCCTGAGCCAGCTCGCCCGGCTTCTCGGCGGCGCCGCGCAGGAGGGGCGCGCCTCGGTCGATCTGTTGGCGGTGACGCGCGAGGCGGCCCTGCTGACAGCCGCCGTGAGCGGGCAACTCCAGTCGCTGGCAAGGTCGCTACGGCCGTCGGTGCTGGACGATTTCGGCCTGGTGCCCGCTCTGCACGGGCTGGTGGACGACTTCGCGGCCGTCAGCGGGTCGGTGGTGGGATTCACCTGGCGCGGCGACGGGCGCCGGATCGAGGGGGATCTGGAAGCGGCCTGCTACCGGATCGCTCAGGAGGTGTTGGGTACCATCGAGGCCCATGGGCAGCCGGCCCAGGTCGTCATCCGGCTGGTCGTGGTCGAGCGGTGCCTGCGGCTGGTGGTGGCCACCCAGGGAGTGGGTCTGGACTCACCTTCGGTGGTGGAGACCGGTGGACTCGGCCTCGACGACACCGACCAGTTGGTGCTGGACCTGGGCGGCAGTCTCAGGATTCGCAGATTCGGTCCTTCGACCAACCTCCTTCGCCTCTGCTTGCGGCGCCGGATCGGAGCCGGTCAAGATTGACCATGCGTCCTGCCGCCAGCGCCGCGCTTCCATCCCCAGGCGCTTGCCCTCAGCGTTGGTGCTGAAGCGGCCCAGAAGGGGCCGGCGGGAGCTAAGTCCCGAGGAGGTGATTGCCATGGTCTCCAGACTTGGACGAGGTGGTGCGGCCGAGGGGACTCGGGTGACCCAGATCCCTGAGCCGCGCCTGGCTCGGTTCCTGTTTGCCGACACTCGGCTGGCGTGGTTCTGGGTGCTGGTGCGAGTGTATGTCGGCTACCAGTGGATCTCGGCTGCTATCGACAAGATCGGCAGCCCGGCCTGGACCGGGGCGGTGGCCGGAGTCGGCCTCAGGGGATTCGCTCTGGGCGCCATCGGGCAGACCAAGGGGGTGCATCCTCAGGTGCTTGGTTGGTACGCGACTCTACTTCGGGATGTGGTGGTTCCCAACGCTGCCCTCTTCGCGTATCTGGTCACGATCGGGGAGCTGGCGGCGGGGATCGCCCTCATCGCCGGCGCATTCACGGGGATTGCTGCCTTTGGCGGCGCCTTTATGAACATGAACTACATGCTGGCGGGGGCAGTCACCATCAATCCGGTCATGTTCGTCCTGGAGCTCTTCCTGATCCTGGCGTGGCGGGTGGCCGGCTACTGGGGCGTTGACGGTCGGCTGTTGCCCCTGCTGGGGACACCGTGGCAGCGGGGCCGGATCTTTCGCAAGCGGGCGAGTGCCGTAGGTCCGGCGGCCTGAGTCGGCCGGAGGGGGAGGCTCCGGGGAGCTGCTCCCCGGAGCCTCCCCCTCCGGAAACGGCGGCTGACCAGTCGACGGACTCGTTCTGCCGGGCGCCAGCACCGGAGGGATGGGAGGAGGGGCGGGCCAGTTGCTGGTGAGCCGCGCTGTGGATAGCGCGGCTGGATCGGAAGGAGTGGGAGGCCTGCGGGCCTCATAGCGAGTGACTGCATGTCGCCAGCACGGTGTGTTTGACCTGGCCGCCCCGCGCGCCAGCGACGGCGGCAGTGGCCAGGACGCCGGATCATCCGCAGGCCTGAGAGGGGGCGCGAGGTTGATGGTTCGGGCGACGGCTGCACCCGATGAGGCCGGAATCCGCGAGGGAACCCCGAGAACTGGGGCCACCGGGGTGGGCTTACCAGAGTTCACGCGGATGCGTTGGGGACGCGTCCTCCGGTCGATCGGTCAGGCGGAGGACGGCGGCCAGCTCACATGATCCCCAGCGTGCCCATGGCCTCCATGAGCCAGTTCTCGACATCCGGGTCGGTGGCCACGTCGACTACGGTCACGCCCGAGCTCTGCGCGCCCCTCCGCACGGCCTGGAGCAGACCGGCTTCGTCGGTGACCCGCACTCCGGTGGCCCCCAGCGCCGCCGCCAGCTGGTCGAACCGGATGTCTCCAAAGATGCTGGCCACCACCCCCTGGGGGCCCAGGCGCGCCAGCTGGTAGTGGCGAACATCGCCCCAGCTGCCGTTGTTGGAGACCAACACCAAGAGCCGGACCCCGTGGCGCACGGCGGTGGCGAGCTCCATCGCGGCCAGTCCCAGCGACCCGTCTCCGGTGATCAGGACCGTGAGCCGGTCCGGGTGGGCAAGCGCTGCGGCTATCGCATAGGGCAGTCCCACCCCGACGGTGCCGAGGGTCGTGCTGGTGGTGAGGAGACTCCCGGGTAGCCTGGCCTCCAGGAACGGGAGCGACCAGGTGAGGATGTCCCCACCGTCGACGACGACGGTGAGGCGTCGATGTCCCAACACGGTTTGGACCGTGCGCGCCAGGGAGGCGGGGTGGACGAGTCCCTCCCGCGCAGGATGCCCGTCGGCCTGGACGCCCCACATCTCCTGGCTCGCGGCGACTGCGGTCTGGGCTCGCTTCGGCCACTCGTCGGACATCTGCCCACCTCCCCAGCCGCGGGACAGGCGGTCCAGGGCCATCGCCGCGTCGCCTTCGACGAAATGGTCCGGGCGGCGACCGCCGGTCGCGGCGGCAGGATCCCGGTCAACGAGCACGAGCCGTTGCTCGGCCGGGAAGAGCGGCTCGGCGCCGAAGAGGAGATTGCCGTCGAAGCGGGTGCCGACCACCAGGACGCAGTCGGCCATGGGCAGGGCGAGGGCGCCGTGGAACAAGCCGCCCAGAGCCAGCTGGTGGCGGTCGGTGAGCAGCCCGCGGGCCGCACTGGTCGTGATCGCCGGGATTCCGGTCCGTTCCACGAAGCGGCGCAAGGCGATTCCTGCCCCCGACCAGAAGGCTCCGCTTCCACACAGCACCAGCGGCTGCTGAGCGGCGGCCAGAAGCCGCTGGGCCTCGGCGATGGATTCGGCAGATGGAGCGGCCCGGCGCTTTCGGGGTGCCGGTGTGACCGGGGCGGCCGGCGACGGCACCCGGGCCCAGGCCGTGTCCGCAGTGACTTCCACATAGTGGGCGCGCGGCGGAGCGGCATCCAGAGAGTCCCATAGCGCGAGCAGGTCGGCGACGGCGGCTTCGGGCGCTGGGGGCAACGAACTGACCCCGCTACCCAGGGCCCGAGCCACCGGCAGTTGGTCGAGATCCTGAACGGCTCCCCGTCCCTGCCGAGCCCGATCAGTGCGACCGGCGATGAGCCGAAGCGGCTGGCGTCCCAGCACTCCGTCGGCCAGACCCGACAGTGCGTTGGTGAAGCCGGCGCCGGCGGTCACCACCGCCACCCCGGGACGACCGGTGGCCATGGTCCACCCCACGGCCATCTGGGCGGCCGCCCCCTCGTGATGGACGTCCACGCAGTCGACGCCCGCGCGTCTCAAGCCGTCGAGCAGCGGGAGGATCTGACCCCCGGGAAGGGTGAACACGGTCCGCACCCCTCGGCTGTGGAGGGCTGCCCCCAGCCAGTCCCCGCTGTGGGCCGGCCGTTGGGGGGAGACCGGCTGGGCGCCGTCAGCGGGAGCGCCGGACCGCTCTCCCCCCAGTGGGTCTCCGAGGCTGCTCGCTTCCTCAGGTGGCGGTGGATTGGCCGGGGCGGCTCCCTTTCCCATGGGTGGGTGGCCCTTCAAGCCGGGGTGCTGGAGTAGCGATGTCGGGCGGACGCCGGACTCTTCTCAGCCGCAGGAGGGCGCGCTCGGCCGCGCCCGGCGCGGGAGCCGAGCGCCGGGCGGGCGTCGCTGCTGCGCCTCACGCTTCCCCTACTGGCCAACTGCAATCGGTGCCGCGACCGCGAGACTCTCAGCAATCGTCTCCGCAAAGTGCTTGGCGAGCCGGTTGGTGCCCGCGGCAGATGCGTGGGCTCGGAAGGCCTGCTTGGCCACGACCCTGGCCCCACACCGCTCCAACTCCTGCGTCATCTGCGGTAGCGTACCCTTCGGCGCCACCCCATAGGTGCAGAAGATGGCCGTGGGCAGCCCCCCCAGCCTTGGTAGCTGCCGGAGCCAGGTGCGGCTGATGGGAGCTGGGCCTACACCCGCCACCACCGCCCCTTCCACCCATGTGCCGACTACCAGGAGGTCCGCGCTGGCCAGTTCGCGAACGCCGACCTTTGCCACGGGGAGACTCCGTACCTCTCTGCCAGGGGCGGCCAGCTGGGCGGCCACCAGGGCGGCCAGCCTGGCGGTCCGGCCGCCGCGGCTCTCGTAGGCGACCAGCACCCGCTTAGGACCCGGGCGGGCGGAGCGGCCAGGGCGCAGTGGAAAGCGGTCGAGCACGGCCAGAGCGGCCTCCCGGCCCTGGGCCATCGCCTCCACCACGGTCGAGGGCCCGATCAGGGCGTCGCCGACCACCCAGACTCGATCCGCCCGAGGGAGCGCGGCGATCTGCCTGGTCGACTCCCGGGCGACGGCCAGCCGGCCCACCGGCTGATGTCGGGCGAACTCCGGACTGGGATTGGCAAACAAACCGCTTCCCAGCCATTGGCGGTCGACCAAGTCGGGCACCACCTTGGCGACAGGGGAGCTGGGCCAGTCCTGGGCTAGAGCGGGATCGATCCGGTAGCCCATGGCCAGCACCACCAGGTCGACGGCCATGGGGTCGGCGGCTCCCTCAAGAACCCGTGGCCTGCGGTCGCCCCGAGTCTGTTCGGTGCGGCGCAGCCAGGCGGTGGTCACCCTACCTTCACTGCCCTCCAATCGCTCCAGTGTGGTGGTGAAGCGGACCTCCACACCCTCTGCCTCCGCCTCCTCGAGCTCGTCGGGCCGGACGGGGGCAAAGCGACGGTCCATCCAGTCGACGCAGACCGGGTGCATGTTCAGCCGTCGAGCCGTCCGGGCCACGTCCATGGCCGTGTTACCGCCTCCGAGGACCAGCACGGTCATCTCCCTACCCGGCTCGATCGCAGCCTGGTCCGACTCCACCGACAGGAACCGGCCTCCCCCGGAGAGAGCCGTGCTGGCCAGAGTTAGGAAGCGCGTGGCGTCCCAGACCCCTTGGAGGTCTGTGCCGGGGACTGGTGGCATGAGCGGGAGTCCCGCGCCGTTGGCGATGATGACGGCGTCGTGGGAGGCCAGCAGGTCGGCGACGTCCCCCGCGCCGACCTCGCTGTTGCAGCGCAGCTTGACCCCGGCCGCGGCCAGCTCATCCCAGGGACGCTGTGCCACGGCGGCGGGCAGCGTGAAGTCCGGGATTCCCCATCGCAGCAGACCTCCCGGGGCGTGGTCCTTCTCGAACACGGTGGCCTGGGCTCCAGCCTCAGCCAGAGCCCAGGCGGCAGCCGCCCCCGCTGGCCCTGATCCCACCACCGCAACATCCAATCCCTCCCCGCGATCCGAGCTGCGAGTGAGTGGGGGAGCAGGGGCATTTTCAGTGACGAACCGTTCCAACGCTCCGATCGCGACTGGGGTTCCGCCCGCCAGCGACCAGCTGCAGGAACCCTCACACTGGACCGCCTGATCGCAGACCCGGGAGCACACATCGGGCAGGATGCTGGTCCGGCGCAGGACCCGGTGGGCCCCATCCAGATCCCCGGTGGAGAGCGCGGATATGAATCCAGGAATGTCGTTGTGGGTGGGGCAGCCGCGCACGCAGGTCGGGTCCGGGCAGTCGAGGCACCGGGCCGCCTCGACGAGGG
This sequence comes from bacterium, assembly GCA_021795235.1. Lineage (GTDB taxonomy): Bacteria > Chloroflexota > Dormibacteria > Aeolococcales > Bog-877 > AG-12. The sequence goes on from JAJYPP010000031.1 coordinate 19,128, forward strand.
CGTCGGCCCACGTCCCCAGGCCGCGGCGGGTCTCGGTGTGGTCGCCGAGGAGGCTGGCCGGTCTCACGGTCTGAGCCTCAACTCTGGTGGGGCTGACCATGGGTCCGGTCACCGTGATCGCCGAGAACGGGCAGGTCCGCACGCACTGGCGGCAGCCTACGCAGACCAGGTCGTCGGCCAGCGCGGTCCAGCTGGCACTGTCCAGGGTAAGGGCGCCGGTGGGGCAGCGCACGATGCACTCCTGGCAGCCGGCGCAGCGATCGATGAGGACGGTGACGTGAGGCGCTACAGCCGCTGGGAGAGGTGGCGCGATGACGCTCATGGTGATCTCCTAGGACGCCGCGTTCATGAACAGGTACATGGTGCCCGCGGCCAGGCCGCACGCCACCGCCAGTCCCACCGCTACCAGGCGGGCGACCCGGGGATGGGTTGAGATCGGCCCCAGATCGCGGTTGGCGATCTTCCAGCTGGTCCATGCGGCCGCCAGGGTCCCGATCGCGATCACCCCGATCTGCACGCCCACGATCTGGGGATTGGTGAGCAGCCGCACGTTGTAGAGCGGCGAGTGGGTGGAGCCCAGCCCGAAGGGATTGCCGATGGCGGGTATGAGGCGGGCTACGTGCTTGAAGAGCTTGGGCAGCTGGCGGGCGAAGAAGTCTGCACCCACCACCGGGATGAGACCGTACGTCATGGGCAGGAAGAAGGCCCTGAACTTGCTGCTCCGCTCCAGGAAGCCGCGGCCCGCGGTGGCTGGCACCCGTGCGGGGCTCACCAGCTTGTTGGCGGCGACCCAGGCGACCCCGGCGACCGCCAGGGCGACGACGGCGATGACGCCGAAGTAGTCGACCGGGTTGGGGTATCCCGGGTAGTGCATGTGGCTGTTCAGCCAGCTGTCCACAGCGGCGTAGGGCGCGAACGCGTTCACCTGCTGGAACAAGACCAGGCCCCAGAGGATGACGATGCCCCAGGCGATGTCGGCGCGGCGGCGGAGCGGGGCGATCACAGAGGTCAGCGGACGCTGCAGGAACAGGCCGATGTTGCCCTCGGGGCACCCCTTGTAGCACTCGCTGCAGAGCCCGCAGGCGAGGTTGGAGTCGGCGCTCCCGGGCCAGGTGTACCAGGGACAGCTGTAGCCGCTGGTGCCGCCGCGCATGCAGTCCTTGGTCTTGCAGCTGAGGCAGACCTGGCGGTCACGAGTCCGGAAGCCAGCCACCGAGCCGGCCGCCCCGACCGTGCCGATGAGTGCGGACAATGGGCAGAAGTAGCGGCAGAAGCTCCTGCGCTCGAAGACCAGGAAGAAGACCAGAGCGCTGGTGACGATCCCGAGCACCATCCAGGACGTGGCGCTGGGGACCCCGGGGAGCGCGATGTTGAAGTACTCCTCCACATATGTCAGGCCGACGAACGTGGCGATCGACCACAAGAAGCCATAGCGGGCGATCGGCTCGGGGACCTTGAGCCCCAGCCCGAGGCTCTTTTGGGTCCGGTTCCAGAAGGTCCGCCGCTGGACCCATTCGGCGAAACCGCCAAATGGACACATCACGCACCAGGCCCGCCCGACCGCGACCATCATTACGAACACCAGGCAGAACCACAGGTACCACGTGATCGCGGTCCCGAAGTTGAGACCCGGGATCACGGTACCGGCCAGCCCAAGGGTGATGACCAGCCAGAAGATGATCTGGTTGGGGAGGATCAGGGCGAACTGAAACCGGCGGTTGCGGAGGATTCGGGCCACCCGGGGATACTTGGCGATGTCCCAACCTGCGGGGGGATCGCTGGTGGTGAAGTGGTCTTGAGCGGCGTGGCTCTCGACCGCCCGGAGTCGGATGGCCACCTTGACCGGGTCCCGCTGTGGCGCCTCCGGGCTGGCCGTCGTGGTCCCTGCCATGACTTGTACTCCCAACGTATACCGGATGACTAGAGGTTATGGGTGATTGTACCTAAGTAATCCCCGCAACGTCAAGCGGTTAGCTATACTTGGCCGCGTGAATATGACCCTCTCGAAGCGAGGCGACTACGTGGTCCGGTCGGCGCTGTGCTTGGCCAGAGCGTTTGGCGTCGGCGAGTCGCGGAAGATCCGCGAGGTCGTGGCCGAGATGGGGGTCCCGCAGACCTTCGCGTCGCAGATCCTGGCGGAGCTGGTGCGGGCCGGTCTGGCGGTCTCTCGGGCGGGCAAGGAGGGGGGGTACCGGCTGAGCCGCGCTCCCGACACCGTAAGCGTGTTGGAAGTGGTGGAGGCGGGTGAGGGGCCCCTGCGCGCCGAGCGGTGCGCCCTGGGAGACGGTCCCTGCCGGTGGCAGGCGGTGTGCCCTCTACATGAGACCTGGCAGGCGGCCACCGGGGCGTTGCGCGAGGTGCTAGCGGCCACCACGCTGGCGGATCTGGCCGAACGCGATCGAGCATTGGAGCTGGGCCTGCTGCAGGCTCCCCCGGACTCCCACCGCCAGGCCCCACTCGAGATGGAGATTGATGACTTGGTGCAGGTGGAGGAGGGGCTCGAGGGACTGCTGCGCGGCCTGGGGCAGCAGGGTCGGATGAGCCGGCTGCTCCAGGCCGCCTGCACCGAGGTCGACGCGCTCCGACTGAGGCTGCATCCTGACTGGCCGACATGGTCCGCAGGCCAGGTGATCGCGGCTGTCGGGACCCAGTGTGTCACCGGCACCGACGGAGTGGAGGTGCCGCTCTCATGGGAGGGTACGACCGTGGACGGCCTTCCTTCGCATGGCGAGGCTCACCTGCAGCTCCGGGCCCTCGACGGAGAGCGGACCGAGCTGCGCATCCAGGGTCGTTTCAGACCTCCCGTGGCGCCCGCGGACCGCTCCGACTCGCAGACCCAGATGGAGCTACTCTCCCAGGCGCTGGTCAGATCCTTCTTGCGCCTGACGGCCAAGGCAGTCGAGGATGAGCTGGTGGCGCAGGTGAGGCAGGCACCCGGGACCGCGGTGCTCTCCCGCTGACCAGCGGGTTCTTCATCTGGCGGGCACGGCGGGTCGTCGCGCGTGACGCCCCACCGTGCCCGACGGGGAAGCCCCTCCCCACCGGCCAACTCCTCAGCCGCAGCGAACATCCAGTAGGTTCGGCCCCGGCGGTTACAGCTCTGCCGGCGCCCTCAGCCCGTGCCGTCCGCCCGTAGCGGCAGCAGCCATCGGAGGTACTCGGTCGGCCCCAGAAGCTGAAGCCGTCGCCACAGGGCGGCGTTGTCCCCCGACTGGCTCGCGTGGCAGCCGATCGCCAGCCGCTGGCGTTCTCGGTCGACCGCCACGGCGAATTCGAGCTCCTCAGGGCTCCGGCCAACAAAGCTGGTGCCGAGCTCGGAGTTGAGCTGAGCGGCGACCTGCTGGGGAAGTGCCCAACCCAGCACGGGCAGCCGGCGGATCCCGCCGACGGCCAGGGCCGCCTGGGTGGCCCGAATGTGATCGGGATGGCCGGTCACTCCGCCCTCATCAAAGGCGAGCAGCAGCGCAGGGCTCCTCACCTCGGCATCGACCCTCGCGGTCAGGGTCTCGAGGGGGATGCCGGCGAGATTACCGTCCGGGAAGTCATGCAGGCGCACCGTCGCGGCCCCGATGGCCCTGGCGGCGGCCGCCAGCTCCTCGGTGCGCACCTCCGCCAGTGGGCGGCGAGTCGGGCCCAGAGTGGACGCCTCGCCGTGGGTCAGGCACACCACGCTGACGCGGGTCCCCTGGTTGACGAAGCATCGGAGCACCCCTCCCAGGCCGAACGACTCGTCGTCGGGATGGGCGCAGACCGCCAGCACTTCCCTGACCTTGGGCAGCGCGGGGTCGGCGGGCGCCACGGCGCTACCAGCCGAGGGTCGTGGGAACCCGGCGTCCGCGCCGCGCGTGCCAGAGGTAGGTGCGCTCAAAGAGGTGCTTCATGAGCAGCCACTGGTGTCCCTGCGACACCCGCGGGATCCGGTTGCGGGGCGGACGCACCGGGTCGACCGACATGTAGACCCCGCGATCGCCCATGTCCAGTACGCAGCGGGCAGAGAGTTCGGCGACGGCTCCCTCGTGTCCGTCGATGCGGGCCGCGATGTCCCGCGCCGCTATCGTCGCCATCTGCTCTGTCATATGGCCGGTCTTGGGGAAGTTGACGGGCACCGCCGTCTCGTCCACCGGAGGGAGCGCAATTGCCACCCCGACGGCGTAGACGCTGTCGAAGCGGGGATGACGGTAGTGGGAGTCGACGGGGATGAAGCCCTTGGGGTTGGCCAGACCGGCGCTGCCTGCCACCGCCGGCACGCCCGCTAGTGGCGGGATGATGATGGAGAGGACCGAGGGCAGGAGATGGGGCCCGGCGAGCGCGACGGCGCTGTCCGTGATCTCGGTCACCGCCGCAGAGGTCCGGTAGGTGATGTCGCGCTCCTCGAACGCTCCCTCGAGGAGCTGGCGGATCTTGCCCGCTCCTCCCATCCCCATGTGGCCCAGGAACGGCTCGGGGGTCACGAAGCTGATCGGGACCAGGTGACGCAGCTTGCGCCGCCGGAGCAGGTGGTCGAGCTCGAAGGCGAGCTCGTAGGCGGGCCCGATGCAACTCGCCCCCGGGGCGGCTCCCACCACCACCGGTCCGGGCTGTCCCAGCAAGGTCCGGACGGCGGACCGCAATTCCTGCGCTTCCGGGACGGACATGGGGGAGTGCCCCGGCCCGTCCCCGGGACCGAGGCCCGGCACCGCCTCATTCGCGCTGCGGTGGCCGGTCGCGAGCACCAGAAAATCGTAGGGATGCTCACCCTGCTCAGTGACCACCACGTGGCGTTCGGTCTCGATACCGGTGACGATCTCCCTGGCGAAGGTGACGTGCCGGGCGGCCAACGGCTCGGCCAGGTCGAAGGAGATCTGCTCCACCGACCGAGAGCCCATCGCCACCCAGGTCAGTGAGGGCACGAAGGTGAAACGCGGATCCCGGGCAATCAGGGTGATGGCCAGACGGTCCGGCCCCAGGCGATGCCGCAGCTCATAGGCGGTCGTGAGGCCGCCGAAGGAGCCGCCGACGATCACCACCCTCACGGCCACAGCCGCTCCTCCAGGTGGCGTGGCGAGGCTGATGGCGGTGCGGTGGCGGCCGTGGCCGGCCTGGTCAAAAGCTCACCACCTTGTCAGCCCACAGGGTCCACTCCGACGCCTCCTCAAGCGTCGCTCGTTGCGCCCCTTCGACCAGCCCGTCCTCCCTCACGGCTCGCGCATCCATGCACGTGCCGCAGCAGCCGACCTGACCGCCGTGATGGATCACCGCCGCCACCATGCGGTCGAGGTGGTAGTACCCATCCGGGACTTTCTGACCAGCCACCGCGCACCCCACCGCGTCTCCGAAGCAGAACACCCGCACCTCCACGCCGTCGCGCCGGGCCAGCGCTCCCGCGAGGCGCAGCCCATTCCAGGACCGCTCGGTACCGTAGGGGGGATCGTTGAGGATCACCAGGACGCGGGTCACGCGGCCGCCTCCGAGCCGGTGGCGACGGGCAGCCCCGCCAGGCGCCACTCCGGGAAGCCATCCTCCAAGCGCCTGGCGACCAGTCCCCTCGTACGGCAGACCGCGACCGCCTGGGGCGCGAGCACGCAGTAGGGTCCGCGGCAGTAGGCGACGATCTCCACGTTCCGGGGGATGCCAGCCAGACGAGCGTCGAGCTCTTCGAGCGGCACCGAGCGGGCACCCGGAACGTGACCGGCTTCGTACTCCTCGCGAGGCCGGACATCGAACACCACCACCTCGCCGCTGGCCAGCCGCCCCAGGAGTTCAGCCCGCCGAACAGGCTCGAGATCGTCCACCGCAACCAGCGAGTCGCGCACCAGGCGGTCGACCTCGGCCAGACGGCGCCGAGCCAGGTTCCGGAAGTCGGAGAAGAAGGCGCAGACGGCCTCCTCCGCCACTCGGTAGTAGACCCGCGTCCCCTCGCGGCGGGACTCCACCAGGCCGGCCAGGCGGAGCTCCCGCAACTGGGCCGAGGCGTTCTTAAGGCTCATTCCCGCCGCCAGGGCGAGAGCGTCGACGCCGCGCTCGCCCTGGCACAGCAGGTCGACCAGCGCCACCCTTCCGGGACTGGCCAGGGCCATGCCCACCCGGGCGAACTGCTCATACAGGGACCGTTCCAGGTCTGAGGGCCCGACCGACCGAGGGGGTAATGATCGCACGATCGTTAGATTAGCAGACACGGTGGCGCCTGCAGCGACCGGGGCCGGCGCGGTGCGCTGCTCTCGGGCCGGGCCGTCAGCGTCGGGAGCTTTCCGGAAGGGGGGCTCCGAGCTCTTGGGCGAAGGCCAGGAAGTCACGGTTGCCCGGCTGCTGCTGGACCATCTCGGTTGCCATTCGGCGCGCCGTGGGCAGATCCCCTCTGCGTTGGGCGAGCCGAGCCGCGACGAAGGTCACCTCCGGTCCCCGCAGCGCGGCGTGGCCGACCAGCCGGTCCAGGCGATCCTCACCGTCCCCGCCGAATAGATGCTCCAGGAGCATGGAGTGCCACTCGCCGAGGTTCCGGGCGCGCTCTTGGAGATCGAAATCGCGCCGCCAGCCGTCATGCCGTTGTCTGGGGGCAGCGCTGGCCAAGGCGTCGAGGGCTTCCAGGTACCGATCGGCGAAGGTGAGCCAGGCATCCCTGGTGGGCAAGAGGGGCTTGAGCACCTGGGCCAGGGTCCTCTCCTTCTCGGCGACCGCCCCGAACCCGGTGCGGGTCCAGCCGAACTCCGACTCCCATCGCACCAGCTGGCGAGAGGAGCGACGCGCGAAGGAGTCGAAGTCCATTTGGGACCGCAGCTTCGACCACAGGACCTCCACCTCATCGGAAATCACGATGCGAGCGGCTTCGATGGGATCCTCCGAACGGAAGTAGTAGGTGCCCTTGGTGTCGTGGGCGAGGTCCACCAACAGCTCCATTGCCCGTGCCCCCGGGGTGGGGTCGGGATCTGCCAGCGCAACCTCGCAGTCCTTGATAAGGCGCCGGAAGGTGAAGCGCCAGCGGGTGCGCTCGCTCGGCTTGACCCGGCGGTCGCCACCCATGTAGGCACCGGAGCGGGCCAGGGTAACGAACTCACCGACCTCGTCGAGCGTCTCCTGCGGATCTGGGGCGCTCTCCAGAGCGGCTCGCGACCTCCTCGCCTGCTCTGGGTCGAGCTGGGACTCGATGCGCTGGCGCACGTCTTTGGTGCCCCGCCAGTAGAGGTTCCAGAGGACCATGCCCACCTGGTCCCGGTCGAGGGGAGCCAGTTTGGCGAAGAATTGCTTGCGGTCCAGGCGCTCCATATGCAAGGCATTCTCGCGCATTGAGGTGGGGGACCGCGCCGTCCGCGAACGACAGGACCCACTTCGGCCAGCGCTTGCGCAGGTTGAACGTCGCCTGCGGTTCTGGTTCGAGCAGATGCTGGCACCTGCTTGCCGTGGGCAGGCCACGAGCACTCCGCGCCCCCAGACATCGGAGCGGATCCGACTGGGCTGGCCGCCGACGGAGGCTGGCGCTCCCCCAGGTCAGCTGGCGCGAATCAGCTCGACCACCGGGATCGAACGACTGGTCTTCTCCTGGTACTCGCCAAAGCCGGGGTAACGCGACGCCTGCTCCTGGTAGATCCGATCCCGCTCCGGCCCCTGGACGGGCCGGGCGGTCCCCGGGTAGGTCTCGGTGCCGACCTCGACTGTGACAGCGGGATTGGCAATCAGATTGTGGTACCAGTCGGGGTTGGTGTCCGCGCCCGCTTTGGAAGCGAAGACGAAGCGCCGGTCTCCCAGGTCGAGGTACATCATCGGGTGAATTCGCTCCTGGCCGCTGCGCGCGCCGGTGGTGTGCAGCAGCAGGAGGGGGGCACCCGCGAAGTTCCCCCCCACCCGGCCCTGGTTGGTTCTGAACTCGGTGATGATCGCGGCGTTGTGGTCCATGGCCCAGTGCTCGCCTCCGCAATTGGATCTGCTGATGGGAAAGTAACATGTTGCCGGAGCGGGCCTGCCGCCAGCACCCGAGGCGTGGGTGGGCCCCGCAGTGGATTGGCGCGAGGGGCTGCATGGCCAGCGCTGGATCATCCGGCCCTGGCCGCACGCAGTTCCCTCGACGCCAGCATCGAAGCGGCGGAGCAGGAGCTCTGGCCGGGAGCGCCAGGTGGTGGCGCGGCCCCTGCGGAGAGGCCGGGTGGTGGAGCGGGAGCAGCCGGCGACCAGCAGTGAGACGTCGGCCCCGAAGCGACCCGGGCCGGGAGTCCGGCGCCTCAAGAGCGCACCATCGCAGCGGTCAGCCCCGTCAGCCCCGAACCCAGTCGCCGTCCGGCTCGGGCCACCCAGGTCAGCCCCAGCCACAGGCAGCCAGATCTTCGCCCACTCTGCTCTCAGCTTCGCTCGCCCCACGTCCCGCCCGGTCCGTGCGCGTGCTGCCTTGACCTGTTGGCAGCGCAGCGGGCGGGAGGTGGGGAGCCGGTCGCCATAGTTCGTTGGTTGCGCAACCAACGAAGTTAGGCTACACTCAGGATGTGCAGGATTCAGCGATCAGGACCCGGCCAGATCTCAGCGCCGATGGCCAGGCGGCCTACCGTCGGCACGCCGAAATCTGCAAGGTGCTCACCGACCCCAAGCGGCTGATGCTCCTCGACGCCCTGCGGGAGCAGGAGCTTTCGGTGGGCCAGCTGGCCGAGCTGCTGGGGATCACCCTGGCCAATGCCAGCCAGCATCTCTCGGTGCTCCGCTCGGCCCTCTTGGTCAGCAGCCGCCGGCACGGGACGACCGTGCTCTACCGGCTGACCGAGCCTCGCATAACCGATGCCTGCGACATCATCGAAGCCATTGTGGGGAGCCGCGGGCCAATCTTGGTTGGCCCCATGGTGGGCTCAGCGACCACCCCAGGAGGTTCATGAGATGCCCCAGACCTCAACCCGCTCCCACCGGGTCCTCGTCTTCACCACCCCAACCTGCCCCTGGTGCAGCCGGGCCAAGCAGTACCTGCGCCAGCAGAAGGTCCCCTACCGGGAGGTTGACGTCTCCCGCGATGCCGCGGCGGCCCGGGACCTGGTGCGCCGGACCGGGCAGATGGGGGTCCCGGTGGTGGAGATCGACGGAAGGCCGGTGGTGGGCTTCGACCAGCGGACCATCGACCGGCTCTTGGGTCTGAACTGAGCGATGTGGCCGAGGGGCCAGCTGAAGAGAGAGGAGTGATCTCCGAAGGAGGCGCGATGACTGAAGAGCCAGAGGTTGCACCGTTGGGAAGCCGGGTGCTGTTGCGACTTGTGGAGGAGGAGAGCGTGACCGCCAGCGGGCTGGTCCTGCCCGACACCGCCAAGGAGAAGCCCCAGCGCGGCGAGGTGGTGGCGGTGGGGGACGACGAGGAGGCGATCAAGGTCCATCCGGGAGATCTGGTCCTCTTTCCCAAGTACTCAGGGACCGAAATCAAGCTGGACGGTCGCGACCACCTGATCCTGGAGTCCGGAGACCTGCTCGCAGTGCTTCGTCCGCGCAGCGGGCGCGCCGCCTGAACCGAGGGGGCTGTGGGCTTCCCAGCCCGACCTCCAATCCGCCAGGCAGGACGGGTGCTGGAATCGATGAGGAGCCAGGCGCCGGGGCGCTTCCGATGGAACCCGGGACGCAGGCGGGCTCGCGGGACTCATCGCCGACCCCATCCTGGCCCTGCGCCAAGTGCCTGCCTCGCGGTCAGACCAGGCTGGGGGCTCGGCCGCGTCGGCGCCGACGGCAGCCTGGAGTTGCCCGTCCTAAGCCCTCGTGCCTCACAACCTCATGCGGGAGCCCAAGGCGCGAGCGATGCGGGCCAGGGCCTTCTTGCGCCCGGGGTCGCTCGGGTCGAGCAGGTCTGCGGCGACCACGGTTATCGGGGTGCGCCGGCCACGCCAGCCGAGGATGTCATTGAACAGCTCCGGGTCTTTTCGCAAGCGCACCAGCTCAGCCACCATCTGTTCCGCTCGGCTCCGCTCCTCCGCAGCATGCACGTTGACGATCACCAGGCCCGCGTGCTCGATTCCCCGGACCCCCTCCCGCACTGCCCACTTCGTGCGAGGCGCGGAGGTTGGCTTGGCCCGGACCTGCTCGAGGTTGACGAGGAAGGCTGCTCTCATCTTCTCCATCTGCGCGGGGTTCCGACTCAGAACGCCATCGATGGGGAGGCCCAGGGTCTCCTCCACCCACTGAGCCATGCCGTCAGGTTGTTGCAGAAGCGAGACCCAGCGATCCAACTGTCTCCGGTCGGCGGCCGCGGCGTCATCGGCACGCCGGACGAAGAGCGACTGGCCACGCTGGGGCGCCGGTGCCACAAAGACCTCGAGGTCGCAGGTGCCGACCGGATTGTCGCCCTCGAGGATGACAGCGTCGGAGAAGTTGCTCATCAGCTCCGAGTCGAAGAAGTCCTCGAGCGCCCCGGGACCGGGCCTGAAGGAGAAGCGCGCCACGTCAGTCGCCCCGGCTTCCCGGTAGCGCTTCAGCTCATGATCTCGCGGCGGGGATGACTCGTGGCGGCGACGGCCTGGGGCACCGACGCATCGGGCCACCAGCACGAGCTCATGGGAGCGAAGCAGCACTGCCTCGACCAGCGTGGTCTTGCCAGCCTGGCGGCAGCCGCCCACGTGGATGAAGGGGCGCTCGATCACCGGTCCAGCTCCCGGGCCAGGACGGACCTCAGCCAACTGCCCGCTGCCTCTTGGGCAAAGAGCGATCGGACCGATTCCCGCAACTCTGCCACTGTCCCTCTGCGGTCGGCGGCGGCGAGGGCGGTGGAGTATGCCGCCAGGGCGTCGTCGGCGGTGACCTCCCATCCGTGGCCCCGGGCCAGCCAGGTGAGTGCGAGCACGGCCGCCTCCTCGGCCGCCTCGGGACTCTCAGCGAGCCACTGCCTAAGCACCTGGCCATAAGTCTTGTCCTTGGGCAAGACGCTGGTCAGGTCCGGCACGCACCACCGATGCGCCGGCGTGGTCCCCTCGGGCGAGTGCCGTTGGGAGCTCATCCGGAGTGGTCGGCGGTGCAGACCCGGCACTTTGCCGAGCAGCCCGGCGCCATCTGGCACTGGCCTGTACCCTCCCGTCGCGACGTCTGCGGAGACGTTCTGGCGGAGCAGCACTTGACTCGGCCAGGGCTACTTGAAGCCCTGGGATCTGGGCCAGGACGAGCCTGGCAGCTTCTGAGCCCCAGGCAGCGCCCGGGAAATGCGAAGCAGTAAGACGATGGCATCCATCACCGCAGTGAGTTGGTGACGATGGCGGCGCTGGGCACATGCATTCAGTATAGCCGAAACGGAACAGATGTGTGCGGTGGATATCCGTGTGGCACCACGCTTGGGCAGGGCACGGCCACCTCGCAGTGAGCGTTGCCCCCCAGCCAAGCTGACAAAACTATTGGCCACCTGCTTAGCCGCCCGGGTGAGGGTGCGCGGCTCGCAGGGAGACCTTCGGGCCAGGGCGAGTGCCTCGGCCGGCAGGCCCGCCTCCTTGGCGGCGGCGAACCACTTGCCTCCTCACCTGGTGTCTGCTCGACAAGGTCGGCCAGCACCTGCTGCGGAGACTTCTCCGGGTACTTCCTGGCCACCACCCGAAAGGTGGCGACATAGGTGGAGCTTCGGTGGGTCCGAAGGCCGTAGCGGTGGTAGGCCTCCTCGGTCACCCTGACGAGATCAGGATCTCCTCGAGCATGCGGTTCACCTCCCCGTCATTTGTCCAGGGACCGCGACAGGCCTCTGCCAGCTGAATCGCGTCGTCCTTGCGTCCCAGAGCGGCCAGGGCCAGCACCGCCCACTTGCGGTAGTGCCAGAACGTCTCCATCTCAAGGATGTCGACCATCTCCTGATAGCGGCCGGCGGTGTAGAGGGAGCTCAGGCATGCCGAGATACCACAGAAGTGGCCCCGGAGGCTGGGGTCTGGACTCAGCGCCATCCGGACCGTTCCCAGCAGCTCGTCAGCCCACGAGGATGCCAACTCGGCGGAGGCACACAGCTCGCCCCAGCGCTCGCCGAGACTCTCGATGTATGGGATGAGATCGTCTTGGTAGGCGTCCCACAGCCGTTCCAGCCACTCGGAGCGCAGCGGCGCTGTGGCCGGGGCGCGGGAAATCAGGGGCACCAGAGCCTCGATCGCGTGATCGACCGCGATCCCGATCGATCCCGATGAGCTGTCCACCCGCTCCAGCGCCGGGGAGAGCTTCTCCAGCAGCAGAACCGAGCCCTCTGCGGCGAGGACAGGCTCGCGCCGGGCCACCCGGCGGATCTCGCTGACCGCTTCCCGGATGCGCAGGATGGCGGGCTGTGACCGCCATCCGAAGGCGCCTCTGCGAAAGCGAGCCCGGAACTCCCAGTGATGCGGTGGTGCCCTGCGGTCCGCCGCCAACGCTCTCCTCCCATGTTCCGGTGCCGACTCTGGTCAGGTGCCTAGCCCATGGTCACCCGATTTGAGCCCCGAGCCTTGCTCTGATACATCAGGCGGTCGGCCCGGCCAACGAAAGATTCGGAGGTATCATCGGGGCGCAAGCGGGTGGCGCCAATCGACGCCGTGGTGGACAGCCTGCCACTGTCGACCTCAAGATGCGAACATTCGACCATGATACGCACGTGCTCGGCCATCTTGGTTATCGCGCCGTCATCGGGGAGGCCGTATACGAGGCAAATGAATTCATCGCCTGCCCAGCGCCCAACCGTATCAGTTGCGCGTACGGTGTTTCGCAGCGTGCTGGCGACCATGCGCAGAACCTGATCTCCGACCTGGTGTCCAAAAGTGTCATTGCACAGTTTGAAGTGGTCAAGGTCCAGGAACAGTAGCCCCGCCGCATCATTTCCTCGGCTGCGTTCCGCTAGCGCTGCCCGCAGCTTGGCCTCTAGGTGCAGCCGGTTGCCGATGCCCGTGACTGGGTCCTCCAGACCGTGGCGGCGCAACTCACCCAGCTGCCGGCGGGCCAAAGTCATCCCCGTGTTGTTGCTGAACGTCTCTACGGCGCCAGTGATCGTGCCCTGCTCATCGCGCACGGGTGCGGCGCGTACCAGTACCGGCACCAGGTGACCATCCCCATGGTGGAGAAAGATCTCGGCCTCTCGTACTTTCCCGTCCGCCATTACCCGAGCGAGCGGACAATGGTCACCACAAAGGGGCTTGCCATTGGCGGTGACGTGATTGAGCATATTGCCTTGACATGGATGGCCGACCGCTTGGGCGGCGGAATAGCCGGTGATCCGCTCGGCCCCCTTGTTCCAGTACGTGATCACTCGGTCGCGATCGACGAAGTAGACTCCGTCGTGGAGATTGTCGATCAGATCTTTGTAGAAGTCCTTGACCTCTGGCACGGGCACTTCTGGGATTCCTCTACACTGCGGCCGCTGGGCTCAGGCTTGCAGCCACCAGCCCCAGCTGGCCCGGAGGACACTCGCGAGCAGCCGCACCGGCGGCCTTCGCCTGGTACATGGCCGAGTCGGCCGCCTCGAGCAGTGTCGCTGGCGTGGTGGTCGCTGCAGATGTGAGCACTATACCGACGCCCGCAGTGACCATCGGTTCGTGATCGCCCAGCCAGTGGATCTGGCCCGGGGCATCTTGGATCCTGGTAGCGGCCACCTCCGCCTCTGCCGGTTCGCTCTGACCGTCGGGCAAGAGGACGAACTCGTCGCATCCGCGGCGTGCTACCGTGTCGGCCTCCCGGACGCCGCCCTGGGCCCTGGCTGCCGCTGAGTGCAGCAGCTCGACACCGGCTTGGTGGGAGGGTACGTCCTGCTCCTGTCGCGGGCTTGGAGTGGACTGGATCACAGGTGCCGGTGAGCGTCCCTCGAGGCCCGGCCGATGCTCACGCTCCAAGGGCACTCTCCACCGTCCAGGAACGCTCCCGCTTCAGGTCCGGCAGCGCCGCCGGTCTACCCAGCAAGTAGCCCTGGCCGTATGGGACGTCGAGGGCTCTAAGCGCGGCCAACTCGGCGGTGGTCTCGACCCCTTCGGCCACGATCACCGCGCCCAGCCCGGCGGACAGCTCCACCAGGGCTCTGGCCAGGGCTCGCCGGACCGGATCGCTATCCAGGTTGGCGATCATGGAGCGGTCCAGCTTGATGACATCTGGGTGCAAGCGGATGACGTGCTGGAGGCTGGAGATGCCGGCCCCGGTGTCGTCGATCGCGATCCGCACCCCACGACCGCGCAGCGTTCCCCTTACCTGCTCGAGCTCGCCGTAGTCCTCGACGCTGACGTGCTCGGTCAGCTCCAACACCACCCGCTCGGCGGCCACATCGTCGAGGGCACGCTGGAGGACCGGGGAGCACAGCGTTTGGGGTGAGACGTTGACTGTCAGGAAGGCCTCGGCTGGGAGGCGTGGGAGCTTCTCAAAGGCTTGGCGCACCGCCTCAAGCTCCAATTCCAGTCCCAATCCGACCGCGGCGGCCTCGGCGAACCACTGATCAGGGCTGCGCACAGGTGGGGCGCCAAAGCGCGCCAGTGCCTCCATCCCCGCCAGCGATCCGGACCGTAGGTCGACGATCGGCTGGACATGCATCTCCAGGCCGGCGCCGTCGAGCACGGTGAGGATACGCGCTCTGATTGCCTCTCTCTCGTCCTCCAAGCGCTGGCGCTGGGCGCGCTCCCGATCAACCTCGCGCTGGAGATCGACGGTGTGCTTGAGCAGCTGGCGGTTCAGCGCCCTGGTGTGGAGCAGGTTACCGACTCGAAGGACCACCTCGGTGCCATCGACAGGCTTGGCGAGGAAATCGTTGGCGCCCGCTTTCAGGGCCCTATCCCGAGCGGGACTGGTGGTGTCGGCCGTCATGATCAGAATCGGCAGAAACTCCATGGGCGGCACCGCGGCGCGCACCTGAGCCATCACCTCGAATCCGTCCAACTGCGGCATGTGGAGATCGAGGATGACCAGATCTGGTTGGGTTGACCGGAATAGAGTCAGCACCTCCTTGGGCTTGGTAGTGCTGACCACCTCGGTATAGCCGGAGCGGCCCAGGATGGTTTCCAGTAGTCGCACATTGGCTTGGGCGTCGTCTGCGATCAGGATCTTGGGACTTGATTGCGCCATATGGCTTCGGCTCCTTCCATGGGTGCTCTTGTGGCGGCGTTTGTCACCCAGCTTTGGGCGAACTCGATGAAGCAGTTGCGATCGCTGCTGGACGGTCGCTGGGGCTCAGGTGGTATTCAGGCTCCGGCGGGAGTTGCAAAGGGGCACGGATCTTGGGGTGCCACATCCCGGGCCGATCCCATGCGGCTGCCACCTCTGCGAGTGGCCCTTGGTTCTCCCGGCCAAGCGCTGTGGCTGGCCGCCAGTGAGCCTGGAGGGCCCGATGCACTACCGCGCCGCCAGGTTCATTTCGATCTCGGCGAGCAGTTCGGCAGGGTGCAGCGGTTTGGCCATGAAGCCGTCGCAGCCGGCGGCGACGACTGCGCTCCGGTCGGCCGGCAGGACGCTGGCACTGACCACCAGGACCTTGATCCCTTGACGGGTGGGGTCGGACCTCAGTTCCCGGACGAGGTCCAAGCCGTTGCCGTCAGGCAGCCGGATGTCGAGCAGGATGAGGTCCGGAGTGACCTCAGCTATTCGGGTCCGCGCCTCGGCCAAGGTTGCGGCGAGCGCCACTCGGTACTGGCGGCGGGCCAGAATGGCCCGGATCAGGGCCATGTTTCGGGGCGAATCCTCTACCACCAGGATCGCCGGCTGCTGGCGCTCAGACATGTTCGGGCGTGGGGGACGGAACCACCACCTGACTGAGCCACCTGCCCAGACCTGTCAGCGCCGCATCACCCTTTTCCAGGACGGCCACCACCTGGCCGTTCAGTCGCTGCTTCTCCTCATTGGAGATTCGCACGGCCGTGATCACGATGACGGGGATCTTCGAGGTGTCAGGATCGGCCTTCAGCCGGGCGAGAACCTCGAAGCCGTCGAGATCCGGCATCAGGAGGTCAAGCAGGATGCAGTCCGGTCTGAGCTCGCGCGCGAGCCGCATTCCCTCCTCGCCGCCCGCCGCGGACGCCACGGTGATTCCCATCCCCTCCAGGGTGGCTTGATATAGACGAAGAGCGACCGGATCGTCGTCGATGCCCAACACCAGGGTGTCGCGATCGGGGACGCTCCGCCCCTGCGCCAGGTGGCTCATGGAGCCGATCAGGGCGGCGCGCTGGACAGGTTTGACCAGATAGTCCACGGCGCCCAGCGCGAGCCCCATCTGCCGGTCTTCGACCACCGAGACTATGAGAACCGGAATCTCGCGAGTCTCCGGCTGGGACTTGAGGGTGGTGAGCACATGCCAACCGTCCATCCCGGGGAGCAGAACGTCGAGCAGGATGGCATCGAAGCGGTCGGCCGCGGCTTCGGCGAGCCCAGCCTCTCCACTCGCCGACACCTTCACCAGGTATCCTGCATCTTCGAGATAGACTTCCAACAGCCGACTGACATTGGGGTCGTCTTCGATCAGGAGCACTCGCCAGCCATGTGAGTTCCACCGGGGACTGAGATCGCTTCGAGTTCCAGGCGAGCTGCTCACCACAGGATGCGGGGCTGCGGCGGGGAGTAGGACTCGAAACTCACTGCCTTGCCCGAGTTGGGAATCCAGCTCCAGACGCCCTCCATGGAGTTCGACCAGTCGGCGGGTGAGGGCCAGCCCCAGTCCCGTGCCTTCCTCCTGAGCGCCACCGAGCTGGCCCTGAACGAAGGCCTCGAAGATGCGCCCCTGCTCCTCTTCGGCGATGCCCGGTCCGGTGTCCGCCACCGAGAGGCAGATCCCCCTGGTGTCGGACTCCACCCGCACCATGACTCTCCCCGCTTCAGGGGTGAATTTGACGGCGTTGGAGAGCAGGTTGTAGGCCACCTGGCGCATCCGTCCAGCATCCGCCCAGACCGGCAGCGCCGCCGGGCTCTGCAGTTCGACGGTGATCCGCTTGCGATCCGCCATCGGGCGCATCATGTCCACGGTCTGCTGGATGATGAGCACCAGGTCCATCTCGTCGCGTCGCAGGTCCAGTCGTCCCGCCTCCACCTTGGACAGGTCGAGGACATCGTTGACCAGATCCAAGAGGTGCATGCCTGCCTCGCGGATGTGACCGGCAAACTCCAGGGTGAGCGCGGGGTTGTTCGCTTCCACGGGATCCTGCAGAAGTTCGGAGAAGCCGATCACGGCGTTCAGGGGAGTTCGCAGCTCGTGGCTCATGGCGGCCAGGAAGTCGGTCTTGGCGGCGCTGGCCTGGGCCAAACCCTCGTTGGCCTGGCGGAGCTCGTCGGTGAGCCTGGCGCGGTCCACCATGCGCACAGTGAGCGCCGCCAGGAGCTCGATCAGGTCGGTGTCGTCCTGACCGAAGAGTGGCTCTCCGGCCACGTAGCAAACCACCTGGCCAGCTGGATCCTGGCCAGGATCCAGCGGGATCCGCACGAGGTTGACCGCCATGCCGTTGATGGCGGCAGGACTGGCCGTGGAAGGCGCGGGCTGGGAGCCATCCAACTCTGGAGTGACCCTAGCCGGCACCAGTTCGACCGCTGCTCCGGCGGAGGCCTGAAGCTCTAGCACGCCGCTGGAGGTGGGCATGAGCACCAGCGCGGCGGTTGCGCCCGTGACCAGGACTCCTGACAAGGGTCTGAAATTCATGCAACCTCGGGTCGCTGGTTGACGGAGTAGCGGAGCACCAGGTCGGTGCCGGGATAGCGGGTCTCGGTCTGGTTGAGCTGGACGCATAGGGCTG
>JAJYPP010000107.1 GCA_021795235.1 bacterium
GTGGCCGTGGATGCTCTTGGTGACGAGTCGCAGAGACAACTTAGGTACGACTATACCACCTCTCCCCGCCACATGCCAAGTCCTCTGGCTTCATCCTAGAGTGCGGAGTTTCTATCCCATCCTAGCTCTTTAGGTACGACACCTGGTTCCACACCTCATGTCGGCCTCCCCAATACGAAAGAGGGCCCAGAGCTCAACGCTCCGGGCCCTGCCGGCCCCCAAGGTCGGAAAGTCACGCTAGTGGGTAGTGAGATCAAGGATGAGTCGGGCGGTGGGATCGAGACCTTTCCCCACCTGTACGGCCCCCTCGGACTCGAGGCGGTGGTGGAAGTGGCACCACTCGAGCCCGCATCGGGAGGGCTGTTCGTGCCGGAGCGATCGTGGGTGTCGCCCGCGCTGGAGGTGCGGCGGTCGCCCATCGAGGGCCTCGGGCTGTTCGCCACCGCTCGCCTCGAGCTCGGCCAGCCGGTGGCCGTGATGGGCGGGCGCGTCCTGACCGACGCGGAGTTGGCGGGGCACATCGCCGGCTAATGGGGGCATGCGGGAGCGCGGCGGCGATTGACGATGGCCTCCACGTTGTGCCGGCGGATGAGGATCCCCTGGCTCGCGGCAACCACTCGTGCGACCCGAACCTGTGGATCGTTGACGAGCTGACCCTGGCCGCTCGCCGGCCGATCTCAGCGGGCGAGGAGGCCACCGTCGACTACGCCGTCATGACAGTCGGTGAGGCCTGGTCCATGGATTGCCGCTGCAGCGCGCCCACGTGCCGCGGCACGATCACGGGATCCGACTGGCGCCGGGCCGATCTGCAGGCCAGCTATCGCGGCCACTTCTCGCCGTTCATCATGCGCCGGATCCCCGCAGCCAGCTGATCGGCGGGCCCCGGGGGAGCTCGGGGAGCCGGCCGGCGAGTAGCTTCGTGCTCGGTGCGCTACGCCGTTGCCGCCGAGTGAACTGTGGTAAGCGCACTCCTGCGGCACCCCTTCTCGGGGTTCCCTTACGGGTTTTGGCCTCGTCGGGTGCCGCCCGAGCCGTTGGCTCTGGTCTCACGCTCCCTCCCACGGCGCCGGATGATCCAGCGTCCTGGCCGTCGCTGCTCCCGCTGGCGGGCGGGGCCGCGGCGTCAACTACACCGCTTGGGCTGGCTATGTCCGGCCAGTCACGGAGGTCTTGGGCAGTGGCTACCCCTCCTTGAAGCTCATCAGGACCAACCAGAGCACATCGTACGAGCAACTGTTCCCCACCCCTCACCAGCGCCCGATCAGCAGCGGCCAGCCCTTTGCGAGCCGCCGTCTCCGATCGGCTTGAGCTGGGATCAGCCGGTGACCGGAGGGGGCTGCGGCTGGTTGCTCTCGGACTCGGCGGGCGCCACGCGCTCGAGCTGGTCAGCCTCACCGCTTGAAACCTCGGGGGTGAGACGGGGAGAGCTGTGCCCAGCGACCTGAACCTGCCCGCCACCTCCGGCTCCGCCGCCCGGCGGCACTCCCCTGCGCGCCCTCAACCAGCGTCTGACCTTGCGGGTGGTGGTCAGCGGTCCGTTGTGACCGAACTCATACACCGCCCGTCGCAGTAGCCGGCCAGCCTCCGCGGCCCGCAACCCGGCCGGGGTCGGCTGCCGACTGTGGATCCAAGCGTGGCGCGGCTGGTCCACCGCCAGCGCGGGGTTGGCCACAAATCGGAGCAGCGGTTCCGAGACCCGCTCCCAGGTCATGTCCTGGGCCACCTCGCTCACCCGCCGGGAGATTCGGCGGCGCCGCTCGGGATCGGTGGCCATCTCCAGGATGGCTCGGGTGAGGGAGTCCACATCCTCGGCGGGCACCACCCACCCCAGATCGCGCTCGGCCACCAACTGGGCGAAGCGGTCGCCGGCGGTGCAGATGATGGGCAGGCCACACCACAAGTAGTCGAGCATGCGGGTCCTGAAGGCGTACCTGGTCTCGGCGTGGTCGAAGTGGGTCGATACCCCGCAGTCGGAGGCCAGCAACCAGCGCGACCGGTCGCTGTAGGCGATCCACTCGTGGTTGAAGAACACCTGAGAGCCGGTCAGCCCCAGCCGGTCGGACAGCTGCCTGGCACGGGCCGGCATCCACATGCGCTCCGGGACCGACGCGTTGGGATGGTCGGTCGACATGAAGACGAGCTTCACCGAGGGCACCTGCTTCGCAGCCTCTGCCACCGCTCGGATCAGGGTGAGCGGGTCGAACCAGTTGTAGATCCCGCCGCCCCACAGCAGCACGACATCGTCTGGGCCCAGGTTGCCAACCGGGAGCTGCCGCTCCCCCTGGTGCCGCTGGGGAG
Source organism: bacterium (assembly GCA_021795235.1). Taxonomy (GTDB): domain Bacteria; phylum Chloroflexota; class Dormibacteria; order Aeolococcales; family Bog-877; genus AG-12. The sequence continues at coordinate 2,299 of JAJYPP010000107.1, forward strand.
CTGCGTCGGGCAGCCCGAAGGGGACCACATCGATGAGCCGGCGCAGGGAGTTGTCCTGCGCCCAGATCCGAGGCGTGACCCGGCCCGCCTCCAGCAGCGCCCCCGTCCAGAGGTCGCGCTGCACCTCGCTGGCACAGAGGAAGAAGTCGCCCCCCCGCAGCAGCTCCCGGAGCACCTTGCGAATCTCCCGGCTCTCGTGCTCCTGCACCGCCTGGGGCCGGTGGGCCTCCTGCTCCAGCAGGGCCAGGGGGAAGGGGTCGTACAGGTCGACGATCAGGGGAACCGGCACGCTGCGCAAGGAGGGGTACCGCACCAGGGCGATCCCCTCCAGGAGGATGGCGTCCTGCCGCCTGGCCAGCTGGTCCAGGGCGATGTGGCTGAGCTGGGGCACGATCTCGAGCGACTCTGGTGCCAGGTCAGTCGCCCCCACTCCGACCAGGGTCACATGGTGGCCGGCCCTGGCGAGCTCCCGACCCAGCTCGACGCAGCGGATGCCGGGGCCGGCCATCCGTTGCGCCACCACATCGTTGGCGATGATCAGCACTCGACCCACGGCAGCACCTTAGCAGGCGCCGGCGGGCCCGGCACCTGGGGCCACTCCCGGGCTCGGCCCATCCACCCTGTACCATGGCTCCGCCCGCGGCCGAGCAGCCGGGCCCCACCCTCTTTCCCGTACGGATAAAGACCCTGCCTGACCTCACCACCCCTCTCCAGCCGGACTCATCCGATGCCCAGGGGTCGTCGGCGTCGTCCCCGCGGCGCCTCCCGCGCGCGTTGGCCTGCCTGGTCATGGCGGTTCCCGTGGGACTGGCCTTCTGGTTCATCCACAGCTTCGGGGTGAACGTACCGTTCGCCGACAGCTGGAATGGGACCCTGCCCTCGGTCAAAGCCCTGGTCGGCGGCCATCTCTCGTTCGCCCTGCTCTGGCTGCCCCATAACGAGAACCGGATGCTCTTCCCCAACCTGATTCAGGCCCTGGTGGACAGCCACACCCGGGTCAACTCCTTGGACGACATGTACCTCAGCGCGGTGGTGATGACGATCTCCGTGCTGCTGCTGATATGGCTGGCCGTCCGCACCACCGGCATCTCCCTGGTCTGGATGGTCCCGGTCCCATTCCTGTTCTTCAGCCTGGTGCAGGTGGGGAACCTCCTCTGGGCCTTCCAACTGGCCTGGATGCTGATCCTGCTCTGCACCATCGTCTGCCTGTGGGGTCTGGAGGCGAGCCGCGGCCGAGCTCTCCCATTTGTCCTGGCGTGCCTGGTTGGAGTCGTCGCCTCCTACTCGTCGCTGCAGGGCCTGCTGGTGTGGCCGGTCGGGCTCACCTACGCCCTGGGGCGGGGCCTGTCGCGGGCACAGCTGGCGTTCTGGTGCCTGCTCGCAGTCGTCACCACCGCCTTCTACGAGTGGCACATCGGCAACATCTACACGGTCGGCAGCCCCACCTTCGCCCTCGCCCATCCGGTGCTGGCCCTCCGCTACTTCCTGCAGCTGATGGGCGGCATCGTGCCCGCCCACCACACCACCTTCGCCCTGCTCATGCTGGGCACCAGCGCCTTGGTCGGGTGGGGGCTCACCCGGCACCAGCTGGCGCGGGCTCGGCTGCGCCGGGGGGCCGAGGCTGTCGATGAGGAGAAGGCCGGAGGCCTATATGGGCGCCAGGTGCCGCTGGCTCGGCTGCGCCTGCCGCTGGCCCTGTGGCTGTCCGGAATCCTCTTCGACGTCATGGTCACCATCGGCAGGCTGCAGCTGAATGCTCCTGAGAGCAGCCGGTACACCACCTACAATCTGGTCTTCCTGATCGGCCTCTACCTGGGTGTGGCGACGCTGCTGAGCCCGCCGGCTGGATGGAGGAAGCTGGCCGCCTTGCGGGACCGCCCCTGGCGAGCCGCGCTCACCGCCGTGGTCCTGGCCGCGGTGGTGGTGCAGATCGGCTGGGCCATCCCCAGCGGCCTCCACCAGGGCCACCAGACCCAGGTCTCGCGCTCCCAAGCCGCCCTGCTCCTGCGCGAGTACCGGGCGGAGCCGAACGCCGCTCTGGCCACGGCTCTCTTCCCGCCCTCGGGCGCCTACGTGAAGGTGTGGGCGCGTTGGTTGCAGGCCAAGCACTGGTCGGTGTTTTCATAGGCCCGGCCCGAGCTGCGGAGCGCAGTCCGGATTCTTTCGCCGGGCCGCCGACGGTTCGGCCACTCCCTACAATCGGACTTTCATGAGCATCCCCCGGCCGCGTCCCTGGAGCGAGTGGCGCACCAGAGGCCCAGCGGTCGTCTTGGTGGCGGCGGCGGCCGCCGCCTACGGCGCCTTCGTCCACCAGTTCAGCGTCAACGTCCCGTTCCAGGACGAGTGGGCGATGGTCATCATCTACCGCCTGACGGTCCAGGGGCGGCTCACCCTGACCGCCCTGTGGACCCAGCACAACGAGAACCGGATGCTCTTCCCCCAGCTGCTGATGCTGGGGTTGGACCGCCTGAGCCACTTCAACACCCAGGTCGAGATCTACACCAGCGCCGCCCTGCTGATCGTCGCGGTGGCCGCGCTGGCCCTGCTCTACTCGCGCTCGGTGGGCGGCTCCTGGCTGTGGTTCGTGCCGGGCGCGTTCGTGCTCTTCAGCTGGCTCCAGTACGCGGTCGCCCTGCAGGGGTTCGCGGTCGCGCTCTATCTGATCCTGCTGTGCTTGGTCGTCAGCCTGATGGCGCTCGCCGCCGCCGAGCGCCGGCCCTGGTTACTGGTCCTGGCCGTGGCCGCCGCCACCGTCGCCTCCTACTCGTCCACCCAGGGGCTGGCGATCTGGGCGGCCGGACTCGTCTTCCTACTGGTGAGGCGGAGGCCGGCGCGGCAGCTCTGGGTCTGGCTGGTCAGCGCCTGCGTCATCTCCGCCATCTACTGGATAGGGTTCATCTGGGTCGACACCGGCGGGGGGGTGCGCTGGGCGGTCGCCAACCCCGGGCCGTCCCTCAACTACTTCTACCTGCTGGCGGGCGGCACCGTCCCCACCTCCCAGACGCTCCACTTCGGCGCCACCGACCAGACCGTGGTCGGGGCGGGCATCCTGCTCTTCGGCCTGGCGGCCTTCGGCTACTGGATCTGGCGGCGCCAGTCGAGCGAGTGGCTGGCGGTGCCGCTGGCCCTGATCGGCTTCGGAGCGCTGATCGACTTCCTGATCACGATCGGGCGGGCCCACCTGGGCATCCAGACCGCCACCAGTTCCCGCTACACCCTGTTCAACCTCTGGCTGCTGGCGGGAGTCTGGCTGGCGTGGGCCGCGATCGCCAGCCGGTCCGGGCTGCGGGTGACGCGCGCGGTGGCGGTGGTGCTGGCGGTGCTCTGTGTGGTCCAGATCGTCGGCTCATATCACTCGGGCCTCATCGAGGGACGGCTCACCAGGGCCCAACGAGAGCAGGCGGTCACCATGGTGCGTCACTACCAGACCGCTCCCGAGTCCCAGGTGGTGCCCCTGGTGTATCAGCTCTATCCGGAGTTCAAGCCGCTGGCCGCCTTTCTGGCGGCCCACCACCTGAGCGTCTTCTACCGCTGAGCGCCGAACCGGCCCGGGCGGGTCTTCGCGGCTCGTCCAATCAGGAGCGCTGGCTGTCCCGCCCGGTCCAGATAGCGGTCGGCTGCACGGTCAGATGCGCCCGGTCTTGATCGCCTCCCGGATCCACGGGATCACCTCGTCCAGCATCTGGTCCAGGGTGGTGGTGGCCTCGAAGCCCAGGACCCTCTTGGCCTTCTCGGTCGAGGGCACGCGTCGCTGCACATCGTGCTCGAAGGGGGGATCGGACACATAGTGGAAGGGCGCCTCGGGGCCCCGGATCTTGGCCCAGATCAGCTGGGCCAGCTCCATCACCGTGGTCGACTCCTGGGTCGAGAGGTTGAAGTCCTCGTTCAGAGCCGCCTCATGCTCCATGGCCCGCACGATCCCCTGGGCCAGGTCTCCCCCGTAGGTGTAGTGGCGGACCTGGCCCCCGTCGCCCAGGATGTGGAGCGGGTCCTGGCCCTTGATCACCTTCTGGACCAGATCCGGGACCACATGGCTCATGGCCAGCTTGACATTGCCGCTCTCGATCTCGATGTCCCCGCGGGCGCGCTCCTCGCCGATCCCCACGCAGTTGAAGGGCCGGATGATGGTGTAGGGAAGCCCGTACTGCTGGTGAGCGGCCCTGGCGAAGTACTCGACCGCGAGCTTCTGGAAGCCGTATGACGACAGCGGGGGCGGCACCTCCCGCTCCTGGCCCTCGTAGGAGGGCCAGCGGTCGGTCCCTTCGAAGACCATGGAGGAGCTGAGGTAGGTGACCTTCTCCAGGGCCCCATCGCGGTGGGCCCTGATGGCGGCGTCGCAGGAGGCGGCGATGATCCTCTCGTTGGTGGCCAGCAGGTCGTAGGCGTAGGTGTGGAAGTAGGAGATCCCACCGATCATGGCGGCACCGGCGACGAAGTGCTGGCAGCCCTGGAGCAGAGAGTAGACCAGCTCGCTGTCGCGGGCGTCTCCCTCCACCAACCGGTAGCCCGGGTGGCTGTCGTAGGAGCGGGCCACCCGCCCGTACTTGGAGTGGTCGTCGAGCCCGACCACCTCGTGGCCCTGCTGGAGCAGCGCCTGCACCAGGTAGCCGCCGATGAACCCCGCCGACCCCGAGACCAGGACTCTTGCCATTCGGATCACCTCTTGTTGGGACGCCGCCTGCCGTAACCGGGCAGGAGCGCCACCAGATACCAATGCAGATAACGTGGAATCCACTGCGTGACCTTGAAGTTGGACTGACCCTGGGTGCGGTCGTGCCAGGTGGTGGGGATCTCCACCACCTGCAGGCCCCGGCGGTGGGCTTTCGCCACCATCTCGATCCCGATCTCGAAGCCGGCGTCGGACTCGATTCCGACCTCGGTCAGAAACGACCGCGAATAGGCCTTGAAGGAGTTGGTGGGATCGTGGGTGGAGACTCCGGCCAGGACGTGCAGGGACAGGCCCGCGGTGCGGGAGATGAAGCCCTTGAGGGGAGGCCCCCCCAGCTGCCGGCCCCCGGGCATGTAGCGGGATGCGACCGCCACCTTGGCCCCCTCCTCGACCAGCGAGGCCAGGGCCTCGATCTGGGCCGGGTCGTCGCTGCCGTCCGCCATGGTGACCACCACCACCGGCGCGCGGGCGGCCAGAATGCCACTCTTGATCGCGCCCGCCGGCCCGGGGCCGATCTCGTTCAGCAGAGGGCGGACCCTGGCGTCCCGGGCCGCGTACTCCGCCGCCGGCTCGGCGGTGGAGTCGGTCGGGCGGTCGTAGACCACCAGCACCTCGCAGGCGATGGTGAGCTGGCTCAGGATCCGGTCCAGGCACTCTGCTATCGCCGGCCCCTCGTTGTAGGCCGGGACCACCACCGAGACCCGCGGCTGGGTCAAACTCCGCTTCCCTGGCCCCGCAGGTTGGTGAGATCGACCACCGGCACCGACACCTGGAGATCCCGGTACTGATGATGGGGAGCGCCGATCACCAGCAGCTCCGCCTCCCGCAGCACCTGCTCCAGCGGCACCAGGTTGGGGTCGATGGAGACATAGGGATCGGTGCACAGCACCCGCCGCGACTTGAACTGGAGGATCCGCTTCAACCGGTAGCTGAGGCTGGAGCGGATGTCGTCCGACTCCCCTTTGAAGGCCATCCCCAGGATCCCCACGGTCATGCGGCCGAGGTCGAAGCGCCGCTCCAGGCGGGCCACCGTGTAGAGCGGTAAGCCCTCGTTGATGAGCATCGCCGAGTGCCCCAGGGTGAACTGGTTGTTGTTGAAGGCGGCCAGCTGCATGGTGTCCTTGAGCAGGCACGGCCCGGCCGCCAGCCCCGCGCCGGGCAGGTCCTGGGCTCTGGGATAGTTGTGGGCCAGGGCGGTCCGGATCTTGTCGTAGTCGAGGCCGAAGTCGTTGGCGATCATGTAGAGCTGGTTGGCGGTGGCGAACTTGATGTAGCGCCAGGTGTTGGTGAAAAGCTTGGCCAGCTCGGCCTCCTCCGGCTCCATCTCCACTATCTCCGAGGTGAGCTTGGAGAAGAGGGCGGCCGCCCGGGCCCGGATCTCAGCGGTCCGGCCGGACACCAGTTGGGGCAGGGAGAATAGCTCGGTCATGGCCCGGCCCTCGGCGATCCGCTCCGGGCAGAAGGCCACATCCACCTGCTGCCCGCGCTGCTCCAGCAGCCGCTCCACCATCCGGGTGACGCCAGGGTAGAGGGTGCTGCGCAGGACCAGCAGCTGGCCGGCGGCCAGATGGGGCGCCAGCTTCTCTATCTCCTGCGGGACCCCGAGGGCCTCGGGATTCAGGTGCTTGTCGATGGGGGTCCCGATCACCACCACCACGTTGTCGGCAGTCCCCAGCACAGAGGGGTCGGTGCCGACCCCGAAGCGGCCGTTGGCCAGCACCTCGACCAACACCTTGTCCGCGCCCGGCTCCTGGAACGGCATCCTCCCGGAGTTGACCAGTTCGACCGCGGCCTGGCTTATGTCGTAGACCGCGACCTTGAGCCCCCGGCTGGCGAATGCCAGGGCCAGCGGCAGCCCCACATGCCCGCAGCCGCCCACGACCGCGACATCGACCCTACCCATTCCGGCGTAGATGTTACGGGATGCTGAAAGGAACTCCCGAACCGGGTGGCCGGCTGGTGCCGCGCCGGCCGACTCCTGCTTCCGATAGGTCAGGGGGCCGGGCTGGTCACGCGGGCGGGTCGCGAGCAGTTGAGCGCGCTGTTGGCCAGTATCGGCCAACGCGGGGGTGGGCACAGCAGGAGGTCACCGGTGAGGACGAGGACAGCTCTCGCTCCGGGGAGTCCGATCAGGTCCGGGAC
>JAJYPP010000108.1 GCA_021795235.1 bacterium
TCTCGATGCCCGACATCGACATCGACTTCGATGTCCAGGGTCGAAGCCGTGTGATCGAGTACGTGACCGCCAAGTACGGCAGTGACCGGGTGGCCCAGATCGTCACCTACGGGACCATGGCCGCCAGAGCGGCGATCCGCGATGTGGGTCGAGCCCTGAACGTCCCGCTTCCGGACGTCGACCGCCTGGCCAAGCTGGTGCCCACCCGCCCGGGAATGACCTTGGCCATGGCGCTCAAGGACTCCAAAGAGCTTCTGGAGGTCTACCAGCAGGAGGAGTGGGCGCGTCGCCTGCTCGACACCGCTCAGAAGTTGGAGGGCATCTCCCGCAATGCCGGCACCCATGCCGCCGGAGTCGTGATCGCGCCCGGGCCGCTCATGGACTACGTCCCTCTGCAGCGGGCCACCACCAACAAGGACGCGGTGGTCACCCAGTTCGACATGAACGGGGTCCAGAAGATCGGGCTCTTGAAGATGGACTTCCTGGGCCTGGAGAACCTGACCGTGCTGGAGGAGACTCTCGATCACATCGAAAGGCTGCGCGGGGAGCGCCCCGACCTGGACCGGATCCCGCTCGACGACCCCGCCACCTACGAGCTCCTGGGAAGAGGAGACACCATCGGGGTGTTCCAGATGGAGGCGGAGGGGGGCCGGCGCGTCCTCATGGACCTGCGGCCGACCTCCATCGAGGACATGGCGGCCGCCAACGCCCTCAACCGTCCGGGCCCGATCGAGGGAGGGGTCATCGAGCTCTACATGAGCCGGCGCCGTGGCGAGGAGCCGATCACCTACCTGCTGCCGGAGCTGGAGTCGGTCCTGGCGGAGACCCACGGGATCATCGTCTACCAGGACCAGGTGATGCAGATCGCGTCGGCCGCCGCCGGTTTCACCCTTGGGGAGGCAGACCTGCTCCGGGCCGCGATGGGCAAGAAGGACAAGGGCAAGATGGCGGCTCAGCGAGAGCGATTCATGGCAGGAGCCCTGGGTCGAGGGGTGGATGAGAAGACCGCCAACGAGCTCTTCGAGCTGATCGACTTCTTCGCTGGCTATGGCTTCAACAAGGCCCACGCGGTCGCCTACGGCCTGATCAGTTACCAGACCGCCTACTTCAAGGCGAACTACCCGCTGGAATTCATGACCGCTCTGCTCAACAGTCGGGCCGGCGACTTTGACCGGATCAAGCGGGTGATCCTGGATGCCCGTGAGCGCCAGATCGAAGTCCTGCCCCCTGACGTGAACCGCTCCGAGCCCGCCTTCAGCGTGCTTCGAGAGGAGGAACCGCCGGAGGGCTCCCGGGGCCGGATCATCTACGGCCTCCAGCAGATCAAGAATGTGGGAGATGGCGCTGCTCACGCGGTGGTGGCCTCCCGGGAGCAGGGCGGGCCATTCCGATCACTGGTCGACCTCTGCCAGCGGGTGCGAGGCCGGGACCTCAACCGCCGAGCTCTGGAGGCTCTCATCCGGTGCGGCGCCTGCGACACCCTTGGGGATCGGGGCTGGCTGCTGGCTGAGCTGGACCAGGCGATGCGCCGGGCCGAGCAGGCGGCCCGGGACCTGGAGTCCGGCCAGATCCAGCTGTTCGACCTGGATGACGAGCGCGGAACAGGCGACGTGAGCGGTGGGCTGACCCTGCCCGGTGAGGTGGTGCTGACGGCCGAGGCAGAGCGGGAGCGGTTGATCTGGGAGCGTGACCTGCTGGGAATGTATCTGAGCCGGCATCCCCTCTCGCACCTCGGCCCCAAGCTCGGACGTGTGACGGACACCAAGCTGCTCGATCTGGCCGGTCTCGAGGGGCGGATGGTGCAGGTGGGTGGCTCACTCCGTGAGTGCCGCAGGGTCCAGACCGGCAAGGGCGACCAGATGGCCTTCGCGTCCCTGGAGGACATGACCGGGGTCTGCGAACTGGTGATATTTCCCAAGGTCTTCCGCCGAGCCGAGGAGCTGCTCCATGCCGACGCGGTGGTGGTTGTGCGCGGTCGAGTCGAGGTCGGATCAAGGACGGGTGCCGGTCCCCAGAGCCAGCGTGCGGGCGCTTGGGAGCCTCCGGATCCCTCTGGGGATGAGTCAGGAGGGGACGAGCCTGAGGAGGCTCGGGTGATAGCCGAGGAGGTCTTTGGGCTGGATGCGCCGGAGCTCGCTGGGTGGAGCCCAGATGCGCTGGTCCACATCACCCCGACAGTGGTGTCCGAAGGCTCGCTGGACGAGCTGGCGACCGTGCTGGCGGCTCACCCTGGGGGGACCAGGGTCGTGCTCCATCTGCGTGACGACCAAGGGGCTCACGAGATCGACCTCGGCGAGGCCTACAAGGTGGGCATTGCTGACGGGTTGGCAGATGCGATCACGCGCGCCTGCGGACCGGGCTCCTACCACGTGGAGACCCGTAGGCCCGTGGCACCCCCCCAGCAAAGGTTTCGGCCGCGGGTGGTGGCGCAGGCCTCCTGAAGGCCGTTCAGAGCCGGTTGGCGCTCTGTTGGATGAGCGGGAAGAGGATCTGCGCGAGGCCGATATAGATAACCAAGAAGATGACAAAGGCCGCCACCGCAGACCTCTCGCCGCGGCTCCTGGTGAGCTTGGCGATGGGGTCGATGAAGGTGTCGGTGATCCGGCGGATTGCGAAGGCCAAGGGATGCCAGGGGTCCACGTGCAGAAAGCCCAGCAGCACCCGGATCAGCAGCAGCAGCAGGACGATGAGCAGGACCGCGGTCAGGAACTCCAGCACGACGGAGACCAAAGCCCCGATAGGGTTCACGAATCCGCTGAGGGCGAGCCCCTGGAGGACATCCGCGAGCGCGTAGGTGATCACGATCGCCAGCAGCGGTGAGAGGTCCATCCCCGCCAAGGTCGGCAGCAGCCGTCGCAGCGGCCGGATCACCGGCAGCACCAGGTCGTCCAGGAGCCGGCCGATGGCGCTGCCCGAGGCGCCTGGAAAGAAAGTTAGGAGCGCCCAGGCCAGGATGCACAGGGCGTATATGTCCAGTAGGGTCGCGAGATCCCCAACCAGGATCGCTGCCAGGTTCACCCGGGCAGTATAGGCGGGCCGGTTGAGAGGCAGATGGGGGCGGACGTGGCGGACAGAACGGTCGCTGCAGCCACGAGCGGCCGGGGCCGCCGCGGTGCTCGGCTAAGCCGGGTGCTCAACCGCTCAGCCCGCGCCTGCCCGGGAGGACTCACGCTGACGTAGATCTCGGTCCCCAAAGGCTCTCGAGTCAACGGCTGCAAGCTCATCCTTGATCACCTGGTAGCACTCGCACGACGCTGCCTCTAGGCCCGCACGATCGAGTATCTCCACATGGCCGCGGTGGTAGCGGATGAGGCCGGCCCGCTGCAGGAGCCCCGCCGATAGGGTGACGGTGGCACGCCGCGCTCCCAGCATCTGGCCCAGGAACTCCTGGGTGATAGGGAACTCGTCCTTTCCGACTCGATCATGGCTCATCAGCAGCCAGCGGCTGAGACGCTCTTCGGTGGAGTGCAGGCGATTGCAGGCGGCTGCCTGGGAGATCTGCCCAAACAACGCCAGCACATAGCTCTGCACCAACCTGGCCAGGGGCGGACAGGTGGATATCTCGTGAAGGAAGGCAGTGGTCGGCATGGCGAGAGCTCTGCCCGCGACCTGCGAGATCGCCCGCACACGGAGGCTGCCGCCCAGAACAGTCGGCACCCCGACCACCCCCTCATTGCCCACGGTGGCCACCTCGACGATGTTGCCATCCTCCATTGGGGCAACCAGCGACACCACGCCGTCGAGCGGGAAGTACACGCCGTCCACCACCTCTCCGGGCTCGAAAAGGACGGTCTTTAGACGCAGAAAGTGCGGGACCAGCTGGTCGTGTAGCCGGGACCTGTCCTCCTCAGGGAGCCGCGCCAAGAGCTTGTTTGTCAGCCAGTGATCAGCGCCATTAGTACCGTTTGTACCTATCGCCAACGAACGCCTCCGGAACCGGCCAGCCTTACGTCGCTGGATCTCAGCCACTCTGTACGGTAGAGGACCGACACCAGCGGCGCGTGCCACTATCCTAAAGTCAACGAGGCCCCTCTGACAAGCTCTGTGCCCCGCCCGTCCACATGCAGCTTGCGAACAACGCGGAGGAGCTCCTTGACACTCACAATCGGCCCCAGCCAGATCACACCAGCGGTACCGGAGGCCTCGCGACCGCCACCGGACGGCGGCTCTCTTCTTGGGATCATCTCAGGCCCTGGCATCCAGTCCGAGGTTGCCGGGATTCCCATACAGTTGAGCGGCGCCACCAACCAGATGGTCAGCCTCTGGATTGACCTGGTGCGACAGGCTTTCCCATCCGCCGCGCAGCCGCCGACGACCGTCGCAGCCGCTGGCTTGACTCCGCGCCAGCTGAATGCCCTTGACTGCGTCTCCCAGGAAGGGATCACCATGACCCAGCTGGCCCGAGCCCTGAGGGTCACCGAGTCCTGCGCGACCGCGTTGGCGGATCACCTCTTTGTCGCCGGGGCGATCTCGCGCGAGCGCGATTCCGTGGACCGGCGCCTGGTGCGGGTGTCCATGACGGAGGCTGGCAGCGCTCTCGCCGCCAGTTACCGGAGAGACCTGGAAGCCGGACTGCTGCAGCTGTTGAGCCAGCTGGCCCCTGCCAAACTCACCGCAGTGACTCTCGCAATGACCCAGCTTGGGGACCGGGACCAGAGCGGCCCCGGAAGCCCTTGGGCGAACGAAGCGGTGCCCAACCTGGCGCGTGGCACTGCCTCGGAACAGCTGCTTGATGACGCCTGACGATGGGTGACGCTGCCCTTTGGCGGTCGGTCGGGCCCGCTTCTAGCAGGGCTGGCATCAAGCAAGCGGATCATCAAGCAGCCGCTCTTGTCCAGAGCGGCTGGGCCGTGGCTGCCCAGGCGACGCTCATGCCTCCGCGCTCCGCTCCGAAGGGGCTCGCTGAAACGCATCTGAAGGCACTGCGATCCGTGTTGAGGATCGTCCGGCTGCCCTGACACGATGGTCAGGCTGGGGACTGCCGGCGCAGGCGCAACAGATCCTCGAGCACCACCTCCTGCCAGTCCAACAGCGCTTCGTGCAGCGTGTAGGTGTCGGTGGCGGCTCGCACTGGTTGCGGCGGCTCGATGCCTCGCGACAGCAGCACGTCAATCACCACCTGGCAAGCCGATTGCGATCGCGCCGGCTCCTGCCTCACGTGCAGGCATTCCAGTGCGTCGAGGCAATAATCGATTGCCGCCAGGCTGCTCCGTGACTTCGGCCGGTCGATGACAGCCGACGCCGGCTGAGTTTGGAGCGCCTGACGGCAGCCTGCGAAACCAGCCATGTCGTCGCCGCCTGGGAGCGGTTGGCGCTCAGCCATTGGCATCGACCAGGGTTGGTGGCCGGCGGCGGAGCGGGCTCGTGGCTCGCCCGCCAGCGTCCACCGGGATGCCAGGGCGCCGAGCCGAAGGCGCTCTTCCCACGCTGGCGGCCGCAGCGGCCGCCAGGGGGAGGATAAGCTGCGCTTGGGTCGGGGGCCGGAACACGGACCGCGGTTGGGGGCGTGCATCTGCCTCAGGCGTCCGGACATGAAAGTCGCGGCGATGGTGCCTGGCGCTCTGGGCAGTGAGTCCCAATGGAGTCGCCGTAGCGTCGCGAGACCGGGAGCTCTGCCTGGTCTCCACTTGGGAACACACCACCACATCTCGCCCTGATGAGGCGGCGCCTCCAGGTGTCTGCACCGACTCCTGGAGGTCAGTGGAGTTTCCATGCTCGCACGACCTGGTGCTGAGCACAGCCGGGACCGGACCAGCGAGTGCCTGAAGTGGCAGCTGCCAAAGGCGGTCGGCAGTTCGGACCACGGCCGCTGGGTTGGGCAGCTCAAACTCGACCAGTGACGCGCTCCGACCAACAGAACACAGCACTGACCCCAGTCGCTGTCGCAACAACCCCGGTTCGATCAAGCTCTGCTTGCCCCTAAGCATGTCCACCTTCTGCCACCCAGTAGCGGATTCAAGCATCTCTGTCCAGATCTCGTCGGTCCGGCACCGTACCGAGGTGCGTATTGCCCAGCTGCGGGGCTACCGAGCTTGCCCGGATACCTTGCTGCTGAGATGGCCGCGGACGAGTCGAAGAAGTTTCGGCCCGTCTGGCTCGTGGGAACAGTCGCCGCCGCAGCGGGCTACCACGGCAGCATGGACTGTCCCGGCTGCCACCAGCGAGAGACCGGGGGCCGGCGAGGTGCCAGCCGGGTGGGGCGGTTCCGGACGATCCCAAGGTGCGGGTTGCCGGTGCGTCAGTTGCCGATCATGCGATCCGAGCCGGATCAGGCATGGTCGGTGAAGCTCCGCAGAGGCGACCTCTTAAGGCAGATGGTCGGACTGAACATTGCTGCTTGCGTTGGCCGTGGCGTTCAGGGAAAGCGCACCGTCCTTCATCAGCCCGAGGACCTGATCCCTGAGCTGTCGATCCATTCGACCGAGTAAGTTCGCCAAGATGTCGCTCTGGGTCCGAAGCAGGACCTGGATCAGCTCGTCGGCCTTCTCGGTACGGTGTACCGTCCAGGATCCGTCTTGGTGTCGCTGGCGCCGGACCAGCCTGCGCCGGACCAGCCGGTCCACAACAGACTTGGTCGCCGCCGGGGACGCGTCCAATGTGTTGGCCAGCTCGGCCAGGGTCTGGCCATCCGCGCTCAGCTGGGTCAAAGCGTCCATCTCCAGGAGGCTCAGGAGCCGAAGGTTGCGCCCTGCCTGCCGTCCGAGCCTCTGGAAATACTGTCGTTCCAAAATCAGTTGGGCGCTCATCCATCGCTCGACGATGGTGGCCGTATCAACGGGTGCCGAAATCGGCTCTGGGGCCTTTGAATCAGCCACCTACCTGCTCCAACACGTTAAAGATCTCCTCAAAAGCGGCCAGCCACGGTGGGTCCAAGCGGGTCATCTCTGAGTCTATCGTCCCTAACTGTACCGAGTGAGACCGCGCCAAGAGCGCGGTTACCGCCTGCAATCAGCCACACGGCTCGCCGCTCCTCCGATTCTGGCGCCGCTCCTGCGGACTCTTCACGGCAACTTTCGCCAGTGTTCGATATCTCTTGTGGGCGTCCCCACGGAAGCCGTCTCGAATCGGCCGGGTCGCCTCGATTGCACGAACGGCTACCGGAAAGATGATCCGCGGCATAGTCATGAGCTGCCTGGGCCAGCCTGGCCAGGACTCACCGGCGGTTCAGGCCAACTCGCTGGGCGGGGCAAGAAGGAGCGGGGACCCGCTCCGTCCCGCCCCGCCGGTGCCGTCAGGGCATCCCCTACGCAGAGGTCTGCACGGAGCTCGCCGACAACGATCCATCTCTGCTCGGCAACTCGGCAACCAGAGCGGCGCGAAGGTGCTTGATAGCCCGATGGATCAGCAGCTTCACAGCCTCGACGGTCTTGCCCATCAGCAAGGCGATCTCTCTCAGCTCCAATTGACGCCCATAGCGGAGCCACAGTGCCCTCCGTTGGGTCTTTGGCAAAGCCTGCGAAACCTCCCAGATCTCCGAGATAGCCACCTGGCGCAGCACCAGATCATCGGGGCCCGGCTCTGGGGATACGACCTCAGCGGCGGCATCCAGTCCGCAGGAGGGGCGCTGACGCCGATAGTGATCCGCCACCCGGTGGGCGGCTATCCGATACAGCCACGGCAAAGGGGTCTCTCTCATCGCCCGATAGGCGCCCGCGGCGCCTAGGGCTCGGCAGAACACATCGGCCACCAAGTCCTCGGCGACTTCGCGGGTCGCGACACGGGCACGCACATACCTCATAACCGATTCATAGTGATCGCGGTACATCGACTCGGCGTCGACTCCGACGGCGACTTCGTGCCCCGCTGGAGCAATCGCCATCACCCGAATTGAAGTCAGCTCTGCGTCACTCTTGACCATGAGTCACCTCTCTCAGTTCAGTGGATATTGACGGTCGCTAACTGAATGCACCCTAACACAAACAAGGCCGCTTGTGTCAACATGTAAGTTATGAAAACATCCATCTTTTTATGGTGTATTAGTTATGTGGCGGATAGTTTTGGGGGTTGTTAGTGCAGGTGTGCGAGGGTATCTCTGGCGAACCGTTAGGCTCGTGGCTAACTGAAACTTTGTACTACTTGTGTTGTAAACACTTCGTCTTTGGAAGCATCTCTGGCGGCAGCTGCAGCGCTGGGGTCGGGCTGAAACCACACGCTGGGGCGGGCGTTAGCGCAAACAGGGCGCAGGAACGTGTGACCGCCCGGAGCGGTGTGGGGCACGCTGTAGGACTGGATCGCTTCCCCTATGTGGGCGAATGTTAGGAGATGGACATGAGTGTTCTGAGTGAGGCATGCGAAACCGTAGGGGCGTGCTTTCAGGTGGCGGAGGTGAGCGGTCGGCCCACCGCTAGGCGTACTGCGGCGCGCGCCCTCCTAGAAGCGATCGACGACTGCCTGAACCTGCTCGAAGAGCGCCACGTAAAGGGAGGCTGCATCGGGCGGCAGCGCGCCTGCAACACGCTGGTGGCCGACTTGGCTGCAGCGGTGGGCGCCAATCCCCCTGAGGCGGTGTGGGCGGCGCGAACCTCCTATGCTCTTCATGCAGCCCTTCTGGACTGGCAGTCGAGCATCCTGGATCAGGTCGTCCCGGATCGACGCTCACGGTTCCCGGACTTGGAGGCGGACCGCGACGATTGGCCGGTTCCTCGGCTGCGCAGGGCCCGCCGCAGCGTCCGGGGCCGGAGGCCGGCGAGAGCGTCTTTGGCGGGTGCGGCCTGAGGCAGAGGGGGCGGGCCTTGGGGCCCGCTCCGGGCCTCTAAGCAGGTGGCCAATAGTTTTGTCCAAGCACTGGGGAGACGGGGCCACGATGGGGAGTGACTGGGCGAGCCACCCGCGTCATCCAGGGGAGGGTTGCACCGCCAGAGGGGCGAAGCGAAGGGGGAGAGTGGACACACAGTTGTTCCCATATTGGAGTATCCTGCGCTCCGATGTCTGCCTCAACCTCTCCTCACCGCCGGGGGCCGAATGGAAGACCTCCTTGGCAGCGCGAGCCCGATGAGCCGGTGGCAGTGATCCGCCTGTCCCTGGATCTGTCGGATCCCCACCAGCGCCGCCGGCTGGAGCAGCTGTACGAGGCGGTGTTCTCCCTGCGGCGCACGCTGCAGC
>JAJYPP010000032.1 GCA_021795235.1 bacterium
TTGACGGCCCTGCGCACCACGGCCTCGAGCACCTTCTCGTAGGCGAATCCAGCACTCATCCGGTTGAAGGACCGGTTGGTGTCGTGATCCTTGGAGAAGTTGAGCCCCTCGAAGGCGAGCGGCTTGCCCAGCTGGGCTGCGGCATCACAAGCGAGCTTGGCGACCACACCGGCGAGATAGGCCCGCCGATCAGCCGAGCCCTGGGTCCAGTCGGGGACCTTGATCCATAGCACGCCATTGCCGACCCCGATGTGGCACTCGCCCGGGTACTTGGCCAGGTTCGTCGGCTGGGGCAGGCGGAATCCCTTTGGGAATCGCTCTCGGTTACCGCGGGAATCGAGGTTGTAGAACGCCAGACCGTCGGGGTTGGTGTCGAAGGCGAGGACCCCCCGTGCCAGGTCGGGCTTCACCGGCTGCCTACCACTCGGGCCGGTGACATGCGCTCGCAGGAGTTCCCCGTCGCGCATCAACTCCACCGAGTAGGCGTCACCACTGGCCACCCATGCGCCGACCAGGCTCCGGTACTTCTCCGGCACCCACAGATCCCCTTCCACCCGCGGCGAGCTGCGGGGCGCCTGACTGGCATGGTCCTGTTTGGTGGCCGCCAGATGGGACAAGGCAACGGTCATCGCGAATCCACAACCCGTGACGCTCACCCGCATGTGAGGGTTGGCGGACTTGGTCGTATCCCCACGCGCATAGAGCCGGCCCCGCCGGGCGGCTCGCCACTCATCCCTGGTGACCTGGCCCCTGCGAACCTTGCGCCACAGATCCCTCCCGCCGAAGACGACCGCGGGAATGGTGCCGTCCTCGTGATGCCTGGTGTACTCGGCGACTTTGCGCTCCAGCTTCGCCACCCGCTGCTGCCGCCCGGCGATGGCCGACTCCGTCCGGGCCGCCTCTAAGACGTTGCCGGACTTGCGTAGCTTGGCCGCCTTGGCCCGGTCAGCCTTCTGCTTCTGGTTGGACTTGTTCAGCTTGGCCTTGGTCTCTTCGATCTCCATGGGGATCAGCTCGCGCTGGGAGTCGATGATCGCCTTGGCGTGGACGATGGCGTCGTCGCAGTAGCGGGAGTTGAGGCCGAAGACCTTCTGTAGGCGCGGCTTCAGGTCGTTGCGGACGGCGCCCTCTTGCAGACGGCAGAACGCGAAGCGGAGGGCCGAGCCCCACAGCCGCATCTCGGTGCCGAGCGCGCTCTCGTTCCCCCGATGCCAGCGGTCCCGGGCCGGCCCATAGCCCTCGGGGTCCTCTGAGACCGGCCGCCACACGCACTGGATCGTCACAGGCCCCTCGGCCACGACCGCCAGCTTGGCCGCCGGCGACTTGCGTTTACTGGCCACCGGGGACCGCCTCAGCCAGCACGGCAGCCACCTGCTGGCGCACCTGGCGCCCACCTTGGGCGCCGTAGAGCCGGGCGGCGAATGACGACACGATAGCCAGCAGGTCGTTCACCAGCTCGCTTTGGGCATCGCCGCCCTCGGCGCCTTGGGGAACCGTCACCACCAGCTCGACCCCGAGTACCCCGAACAGCCGCTCCAGGTACTCGTACCCGAAGCGGGCAAGACGATCGGGGTACTCGATCATCACAGCGGCGATGGCGCCGTCCTGAGCTGCCCTTATCAGCTTGGCCAGCCCCCGGCGCTTGGGGTTGAGACCCGACGCAACGTCGCTCACACTCAGGGCCACCTTGTAGCCATTGGCGGTGGCGTAGGCGACCAGGCGCTCCTGCTGGCGGGCCAGGTTTCCCATCTCCTCCTGCTTCTTGGTGCTCACCCGGGCGTATATCCCGCAGGTTCGCCCGGCGTCGGGCGCTTTGCCCATGACCGCCTCGATGTCCGACAGGCGGTAGCGGCGCTGCCCGCTCGGCATCCGCACGGGCGCGAGGACGCCACTGCGGTCCCAGGCCCGCAAGGTCTGCGGATGCACCCCAAGCAGGGCGGCAGCCCTCTTCATCGGCAGGAGCATGTCCATCAGCTTAAGTATACCAGCTACTCTAAATGTTCATTAACGATATCGTAGCTGGCACTAACCTCCCAGCGACCACCTATCTGCAGGTACCGCAGGGCCAGCCCCTCCTGTCGAAAGGAGTTCTTCTCCAGGACCCGGCAGGAGGCGGCGTTGGCCGGCATCACCGCAGCCTCGACGCGGTGCAGGCCGAGCTCGCCGTAAGCGAGCTCCACGACCGCCGCCACCGCCTGCGAGGCCAGGCCCAGCCCGCAGTGGGACGCCGCAATCCAGTAGCCGAGGTGGCAACTCTGGAACGGCCCCCGTTCGATTCCGGTCAGGGCCACCCTACCGACCAGCAGGCCCT
This sequence comes from bacterium, assembly GCA_021795235.1. Taxonomy (GTDB): domain Bacteria; phylum Chloroflexota; class Dormibacteria; order Aeolococcales; family Bog-877; genus AG-12. The sequence goes on from JAJYPP010000032.1 coordinate 2,312, forward strand.
GGCTGGTCACCCCAAAGACGGCCTCGCGACCATCCGCCGTGGCCGACCGCACGAGGTCCTGGGCCTCGCACTGACCGCCCAGCGTGAAGTGTGCAGCGGAGCGCGCCGGTTCCCAGGATTGGAGGTGCGCTCGATTCTCCAGGATCAGGCCAGGATCGCGGCCGGGTCCAGTCCCGCCCATGGGACCAGCCGCGCCACCTCAGACTCCACCCTCGCGCGCCCGGAGTACGCAGAACTCGTTGCCCTCGGGGTCGGCCATAACCACCCAGGTGACGTCCGGCCCCTGGCCGACATCCACCTTGCAGGCGCCGAGCGCGAGCAGGCGCTCCACCTCGAGGTCGCGGTCGTCCGGATTGAGGTCGATGTGAAGGCGGTTCTTGACTGCCTTGGACTCCGGGACCGGAACGAAGATGAGGCCGGGATAGGTGCTCTGGTCCCGCGCCACCACCACCTCGGTGGGCTCTTCGAAGATCACCTGGTAGTCCAGGACGGCGGCCCAGAAGCGGGCCAGCTGGGCGGGATCGTGGGCGTCGATCACGATGGAGTAGATCCGAGAGCTCACCTCGGGGAGTGTACCGGCACCGGGGGCCGGCTCAAGCGCGGCCCAAGAGTTCCCCCGCCAGGGCCTCCCACTGGGCGGCCGGCACCTCGGCAGGGTCCTCGCAGATGACCTGGATGGCCACGTGGTCGGCGCCTGAGGCGATGTGCTCGCGGATCCGCGCGGCCACCCTGCCAACATCCCCCCAGGCCACCACCGCGTCGACCAACCGATCGCTGCCGCCGTCGCGCATCTCCTCCTCGGGGAAGCCCATGCGCTCCAGGTTGTGCCGGTAATTGGGCAGTCGCAGATAGGACCCGGTGTGGCGCCGGGCCACGGCCCGGGCTCGCTCTGGATCCCTCTCCAGCACGACCGCCTGCTCCGGGCAGAGCAGCTTGGCCGGACCCAGGATCGCCCGAGCCTGGAGGGTGTGGGCGACCGGCACGAAGTAGGGATGTGCCCCTTGTGCCCTCTGGGCGGCCAGCTCCAGCATGCGCGGGCCCAGAGCGGCGAGGACGGTGGGAGGCTCGGTCTCCGGTCGGGGGGCGTCGTACTGCGCCTCCGCCATCGCCTCCAGGTACTCGCGCATCGCGGAATATGGGCGGTTGTAGGAGTGCCCGCGCGGATTGACCAAGGGGATGTGGCTCACCCCGAGGCCCAGCAGGAATCGGTCCGGGTAGGCCTCCGCCAGCGTGAGCTGCCCCGCCCGCATCGCCTGCGCGTCCCGGGCCCAGATGCTGGCGATGCCGGTGGCCACCCGCAGGCGCCCGGTGGCCGCTAGCAAGAGCGAGGAATTGGCGAAGGCCTCGCGGCGAAAGCTCTCCCCCACCCATAGGGTGGTGAACCCCAACCGCTCGATCCGGCGCGCCTCGTGCCTGGCGGTCTCGGCCGGCTGGCGATCCAGAGCGGATGTCCAAATCCCGTAGGTGCCCAGTTCCATCGGTCCAGCCTACCCGATCGGGTAGCCCCCAGATGACCGGCCCCGAGCCGTGGCGGTGGTCCTGGAGCGGGGCGCTCCCCTACGATGCCAAAGGTGACCAGCGATGCCGCCCCCACTCCCCGCACCGCGGTGCGCCGCCATCCCGAGCGGGGCGACTACCGCCGCCAGACGGTTGATGCGATCCTCGACGAGGCCCTCATCTGCCACATCGGCTTCGTGGCTGACGGGGTCCCCTGGGTGGTGCCGACCATGTACGCGCTCAGGCGATCTGCTCTACATCCATGGCGCGCCGGCCTCCCGCATGTTGCGGAGCGCGATGTCGGGGGCCGAGGTCTGCATCACGGTGACCCTGCTGGACGGGCTGGTGCTGGCCCGCTCGGTCTTCCACCACTCCATGAACTACCGCTCGGTCATCCTGGTCGGTTCCCCCACCGAGGTGACCGACACCGAGGAGAAACGAGTGGCCTTCAAGGCTCTGGTGGACCACGTGGTCCCGGGCCGGTGGGAGGACTCCAGGCACCCGTCGGTCAAGGAGTTGCGCGCGACCAGGGTGCTGCGCCTGAACATCCAGGAGGCGTCCTGCAAGCTGCGCCGGGGAGGGCCCGAGGACATGTCTGCCGACCACGCCCTCCCGCACTGGGCCGGGGTCATTCCGACGCCCATGGTTCCGCAGCCGCCGATCCCCGCCTCAGACCTGCGGCCCGGGATCGCCGCCCCCGGCTACGTGGCTCACTACCGGCGACCTGGGGGGCGGCCGGCTCCAGATGGGGCGGGCTGAGGCCGGCCCACGCCTCGGACCAACCGGACGGCCCAGACCGCGCCGAGGCCCAGGGTGCTGAACGCCGGCAACCGCCGCCCGGTCGGAGTGGATCGCCGCCTCGATGGCAGCTCCATCACCGGCGGCATGGTGGCCCGGGTTCCAATCCAGATGGCGCCGCACAGTCCGCCGATGGTTACGTTGCGGATCTGGCGCCGGGCCAACCGGAGCAGACAGCGCCCAGCGGCGCGGACGTCAGGCGTGCCCCGCTGGACCGGAAGGACTTGGCGCACCCATTCCGTGGTAGGTGGCGCCGGCCCCGCTTACGGCCCTACTCGGCGGGCTCCGGCTCTCCCCGATCCAGGTTGGGTTGGTCCCGCCGCCAGTAGGCCTTCACCGCCATCCGCTCTCGGGACAGGCCCCGTCCCACCAGGAGGTCCCTGATGGCGAGCGCGGTCCGAGCCTCCCCGGCGATATAGACGCGTCCCCTGGAGGAGGGCAGGTCGGCGCGGGCGGCGGCGGCGATCAGGGCCTGGTCGTCTCCCGGAGGAAGTCCATCCCGGCTGACGAAGGTGACCTGATCCCTGACCCGGGGAGGGGGTTGGGGGGCGTCACCCTCCCCGCCCACCTCCAGCAGCAGCCGCGCCGTCCCTGGGGATGGCAGGGACTCCGCCATGTGGAACATCGCGGGCACAGCGGTCTCATCACCCAGGAAGAGGTGCCACTCGGCATCTTGGTCCACGGTTATCTTGCCCCGGGGGGCGACCACGTCCGGGAGCCGGTCCCCGGGCCGCACCGAACCGGCCCAGCGGGCCCCCGGCCCCATGCCGTGTCTGACCACGTTGATCTCCACCTCCCCGCCGGTGGCGTTCCAGGCCCGGATCGTGTAGCGGCGGTTGACCAACTGGCCGGATGACTCCACCTTGAGCATGAGATCCTGTCCCGGCCGGTAATCGAACTCCCCCAGAGCTGAGGATGACAGGACTATCCGGCGCATGGCCGGGCTCACGTCTTCAACCGCGACCACCTCCAGGTCGTAGGTCTGAGGCGGGGGAAGTTGGCCAGATGACGATCCACGCAACGGATCAGCCATCACGGGCAACTCCGGGGAAACCAGACAGCGCCTGCGAGGTCGCCGGCCACCAGAGGAGACGGCCCTCGCTGGTCACTGGATCAACCGACCGGCTTGGCGGCGGGCATGCCCGCCGCGAACTGGTGGTACGCCTCCCAGGCCCTGGGCCCGTAGACGGTCGAGGGCCCCCCGTCCAGCATCAGGGTGACTCCGATCATCTCGGCCACCTCCTGGGGGGTGGCGCCGCGCCGGGCGGCGCCCCTGGCGTGGGCGGCGATGCAGCCGTCGCAACGCTTGACGATGGAGATGGCCAGGGCGATCAGCTCCTTATGACGAGCTGACAGTTCGCCATCGTCGTTGATGACCGCCCGGTGCATGGCGGCGTAGGCCGACCACACCTCCGGGATCGCCTCCCGCAGCTCCTTGACTGGCTGGCTGAGGTCGCTCAGGACCTCCTGGTATCCGACCCTGGTCATGCGCGTCCCTCCCGGTGGTAGCCTCTGACTCGGCCGACGGCACGCGCCGCCCCTGCGGCAACGATAAATCCATGGGCCGGTCTCACGGCGTGAGCCCGCTCCGGGCCCGCGCCCGGGCCGAGCCCCACCGAGTGCGGGCAGGCGCTACCTGGTCCGGAAGGCGCCGTCGCGAAGGATGGGCACCACCTTGGAGGTGTTGAGGGCAAAGGCCCACTCCAGCTCCTCGCGGCAGCCCCGGTCGCGCTGCTCGCGGGCCGAGACCGACTCCATCAGGGTTCTGCGGATCCCCTGGCGCCGGGCGCAAAGGTATGCCGCGGCCGCCGCCGTCGCCTCTGGCGACCGCCGCCGCCGCCTGAGACCGTCGATGATGGCGCCGGCTCCGACGAGATCCTCCAGGGCGGGGTCCAGGCTGCCGTCCGGCCACCGCTCGCCCGCCGCCACCACGGCGATGGACTGCCCAGCCGACCTGGCGAAGCGGGCCACGGCGGCGGCATTGCGCAGGCTGCCCGCCACCACCACCGCCCCCCCGGCGCCCGCCGCGGCCGAGATCGCGGAACCGTTGGGAGAGGGCAGCACGATGGCCGAGCCCAGGGGCAGCCGGCTCAGGGTCTGGGGCGCCAGCGAGTAGGGATGCTCGGCGTCGACCTCCGAGCGCGAGACCGCCAGCTCTGCCCCCAAGGACGCGGAGAGCTCCACGGCGCCCCGGCGGTCCCAGCGGTGCGGGTACACGGCGCACCCCCGCTCAGCGGCCACCGCCACCGCAGTGGTGAAGGTGATCACGTCGACCACGACCATCACGTCGGAGGTGGGCAGCAGCGCTTCAGCGCCTCGTTCGCCCCACCCGAGTCTCACCGAGAAGGGTGCCCTGCCGGTCGCGATCACCCGCCCCTCCCCAAAGGTCTCCCGCTCAGATGGTTGGATGCTCGGCTCCCTCACAGCGGATAGCTTGGGGCATGCCGGTGCCGCCAGGCGGGGATCTGCCCTGGGCCACGACCCGCCGCTGCCGGCGAGGGCTGCAGCTCAGGTGCTCCTCCGAGCTCGGGCTATAGTGAGCGGAGCCGCCCTCGGCAGTCAAGGCAAGGTGGGACTCAGAAGTTGGCGCTCCCCGGCACCCTCGGAGAACTTCGGGGCAGCGAGTACCGGATGCGCACGGTCCGGGAGGAGCTGCGAGAGAATCTCGTGGCTGCGCTGCGCTCGGGCCAGGCCCTCTTCCCCGGGCTCATCGGCTACGAGGAGACCGTCATCCCCCAGCTGGAGAACGCCATGCTGGCGGGCCAGGACATCATCTTCCTGGGTGAGCGCGGGCAGGCCAAGTCGAGGCTGATCCGGGCGCTGACGGGGCTCCTGGACGAGCAGATCCCGGTGGTCGCCGGCAGCGAGATCAACGACCACCCCTACGCCCCGGTCAGCCGCCTGGGCCGCGACCTGGTGGCCGAGCGCGGCGACGACACCCCCATCGAGTGGGTCTCCCGGCAGCGCCGGTTCGCCGAGAAGCTGGCGACTCCCGACACCTCCATCGCCGACCTCATCGGCGAGGTCGACCCCATCCGGGTGGCCGAGGGCCGTTACCTGGGCGACGAGCTGACCATTCACTACGGGCTGCTGCCCCGGGTCAACCGGGGCATCTTCGCAGTCAACGAACTGCCCGACCTGGCGGAGCGGATCCAGGTGGGCCTGCTCAACATCATGGAGGAGCGGGACGTTCAGATCCGCGGCTTCCAGGTCCGTCTCGACCTCGATCTGGTGGTGGTGGCCACCGCCAACCCCGAGGACTACACCAACCGCGGGCGCATCATCACCCCGCTCAAGGACCGCTTCGGGGCCCAGATCCGCACCCACTACCCGCGCTCGGGGGAGCAGGAGGCGGCGATCATAGAGCAGGAGGGGGCCTCCTTCGAAGGTCTGGGAGTGCCGCTGCACGTGCCCGCCTACATGCGCGAGCTGGTCGCCGAGATCTCCCAGCAGGCACGGCGGGCGGGCCAGGTCAACCAGCGCTCCGGGGTGTCGGTGCGGTTGTCCATCGCCAACTACGAGAGCCTCTGCGCCAACGCCATGAGACGCGCCATCCTCCTCCAGGAGCCAGAGGCGGTGCCCCGGCTCAGCGACATGGGAGCGATGGCGGCCTCCACCTCTGGCAAGCTGGAGCTCGAGAGCTGGGAGGACGGCGAGGACCAGGTGCTCCTGCACAAGCTGATCCGCACCGCGGTCGGCAATGTCTTCCGCCGCCACTTCTCGGTCCAGGAGTTCGCCCCGCTGGTGGCCCGTTTCGAGCAGGGGCAGAGCGCCGAGACCGGAGAGATGCTACCGGTCTCGCGCTATGCGGCCCTGGCCGAGGACACAGTCGAGATCGGCCGCATCCTGGCGGACCTCGACGAGCCCAATCGGCCCGCCTGTGTGGCGGCCGCCCTCGAGCTGGTCCTGGAAGGGTTGCACCTCTCCAAACGGCTCAACAAGGCCGTGGTCGATGGTGCCACCGTCTACGGCGGCTGAGGCCCACGGGTGGCACCACAACTTCAGCGTTACAGCCGCTGGGACGGCAGCCAGGATGGCGGATACCCCGACATTGAGGAGGTCTTCTCCCGGCTGGCGGAGGATGTCTTCCACGGCTGGGACTTCGAGTCGGCGCTGCGGCGGCTGCTGAGCCAGGGATTCAAGGATAGCCGGGGGCGCCGCCTGCCCGGGCTGGACCGCACCCTGGCAGAGCTGCGACGGCAGCGCCAGCAGCGCCTGGAACGCCACAACTTGGAGAATCTCTTCCAGGGCTTGGAGGAGCGCCTGGACCGGATCCTGGCCCGGGAGCGCACGACCCTACACGACCGCCTGGACCAAGCCGCCGGTAAGGAGGCCGAGCACCTGGTGCAGACGATGGTCCAGAGCCGGCTGCAACAGCTGGCTTCGCTCCAACCTGAGCCCGCCTCCGCGATCTCTTCGCTCCAGGATTACGAGTTCTTGGACCAGCAGGCAGGCCGGGACTTCCGCGAGCTGGTGGAGGAGCTGCGGCGCCAGTTCGCGGAAGCGCAGTTCCAACACCTGGGGCAGAACCTGCAACAGATCGGCCCGGAGCAGATGGCCCAGATGCGCCAGATGGTCCAGGACTTGAACGAGATGCTGGAGCGCCACCTCAGCGGCGAGGAACCCGGCTATCGCCAGTTCATGGATTCCTGGGGGGAGCTGTTCCCCGACCATCCCGACACCATAGAAGAGTTCCTGGATCAACTGCGCCGGCGGATGGCGGAGATGGACTCGCTGCTGCGGTCGCTCTCCCCCGAGTCGCGAAGGCAGATGCAGGAGCTGTTCTCCGCGGCCATGGCCGACCCCGCCCTGCAGGCTCAGCTGGACCAGCTCGCCCGACTGCTGAGCCGGGAGCCCCGGGCGGGGGCGCCCAGCAGCGCCTATCCATTCTCCGGCGGCGAGGACCTGGACTTCCCGGCCGCCCTGGAGCTGATGGGAGAGTTGCGGCGCCTGGAGGAGGTGGAGCGCGGCCTGCGCCAGGCCTACCGGGGCGAGCCCGTGGCGCCCGACCTGCTGGAGCAGATGGCGGAGTTCCTGGGCCCCGGGGCCGCCCAGGGAGCGGCTTCGGTGCAGGCGATGCTGGCCAAGATGGAGGAGGCGGGACAGCTCCAGGGGAGCGAGCAGGGCCTGGAACTCACCGCCCGGGGGGTGCGTCGGATCGGGCAGAAAGCTCTGGGCGACGTCTTCAAACACCTGGGCCAAGACCGGCTCGGCAATCACAGCCTGGGGCGAGTTGGCAGTGGCACCGACCCCGGGGATGAGACCAAGCCCTACGAGTTCGGAGACCCCTTCCGGCTGGATGTTCAGCAGACCCTGATGAACGCCCTCCGGCGCGGAGGTGGCGGTCCGCCCCTCGGCCTCACCGAGGGCGACTTCGAGGTGGTGAGGTCGGATCGGACGGTCCAGTCCAGCACCGTGCTGATGCTCGACATGAGCCGGAGCATGCCCCTGCGCGGCTACTTCTACGCCGCCAAGAAGATGGCGCTGGCGCTGGACTCCTTGATCCGCACCCAGTTCCCCAGAGACAGCCTCTACGTGGTCGGATTCTCCGACTACGCGCGCGAGGTCGGCCCGGGCGAGCTGGCCCGGCTGTCCTACAGCGAGTACGTCTACGGCACCAACATGCAGCACGGCCTGATGCTGGCCCAGCATCTGCTCAGCCGCCACCGGGGGGGCAACCGCCAGATAGTCATCGTCTCTGACGGCGAGCCCACCGCCCACATGGAAGGAGCGCAGGCGGTGTTCTGCTATCCGCCCATGCCGGAGACTTTCGAGAAGACCCTGCTCGAGGTCAGGCGCTGCACCAAAGAGCGGATCGTGATCAACACCTTCATGTTGGAGAGCAACAACTACTTGGTCCAGTTTGTGAAGCAGATAACCCGGCTCAACCGCGGACGGGCCTTCTTCGTGAGCCCGGAGCGCCTGGGCGACTACGTCCTCCTGGACTACGTCAACTCCCGCCAGCAGGGCCCGTGACCGTGGCCTCCACCAGCCTGGACCCGCAGCGGCAGGAGTTCCAGAAGCGGATCCTGGTGCAGTTGCGCGCCCGCTACCCGGCCTGGGAGTTCCGGGCGGTCGAGGACGGCTTCGCCATCTCAGGCAGCCGCGACCGCTTCTCGATCAGCTTCTCGCTCACCACCCTGCACCAGAGCGTCACCCGCCCCGGGGCGGAGGTTCCGGAGGAGATCTCCCGCTTCGTGGCGGACGCCGCCACGAGACTGGCGGCGTCCGAGGACGGCTCGACCGGAGGGGAATGGGCCCCGGACCCCGACACCCTGGTGTGGTGTGTGCGCACCGAGAGGGTGATCCGGCGCTACCCCAGGGCTGACGAGCTCCTCACCCGGGCCCTGCCCGCCGGCCTCCTGGCCTTCGTGGCCGAGGCCCTGCCGGGAGAGGTCATGCGTGGCGTGTCCAGGCTCGAGGCGGAGCGGGCCGGGCTGGGCGAGGCCCGGCTCGCGGCCCGGGCCGACCACAACACCCGGGTGCGGCTGGACAGGTGGCGGGAGCGGCTGGCGGTCCCGCCACCGCACGGCCGCTGGCTGTTCACCGAGGATGTGCTCTTCTCCAGCAGCCTGCTGCTGGTCCCGGACTTCCTGCGCTCGGTCGCGGACAAGGGCGGAGGGGCCGCCTGCCTGCTGGTGCCCGACCGGGGGGTGTTGGTGGCGGCGGCGGGCGACGGTGCCGACCCGGCCCAGCTCCGGCACATCGGCAGGCGCCTGTACGGGCGCGCCACCAGCCCGCTCATCCCCCAGCTGCTGGCCACCAACGGCAGCGAGATCGCCCTGCATCCATCGGAGCGAGCCCCGCGGCGCCCCTGGAGCGGCTGGCGTCAGGTGGTGGGGCGGTGACCTCGACCATCGGCGCCGCCCCCGAGGCGGTCGAGGAGGTGGTGGCGGATCTATGCCGCCAGGCTCGCGAGCGCTACGCCCTGCCCATGGTTGGAGTCTCCGTGATCGCCTCGGGTCTGATTGGCTTCACCGCCATCCCGGCACAGAAGGCCCGGCTCGACCAGGTGGTGGCGGCGGCCTGGCCCGGCGCCCGGACCAGGATCCTGGTGCTGGCGAGCAGGCGGGCGCGGCTTCTGGCCCGGCCCCGGGAGCAGGTCCTGGATATCTGGCGGCATCCCCGCTCGGGTGACCCGGAGGGTGTCCTGGAGCGCGCCACCCAGCTGCTGCCCGGGGATCCCCCGGCGGAAGTGGTGGCGTTCCGGGGATCCAGCCTCCTGGTGCGGGCCCCGGGACAGGCGCTGGGATGGCTCGACCGGGATGGGGACTTCACCCTGGAGGCCCCTTCCAACCGACCGGCCACCCCCGGCCCGGGGAGTCCGTGGGACGCCGCGGTCGTCCTCGGGGTCGCGCTCAGCCACCTGGGCGAGCCGTACATCTGGGGCGGAACCGGCGGAGGTGGGTTCGACTGCTCGGGCCTGATCTGGCGGTCGTTCCTGACCGCGGGGGTGCTGCTGCCCAAGCACAGCCGCCAGCAGCGGCTGCTCGGGCGCCGGGCGGCCCGCCGGGAGATGCTCCCCGGCGATCTGGTGGCGGCGGTGAGCCGGGGGCCCCGGCGCACCAGCCACGTGGCGCTGGCCATCACGCAAGAGGAGGTGGTCCACGCCTGCAGCGAGCGCGGGGAGGTCAGGCGCGAGCCCCTGGCCGACTTCCAGCGGCGCTACCGAATCCTCACCGTCCGGCGGCTCCAGGGGGAGATGGGCAGCGATCGGTAACCTTGGCGGGTGACTGATTCCAGCCGGCCCGCCGGCCCCGCGGGCGAACTGCGCCTCCCGCCCGCGCTCGCGGGCCTCCAGGACCGCCGGATCGATGTGGTGGGAATAGCCGGAGTCGAGGGCGGCGAGATCGCTAGGTTCCTGCTGGCAGCCGGATTCACCAAGGTCGTCGGCCACGACCAGCAGCCTGACCTCGCGAGCCTGACCGAGGCTCACCGGCTGGCCCATGCCGGGGCGGACGAGGTGGAGCGCGAGCGGCGGCTCGCTCACCTGCGCGAGGGCCTGGCCGGGCTGAACCTGGGCGACAGCTATCTCGACGGGATCGAGGAGTCGTGCCTGGTCATCCCGAGCCAGGCCTGGTTCCTCAACCCGGCCAACCTGGTGCTGCATCGGCTCCGGCAGGAGGGCCTGCCCTTCTACTCCCTGGTCCAGGCCTACCTGGACCTGGCCCTGGGGCCGGTGATCGGTGTCACCGGGAGCCATGGCAAGTCCACCACCTCCTCCCTGGTGGCGGCGGCTCTCCGCCAGGCACGGCTCTTCCCCTTCGTGTGGCTGGGCGGCAACGACCGCCACAACCAGCAGGCGCTGGAGGAGGTTGCCCGCGACGGCAGCGGCCAGGGCTGCCTGGTGTTGGAGATCTCCAATCGCCAGCTGCTCCAGGCGACCACCGCACCCGGGATCTCGGCCATCACCAACATCACCCCCAACCACTTGGAGGAGCACGGGGGCATGGCCGGCTACATCGCCTGCAAGCGGCGGATCTTCGACCTGGACGGCTGCCGGGTGGCGGTCCGGAACGCCGACGATCCGGTCACCGCGGCCGCCGGGCCGCTGCGCCCGGGGATCCACGAGCTGCGCTTCGCGCGCGCAGGGGAATCCCTCCACGGCTGCGACGGGGCATTCCTGTCGGAAGGCGCGATCTGGATGAGGATCGAGGGCCGTGACACGGAGGTCCTCCAGACCTCCCGTCTGCGCCTGCGGGGAGACCACAATCTGGCCAACGTGCTGGCCGCGGTCGCCATCTGTTCGGCCCCGGGGATCGGGGTCGCCGGGCGGGAGGACGCCATCGGTGAGGGTATCTGCCGGTTCGGCACCTTGGCCCACCGCATCCAATTGATCTGGCAGGAGGCGGCGGTCGACTACTACGACGACCTCTCCAGCACCACCCCTCAGTCCACCCTGGCCGCGGTCCGCACGGTGGGCCGTCCGGTCGTCCTCATCTGCGGGGGTCAGGACAAGGGGATCCCCTTCGACGAGCTCGCCGCCGAGGTGGGGGCTTCGGTCCGGGCCGTGGTCCTCCTGCCCGGCGACGGTTCGGAACGGATTGCGCAGGCGGTCGCCCTCCGCTCACGGAGCGACCTCGTAATCTCGGTGGCCACCCTGGAGGAGGCTGTCAAGGCGGCCCGCGAGCTGGCGTCAGCCGGCGAGGCCGTCCTGCTCTCCCCGGCCTGCCCGGGCTTCTTCTCGGCCCACTACCGCCATGGCGGCTACCGCAACCTGCTGCGCCGCCTCTCTACTTCTCCTCGTCGACGAAGGGCGCCAGTGTGAAGGGCTGGAGAGCGACCAGTTCGAACGCCGCCCCACAGTTCGGACAGTCGACGAGATCCCCCACTTCCTCCGCCTCGGTCAGATCCAGTTGGGCGCCGCAGTCAGGACACTCCTGGGCGATCACGGGTGAGTTCGACAAGGGCCTCCTCCTCAAGTGAGCGGCGCTCGGCCCGCGAGCGGTAAGGGCCAGTGGGTGCACGCCGATCTCTTCCAGGCGAGTCTACCGGCTGAATGCATGGTCACCCTGCAGGAGGGGAACACCCCACTCCAGCACGCCCCCGAGCTCTCGGCCCGGCTGCAGATCCCCGGCCTGTTTCTGAAGCGGGAGGATCTCTCACCCACCGGTTCTCACAAGGCCCGCAGCCTGGGTCTCTTGGTCTCAGATCTGCTGGCCAGGGGCCAAGGGCAGGCGGTCATCTCCTCGTCGGGGAACGCCGCGGTCGCGGCCGCGGCCTACTCGCGGGCGGCCGGGATTCGGATCCTGTGCCTCATCTCTCCATTGACCCCCAGGGTCAAGCTGGAGGCGATCCTGGAGTACCGGCCGACGGTGGTCGCCAGCCCCCACCCGGTGGAGCTGCTGCACCACGCGGTCAGGTGCTGGGGGCTGGCGGACCTGCGGGCATCCACCAATCCCCTGGGGCCAACGGCCTACCGGGGGATCTCCGCGGAGCTGGCCGATCTGGGCGAATGGCAGGCGATCTTCACCTTCGCCAACAGCGGGGCCACCGCGCTCGGCGTCCACCACGGTTTCCTCCGCCTGGGCTCGCCGACCCCGCAGCTCCACGTGGTGGAGGGCTGGCCCGGCGGCGAGCTCACCAGACCCTGGTACCCCCGGGACGAGGCCCACACCCCAACCGAGGTCGGTGAGCTCGGCACTCGGCGCAGCCGGCTGGCGCCCGCCGTCCGCCGGGCGGTCCGCGAGAGCGGGGGCAGAGGTTGGCGGGCGACCGGGGCCGAACTGGAGGAGATGCGGGCCCTCTGCCACGATCTGACCCCGGGAACGTCCTGGGAGGGGCTGGCCGCATTGGCCGCGGCCGCCAGCTGGGCCAGAGCCGCGCTGCCCGAGGGACGGGTGGGAGTGCTGCTCACCGGAGCGCCGGCCCAGCTCGACGATGCCCCCCACCCTCGGATCTCGGAGCTGGTGCCGATAGCGGACACCCCAGAGGAGCTCGACCACGTCCTTGACGAGGCGGGTTTCCACAGGTTCGCGCATGGCGGCTGAGCGGCCGGTGGTCTTCGTCGGGCCGGAGGCGCTCCCGGCGCTCGCCACCGACTGGTCGGTCATCTGCGCGGACAGCTGCCAGTTGACGGCGGAGCCGGAGCGGATCCTGGTTCTCTCCGACCGCGAGCGGTCCAGCCCCAGCCTGCTGTCCTCCGACCAGGCGCGCCACCGGCTGCGCTCGCAGGCGGCGGCGGTGGTGGTCTGGAAGTCATCGGTCAAAGTGGAGCGGCTGGCGGCCGAGCTCGGGGTCGAGTTGGCCAACAGCCAGGCGGCGCTGGCGCGCCGCCTGGAGAACAAGGCCCACTTCAGCCGGGCGGCGTCGCAGGCGGGCCTGCCCATTCCCGACTTCCAGGCCGGGGCCGCCGGCCCCAAGTTGGCGGACGCCGCCGGACGGCTGGGACTGCCAGTGGTCTTCCAGCTGGCCCACGGGTTCTCGGGGGCGCGCACCCACCGGGCCGCGACCACCGCGGAGCTGGCCGAGTTGAACGCCAGGTTCGAGGGCCAGCCCTGCCGGATCTCCCAACTGGTGGAGGGCACTCCGGTCACGGTGACCGGGATCGCCCACCCGGACTTCCTGGAGATGGGTCCGGCCTGCCTGCAGCTGACCGGCATCCCCACTCTGACCCCCCACCCCATGGGATCCTGCGGGAACGACTTCTCCTCTCCCCTGCCCCATCGCCAGCTGGTGGAGGCCACCGCGCGGCGGGTGGGGGAATGGGTGCGCGGCCAGGGACATCGTGGGGTGTTCGGGGTGGACCTGATCGTGGCGCCGGATGGGGCCTGCTGGTGCATCGAGGTGAACTCTCGGCTGGTGGCCAGCGTTCCCCTCTTCAGCCTGTCCGCACGAGACCGCGGGTCCTCCTCCCTGCTGGACCTCCACCTCGGGTGCTTCGGGCTGTCGACCGCCGGCCCGGGCAGGATCAGCTGCCACTGGTCGCAGCTGATCCTGTACCGCCGGGACGGTCCCCTGCTGGAGGACCGTCCCCCGACCGGCAGGGGGACCATCGACGCTGAGGGGAATTTTCGCCGGGCCGGAGATCTCCCCTTGCAGGGCCCCCGGCCCGGCGAGGTCGGGCTGGTGGTGCGAGCGACTGCACAACCCGGGGGAGAGCTGGCCAGGGTGATCCTCGAGGGCCCGTTGGTGGACGCCACGGGAGCGCTCCTTCCCCACCTGCGATCGTTGGCAACCGGCCTGCGGGCGCGGATGGAGGTCGGCGCCTCGGGCTGAGGTCGTTTCGCGAGGGCTCCGAGGCGGTACCTTGGGGGTGTGGAGTTCCGCGACTACTACACCACGCTGGGGGTTGCCCGCAGCGCCTCCGAGAAGGAGATCCGCTCCAGCTACCGCAAGTTGGCCCGGGAGCTGCATCCGGACGTCAACAAGGACCCCAAGGCGACCGAGCGCTTCAAGCGGGTCAACGAGGCCTATGAGGTTCTCAAGGATCCCGAGAAGCGGGCCAAGTACGACCAGGTGGGATCCGACTGGGAGCAGATGGAGCGGGCGCAGGCCAACCGGCCGCGCCGGCCCCAGCCATCCAGATCCTCGGCCTCCGGCCAGGGGGCCCATTTCTCCGGGTTCAGCGACTTCTTTGAGACCTTCTTCGGCGGGCGTGGCACCGAGCCCGACCCCCTGGTGGACCTGGAGCTGGAGCGGCTCCGGCGCGAGCAGCGCGCTCCCCGCCGGGGACAGGACAGCGAGTACACCGTCGATGTGACCCTGGAGGACGCCACCACGGGCAGCGACCGCAACCTCCAGGTCTCGACCTCGGAGCCCTGCTCCACCTGCCATGGTGCAGGGCGCGTCTCCGAGCCCGGCCCGGGTGGGGCAACCGCGGTCAAGGTCGAGCAGAAGACGTGCCCCGGCTGCAGCGGCAGCGGCCGCCAGACCCGCCAGCGCAGCCTGCGGGTCACAATCCCCAAGGGCGTCACCGAGGGATCGCGCATCCGGGTCGCCGGCGAGGGTGCGGTGGGCGCGAACAGCGGCCCGCGAGGGGATCTCTACCTGAAGGTCCGGCTCCAACTCCAGCCGGGAGTGGAGGTCAAGGGACGGGACGTGCACATGGTGCTGCCGGTCCGGGACTACCGAGCGGCCCTGGGGGGGCGGCTGGAGGCTCTCACCCCCGCGGGCAGGTTGGAGGTGACCATCCCGGCGGGATGTCCCCCGGGACGCCAGCTGCGCGTCGCCGGCAAGGGGATACCGCCGCTTCGCCAGGGGGGCAGGGGCGGCGACCTCTACCTCCTGGTGCGGGTGAGGACCGCAGCGCCGCTCAAGGACGCCGAGCGCTCGGCCTACCTGGAGCTCGCCCGGGCCGACGGCCAGCCGGACTGAGCCGGTCGCTCAGCCGGGCCGCTCGGTGGGCTGGACCAGGAAGATCCAGATGTCCCAGATGACGTGGCTGGCGACCAGCGCCGGCATCGGGACCTCCAGCGCCGCCAGCCCGGACCAGGCCGCCCCAGCCATGCTGGCGGCGCCGATGAGGGTTGCGTTGCCGGTGCAGAGGTGGGCCCCGCCATAGAGGGCGGTGGCGGCGGCGGCGCCTCGCCAGCGTCCCAGGCGGCGGGCGAGCTGGCGCTGCAGCAGACCTCTCCAGAAGAGCTCCTCGGCCGGAGCCACGATGAGCCCCAGGCGCAGGGCCAGCTCGGGAGCCGGGCGCAGACGGCGCAGGGAGTAGATGTCGCCGATGTCCTGCGAGCCCCTGGGCATCAACCGGCGCGCGGCCCGGTCCCCGACCGCGAAGACTCCGTAGAGACCAGCCGCGATGGCGGCGCCCTGCAGGAGATGGCCCGGGCCGGGCCGCTCCCGGCGGAGTGACCGGTCGCCCACCAGCGCCGCCGCGCCCAGGGTGAGTCCGGTCCAGGTCATGCGCTGCCAGAACCGCCGCCGGGGGCCGCGGAAGGTGGCGAGAAAGGCGATGAAGGCGGTCGCCACCCCCCCCGCCGCCCAGGCGGCCTCCGAGCCTGCCTCCCGTGGCTGAGCGGTCATGGGGTCACCCTCCCGGTCGCCAGACTGCGGTGACCGCCAGCCCCACCACCAAGAGGGCACCGAAGGCCATGTGCAGCTGAGCTGTCTGGAGGTCGATCATGGCGATGGCGCGCTGCTGGCCGGCGGCCCCCAGCTCGGAGGCCCGCAGCGCCCGCACGAACAGCGGCAGGGAGAGGATGGCGAGCAGGCTGAGCGGGGGTATCGCGGAGAAGGCGACCCCCAGGGCCAGCGCCATGTAGGCCCCCACCAAGAGTCCGACGTAGAGCGCGTGGGCGCTGCGCCGGCCGGCCCGGATGGAGACGGTGCTGATCCCCGCCCGGGCATCCTCGCCGATGTCCCGCCACTCGTTGCCGTGCAGGATGGCCGTCACCAGCAGCCCTATCGGGATGCTGACCACAGCCGCGGTCGGCGACCAGAAGCCGGTGATCGCGAAGTACCCGCCCAGGACCATGAGCGGCCCCATCAGCACGAAGACCAACGGGAGTCCGGCGGCGCGGTACTTGTACTGGAGCGGAGGCGCGGTGTATCCCCATCCGCCCACCAGCCCCAGCAGCCCCAGCACCAGGAGCTCCCAGCCTCTGACGGTGATCAGGTAGGCCCCGATCGCGGTGGCCAGGGCGAACGCGAGCCCGGCCAGCCAGAACGCCACACCCTCTCTGACCCGGCCGGTGACCAGGGCCCGGCTGGCCCTGGGCGAGGTGATGGAATCGACCCCTTTGCGCACGTCGTAGATCTCGTTGATGACGTTGGTGCCCACCTGGAGCAGGATTCCGCCGGCGAGGGCCAGCAGGAAGAGCGGCCAGTTCATCAGGTGCTGGGCCAGGGCGAGCCCCCCGGCGGCGGCCACCGGGATGGCGGCAGCGGTCAGGCTGAACGGCCTGGCTATCTCCAGCCACCCCCGGGCTCGCCGGCCCAGGCCGGGCGCGGTCCCGCCGGCAACCCGCAGCGGCGTCGGCTCCGCGGCCGCGCCCGAGGCGCTGCTGGCCGACGAGTACAGGATCGCCGCCCGGATCACCGCCTCCACCTGCTGGTCCTCCTGCAGCACCGGCTGGAGGATGGGCAGGGTCATGCCGGCCTGCCGGTAGCGATCGGCTCCGGCCGCAATCTCCTCGGGAGTTCCACACAGGAGGAAGGCGTCCACCAGTTGGTCGGGGATGAGCTGGGCCGCCCGGTGGTAGTCCTCGCCGCGCCAGGCTGCGGCAATCGCAAGGCGCAGCTCCGGGTCGAACCCGGCCTGGCGCAGCGCCTGGTCCGACTGCACCGAGAGCATGTAGATCACGAAGGGCTCGCGCTTGGCCCGGTCCAGCGCCAGTCGCCGGCTGCGGTCCGCCAGGGCCAGTAGGTAGCCGCCGACCTCGACCGAGCCCTGCGGACGACCGGCCTGGCGGCGGGCCTCCTCGATCCTGGCGACTCCCACCCGCAGCGCCGCCAGCGACTCCGCGGGCCGGGCCAGGAAGCCGTCGGCGCGCCGACCCGCCAGCTCGTGGAACGCTCTCCGGTAACCCGCCACCCAGATCTGGACCGGGTGCAGCGGCGGAAACATGGGCTCGATGTCGGGCAGCCCGTCGGGAGTCGGCAGCCTGTCCCCGCGCCAGAGGGTGCGGAGGTCGTCGATCGCCTCCTCCACCTTTTGGATGGCCGCCTCGGGTTGGTAGGAAATCTGGAGTTGGGCCAGCCGCAATGGCAGCGCGGTTCCCAGCGCCAGCAGCATCCGCCCGGGGGCCATCTCGTCCAGGGCGCTCATGGTCATCGCGGTCAGGACCGGGTGGCGGGTGTTGGGATTGAGGGCCCCCAACCCGACCCTGACCTCTGCAACCCCAGCGGCCACGGCCGAGGCGTAGGTGATGGCGTCGCGCTCGAAGTAGGTCTCGTGGAACCAGACCGAGTCCAGACCACCCGACGCGGCCTGGCGGGCGTAGCCGACCGCGGCCGAGACCTCTCCCCGACCCGCCAGCCCGAGACCCACCGGCCGCAGGTACTCCCTCATTGGCCCGACCTCCATCAGCGAGCGGCCGCAGGGCCGACTCCGATGTGCTCAGGGTATCGGGTGGTGAGACCGCCCGCCCCCACCTCAGAGGGCAAGGAGCGACCCCAGCGACAATGCCCAACTACATACGGGCTTGGTCAGCACGCCGTCGTCGCTGCAAACTGGACCAAATAGACCTTGTCCCAACGCGGGAGTGAACGTCTATGAAAACGGAGACTGTTCAGCTCCGCTCTCCGGCCGACGGCGGTGGCGGCGGCCCTCGACCCCAGGCCGGCTCCCCAGCGCCGTCAGCGCCCGTATACTCTGGCCAGCGCATCCTTCAAGACGGCCCGGCGAGGCCGACAAGGAGTTGGGCGTCGGCGCCGCCCTGGCTGCCTTGCGGACCCCGGCGAGCCCCGGTTCGGAGGCACATGACAGAACCCGGCAGCGGACCTCCCCTGCGGCACGTGCTGGCGGCCGACCAGTTCACCCCTGAGCTCATCGCCGAGCTCTTCGGCAGCGCTCGAGCCATGGATTCCCGGCTCGGAGGCCCCGCCCTGAGCCGGCTCCACGGCCGGCTGATGGCGACCCTCTTCTACGAGCCCAGCACCAGGACCAGGCTGAGCTTCGAGGCCGCCATGCTGCGCCTGGGGGGCCAGGTGGTCAGCACCGAGAACGCGCGCGACTTCTCCTCGGCGATCAAGGGGGAAACCCTGGAGGACACGGTGAGGATCGTGGGTGGCTACGCCGACTGCATCGTGCTCCGCCACTCTGAGGAAGGGGCGGCCCGGCGCGCGGCCGCGGTCTCGCCGGTCCCCGTGGTCAACGCCGGGGACGGCCGGGGCGAGCACCCGACCCAGGCCCTCCTCGACCTCTACACGATCTCCTCCGAGCTGGGCAGGCTCGATGGAATCCGCCTGGTGATGGTGGGCGACCTGGCCAACGGCCGCACAGTGCATTCACTGGCCCAGCTCATGGCCTCCTACCGGGGCGTGGAGATGACCATGGTCGCGCCGGATCCCCTGCGCATGGGAGCGGATCTGGTCGCCAGCCTGCGTCGGCGCGGAGTCGTGGTGCGGGAGGCGGACAGCCTGATGGACGCGGTGGGCGAGGCCGACGTGGTCTATCAGACCAGAATCCAGACCGAGCGCCTGCTGGAGCCCCTGAGTCAGGATGAGGGCGAGCGCGATCGCTACCGGGTGACCCCGCAGACCATGGCGCGGCTGCCCCAGGGCTCCATACTCATGCACCCTCTACCGCGGGTCGGCGAGATCGACCCCGCAGTCGACGCCGACCCCAGAGCCGCCTACTTCCGCCAGGCCCGCAACGGAGTTCCAGTCAGGATGGCGCTGCTGGCCGCGGTCCTGAGCGCTTGAGCCGCCAACCGCTGGCGGCCGGGCTGGCCAGCCCCGTCACCGGGCCCGAGGACTTCCAGCGGACCATCTGGCGGCTGGGCCGGGAGCTGCAGGAGAGGCACCCAGGGGGGGAGCTGGTGACCCTGTGCGGGATAGTCACCAGGGGGGTTCACCTGGCCGAGCGGCTCCAGCGCACCATCGCCGACCAGGGCGGCGGAAGCTGGACCGCGGTCGCCCTGGACGTGGGGCCCTACCGGGACGACCAGCCCCGCTCCCCCGGTGCCCGCGGGCGCATCCCGCTGCTACCACCGGCCTACCAGTCCTCCATTCAGGACCGCGTCGTGGTCCTCGTCGACGACGTCCTCTATCACGGCCGGACCGCCAGGTCGGCCCTGGTAGCCTTGTCCGCCCTGGGCCGACCGGCCAGCGTGGAGCTGCTGGTCATGGTCGACCGAGGGCATCGCGAGCTGCCGCTGCGGGCGACCTACGTGGGGCGCAACCTGCCCACCTCCACCGACCAGAGGGTCTACGTGCACGTTCTCGACTGCGACCTCGAGGATGCCATCAGGGTGGGTGGCGCCCAGGAAGCGTGCGACCGGTGAGAGATCTGCTGCTCCGGGGAGTCAGGCTCATAGATCCGTTCCAGGGACTCGACCTCCCCTCCTGCGACCTGCTGCTCAGTGGAGGGACCGTGGTCAAGGTTGCTCCACAGATCGGGGCCGAGCGGGGAGTGGTCGTGATAAGGAAGGAGGGATCCGTGGTCGTGCCCGCCTTCCTCGATCTGCACTGCCACCTGCGCGAGCCTGGCCAGCCCTGGAAGGAGCGGGTTGCCAACGCCACCGCAGCCGCTGCCGCCGGGGGATTCGGCGCCATCTGCGCGATGGCCAACCTTCATCCGGCGGTGGACACGGTCCCCCGGCTCCGCCAGGTGTTGTCCAAGAATCGCAGCCTGGGGCGCATCCCCATCCTGCAGTTCGCCGCCTGCACCGCCGGCCTGCAGGGCCAGGATCCGGTCGAGCTGGACGAGCTTCTGCGGGCCGGAGCGGTGGGCCTGTCCGACGACGGGAGAAATGCCATGAGCGGCGAGCTGCTGGCGACCATGCTGGCCAGGCTCGACCCTCACGGGGTGCCCCTGGGCGTCCACCCCGAGGACGAGCGGGTGCTGGCCATGGCCAACGAGTGGGCGAGCGGCGACCCCGCGGCGTGGATGACGCGCCCGCCCCAGGCTGAGGAGACCGCCGTCGAGGACGCGCTCGAGGCCGCTCGCCGCACGGGTTCTGGCAATCTGCACCTTCAGCACTTGACCACTGCCAGGTCGGCTGAGCTGGTGCGACAGGCCAAGGCCGAGGGGATGCCGGTGACGGCGGAGGTAACGCCCCACCACCTGGCTCTCGACAGCTTCCTTGACGCTCCGGAGCCGGGCGCCCTGGCGCTCACCTGCAACCCCCCGCTGCGCACCAGGGCCGACCGCCAGGCGCTATGGGAGGCCCTCCTGGACGGGACCATCGACGCGATCGCCAGCGACCACGCGCCCCATGAGGCCGCCACCGACCCCGGGCAGCCCACGGCGGCCGGCTTCAGCGGGGTTCAGGCGGCGCTCTCGGTGGTGCTCACGCTGCCGGGGGCGATGGCGAACCTCCCGCGGGTGGTGGCGGCGCTGACCACAGGCCCGCGGGCCGCGCTCCGGAGATCGTCGGCCGGGGTCCCCGGCCACGGCGTGGTCGAGGGCATGGCCGCCCATCTGACCTGGATAGACCCTCTCGCCCGCTGGACCCCGGACGGCGACAGCTGGCTCTCCGGCGGCGCCAACACCCCGTTCTGGCACCAGGAGCTGCCCGGTCAGGTGTTGGCGACCTTCTCCAGAGGACGCACGGTGTTCTTGAACCACGTCTTGGACGGGAGCCTGGAAGTTGACTGAACGCGATACCCGCCACAGGGGGGTGCTGGCACTCGAGTCGGGCGCGCACTTCCTGGGAGAGTGGGTGGGCCGAGCCGGGCTCGACCGCCCCACCCTGGGAGAGGTGGTGTTCAACACCTGCATGACCGGGTATCAGGAGGTCTTGACCGATCCCTCCTACGCCGGCCAGTTCCTCACCTTCACCCAGCCCCTGATCGGCAACGTCGGGACGGCCGAGGCCGATATGGAGTCCCACCGGGCCTGGGCACGCGGGGTGATCGTCTCGGCAGCCAGCGCCACCGCTCCGCACTGGCAGGCCGAGCGGACCCTGGCGGACTGGCTGAGCGAGCAGGGCCTGCCCGGGCTGCAGGAGGTGGACACCCGGGCGCTGACACGGCATCTGCGCGATCAGGGCACGCTGCGGGCCGCCCTGGCCCCGCTGGATCTGGCGACTCCAGAAGAGCTGGTGGAACTGGCCCGGACCTCCCCGCAGCTCTCGGAACAGGCACTGGTCCAGGAGGTCTCGTGCCGCCAGATCCAGCGCGTCACCGATCCCCTTCATCCAGCCCTGCTGGGGGGCACAGTTTCGGGAGCCCGATCCGCTAGCGGCAGGGGGCTGCGGATCGCGGTCATCGACTTTGGTGTGAAGCGCAACACCCTGCGCTCTCTGGTCAGCCGCGGAGCCGAGGTCTGGCTCTTGCCCCACAGCTGCACCATGGAGGACCTCGAGACGCTCAAACCCGACGGGGTGGTCCTCACCAATGGGCCGGGTGACCCCGCCACGCTGCCGGCCGAGGTCGATCTGACCAAACAGATCCTGCAGCGATACCCAGTCCTGGCCATCTGCCTCGGCCACCAACTGGTGGGCCGCGCCATCGGCGCCACCACCAGCCGGCTGCCGTTCGGCCATCACGGGGGCAACCACCCGGTGCGAGAGCTGCGCACCGGCCAGGTCTTCGTCACGCCTCAGAACCACGAGTACCAGGTTGACGAGGCGGCCATCCCCGAGGGGTCCGGCTGGGTGGTCTCCGAGCGCAACCTCAACGATGGCTCGGTGGAGGGCATCCGCCACCGGAGCCTGCCCGTGATCTCGGTCCAGTACCACCCCGAGGGGAGCCCGGGACCCCAGGATCGCCAGGAGATCTTCGACGAGTTCCTGGGGCTGTGCCGATCCCGGGTGGCCCCGAGCCAGGCTCCGAGGTCCGCAGCACCGCCGTCGCCGCACCGGCCCCGCAAGGTGCTGGTGTTGGGGAGCGGTCCCATCGTCATCGGCCAGGCGGCCGAGTTCGACTACGCCGGGACCCAGGCGTGCCGCTCGCTGCGGGAGGAGGGAGTCGAGGTGGTGCTGGTCAACAGCAATCCCGCCACCATCATGACCGACGAGGAGACCGCCGACCGGGTGTACCTGGAGCCCCTGACGGTGGAGTCGGTGGAGCGCGTCATCGCGCGGGAGAAGCCGGACAGCCTGCTGGCCGGGCTCGGGGGCCAGACCGCGCTCAACCTGGCAGTGGCGCTGGCCGACCACGGCGTGCTGGAGCGGCACGGGGTCCGGATCCTCGGCACTCCCTTGGAGGCGATCCGGGACGCGGAGGACCGGGAGCGCTTCAAGCGCCGGATGGTGGCGATGGGTGAGCCGGTCCCCCCATCTCGGACCGTCAACTCGGTGGCCGAAGCCCGCTCGTTCGTGGATGAGGTGGGCCTCCCCCTGGTGGTCCGGCCCGCCTTCACCCTGGGGGGCACCGGTGGCGGCGTGGCCACGACCATGGAGGAGTTGGAGCAGGTGGTGGCCCGGGGACTCAGGGCCAGCCCCATCACCCAGGTGCTGGTGGAGCAGGCCCTGATGGGCTGGCGGGAGCTCGAATACGAGGTCATGCGTGACGGCGGCGGCACCTGCATCTGCGTGTGCAACATGGAGAACCTGGACCCGATGGGAGTGCACACCGGGGACTCCATCGTGGTCGCGCCCAGTCAGACCCTGACCGACAAGGAGCACCAGCAGCTGCGCTCGGCCTCGCTGCGGATCATCTCCGCCCTGGGCATCGAGGGCGGCTGCAATGTGCAGTTCGCGCTGGCCCCGGACTCCTTCCGCTACTACGTCATCGAGGTGAACCCGAGGGTGAGCCGGTCGTCGGCGCTGGCGTCCAAGGCGACCGGCTACCCCATCGCCCGGGTGGCCGCCAAGATCGCGCTGGGCAAGCGTCTCAGTGACATCTCCAACCAGGTGACGGGCAAGACCTGCGCCGCCTTCGAGCCCAGCCTCGACTACTGCGTGGTGAAAATCCCCCGCTGGCCCTTCGACAAGTTCCCCCACGGGGACCGGCGGCTGGGGACCCAGATGAAGTCGACCGGCGAGGCGATGGCGATCGGGCGCAACTTCCTGGAGGCGCTCAACAAGGCGATGCGCTCCCTGGAGCAGGGAGCGGCTGAGGAGTCGGCCCTGCGATCGGCGCGGGACCGGCTCGAGGTCGCCAGCGACCTGCGCCTGCCGGCGATCCTCGAGAGCCTGCGCCAGGGGATGGATCCCCTGGTGGTGGCCGGCCGCACCGGGTACCCCGCATGGTTCTGCGACCGGCTGCAGGAGCTGATCCTGCTGGAGCGCGACCTGACCGCCTCAGCCCCCTCGCCGGATGGTGACCTCCTGCGGCGCGCCAAGCGCGCCGGCCTGGGAGACCGGCGGATCGCTGAGCTGACCGGCCTCGCCACCGCCAAAGCGGTCAGGGCACTGCGGCAGCAGGCGGGAATCAACCCCACCTTCAAGTGCGTCGACACGTGCGCTGCCGAGTTCGACGCCGCCACCCCCTACTTCTACTCGTGTTACGAGACGGCTGACGAAGAGCGCGCCGGCGGCGGAGCCGCCGTGGTCATCGGCTCCGGTCCGATCCGGATCGGGCAGGGAATCGAGTTCGACTACTGCTCGGTTCAGGCCGCGGCCGCCCTCCAGCAGCAGGGCCTGGAGGCGGTGATGATCAACAGCAACCCCGAGACCGTCTCGACCGACTTCGACTGCAGCTCGCGGCTCTACTTCGAGCCCGTCGACCTGGAGGCGGTGCTGGAGATCTGCCGGGTGGAGCGCCCCCTGGGCGTGGTCGTCCAGTTCGGGGGCCAGACCGCGATCAACCTCAGCTCCCAACTCGCCCAGGCGAACGTCCCCTTGTTGGGGTCCCCGAGCCGGTCCATCGCGCTGGCCGAGGACCGGGGCCAGTTCGAGAGCCTGCTCCAGGAGCTGAGCATCGCCAGGCCCCCCGGGGCCACCACCCGTGACCCCGAGCGGGCGGTGGCGATCGCCCGGGAGGTTGGCTTCCCGGTGCTGGTGCGGCCGTCATATGTCCTGGGCGGCCGGGCGATGGACGTCACCCACTCGGAGGCTGAGCTGCGGCTCTACCTGACCGACGCCCTGCGTGCCTCCGGTGACGCCGGCGGTGAGGTGCTGATCGACAAGTACATCCTCGGCCTGGAGGTGGAGGTGGACGCCATCTGCGATGGGCAGGACATCGTCATCCCCGGGATCATGGAGCACATCGAGAGAGCGGGGGTCCACTCCGGGGACTCCATGGCGGTATTCCCGCCTCAGCGACTCCAGCCGGCTGTGATCGACCGGCTCACCGAGATCACCCGGCGGCTGGCCCTGCGCACCGGCACGGTGGGGCTCATCAACGTCCAGTACGTCATCCACCGCGGCCAGGTACTGGTGATCGAGGTGAATCCACGGTCCAGCCGCACCGTCCCGTTCCTCAGCAAGGTCACCGGCGTGCCCATGGTCCCGGCCGCGGTGCGAGCCATGCTGGGGCAGGGCCTGGCGGCCCAGGGGCTCCAGACCGGACTCCACCAACCCCCGGCGCTGGTGGCGGTCAAAGCACCGGTCTTCTCCAGCCGCAAGCTGGACATGGTGGACACCGTACTGGGCCCCGAGATGACCTCGACTGGGGAGGTCATCGGGGTCGACCTGACTCTGCCGGCCGCCCTGGAGAAGGCGTTCGAGGCCGCGCTCGGCCAGCTGCCCGCTCACGGGGGAGCGCTGGTCAGCATCGCCGACCAGGACAAGCCGGAGGGATTGCCGGTGGCGGCCCGGCTGGCGGAGCTGGGCTTCCAGCTCTACGCCACCGCCGGCACTGCGGCGGCGCTGCGGCAGGCGGGGGTCTCGGTGGTGGAGGTCCACAAGCTGCACGCTGGGCACCCAGACGTGGTCGACGTGACGGTCGGGGGCCAGGTCAACCTGGTGATCAACACCATCTCGAGAATCCTGACCGACGAGATGCCGCGGGGAGACGGGCAGGCGCCGGCGACCCGCCCGGTTCGGGACGGCTTTCGGATCCGGCAGGCGGCCGTCCAGCGGGGCATCCCTTGCCTCACCTCCATGGACACCGCCGCCGCGCTGGTGCGGGCTCTGGAGAACTCGAGCCAGGGTCTGCTGCCGGAGACCAGGACCATCGGCGAATACCGCGGGTCGGTGTCGCCGGTGGCCGTCAATTGACTGCAGACTCCGACCGGGGCCCCTTGGATCTGGTCGGTGAGAGTGACCTCAGCTGCGCCCGTGATGAGATGGCGACATGCCTGGGCGTGGATCCACACGAATCCGATCTCTTCGAGATCCGATTCAACAGCCCGCAGGTGGCGGCGGCGGCCAAACCGGGCAAGTTCGCCCAGATTCTGGTCAGCGACGGGCAGGTGCCGCTGTTGCGCCGGCCATTCTCCTTCAGCCGGGCCGATCCGGCCTCGGGGGTGGTGGCCTTCTACCTGCGTGCCGTGGGCGAAGGCAGCGGCCGCCTGCGAAGGTTTGAGCCCGGCGCCAGGGCACGCATCCTGGGTCCCCTGGGACGGGGGTTCACCCTGCCCAGCGCGCCGGGGCGCTCCGTCCTGTTGGCGGGCGGCCTGGGGGCGGCACCCTTCCCCCTGCTGATCGAGCGACTGCTGGCCCAAGGCGAGGAGGTCGTCTGGATCAACGGTGCCAGAGACCGAGCCGAGATCTACCCGGAGCGCCTGCTGCCCTCGGGCATCGCCCAGGTGGTGATCCGCACCGAGGACGGCTCGCTGGGCGAGCAGGGCCTGGTGACGGACGGTCTGATCGAACGTCTCCCGGGCACCCAGCGGCTCTACGCCTGCGGACCCAACGCCATGCTGGCGGCGCTGGCCAAGCTCTGGCGCGAACTGCAGGCACAGGAGGGGACGCTGCCTCCGCTGGAGGTATCCATCGAGGCCCCCATGGGGTGCGGGTTCGGAACCTGCCTCGGCTGCGCCATCCCCCTGTGGGACCGGGAGGGTCAGCAGCCCGGGCCGTATGGTCTCTGCTGCCGCCAGGGGCCCGTCCTGAGTGCCGAGCAGCTCGACTGGGGCCGGCTGTTGCAACAGCCGGCGCACCTGGGATGAACCGGTAGTGGGATTCGACCCGCGCGTCGATCTGGGCCGGGGGCTGGTTCTGCCGAACCCGATTGGGACTGCCTCCGGAACCTTCGGCTACGGCTTCGAAGCCGAGGAGATGGGATCGCTGATCGGCCTCGGGGCCGTCTATACCAAGGGGACCACCCTGCACCCCCGACAGGGCAACTCACCGCCCCGGATCTCCGAGACCAGGGCCGGGATGTTGAACTCCATCGGCTTGCAGAACCCGGGCGTCGACGTGGTGGCTACCGCCTACGCCAGGCGCTGGCTGGACTGGCGGGTCCCGGTGGTGGTGAATGTGGCCGGGGCCGACCAGGACGAGTACGTGCGCGTCTGCGAGCGCCTGAGCGGAGCGGCAGGGGTGGCGGGACTCGAACTCAACATCTCCTGTCCCAACATCAGCCACGGGCTGGACTTCGGCACGGACCCCGGGCGAGCGGCCCAGCTGGTGGCCGCGGTGCGTCGAGTCACCGAGCTGCCCCTGCTGGTCAAGCTGACCCCCAACGTGACCGACATCACCGAGGTGGGCAGAGCGGTGCAGGACGCGGGTGCCGACGCGGTCTCCGCCGTCAACACCTACGTGGGAATGAAGATCTCCCTCCCCGAGCGCCGACCGGTCCTCAGAGGGCTGGGGCTGGCAGGGCTCAGCGGTCCGGCCATCAAGCCGCTGGCGCTGGCGACGGTCGGGCGCCTGCGCCGGTCGCTGCTCATCCCCATCGTCGGGATCGGGGGGATCGCCTCCAGCCGAGACGCCCTGGAGTTCATGGTTGCGGGAGCGGACGCGATCCAGATCGGTACCGCCAACTTCTACCGCCCCGGGATCGCGGTCGAGGTGGCCAGGGAATGCCTGGAGTTCGCCGCCGGGGAGGGTCTCGCCGGCTGGGGCGACCTGCGCCAGCTGGAACCAGTGGACAGCTCCCGCAGCTGACCCGGGAGCCGACCGACCCCGGACGGCGGGACTGAGACATTGACCGTCGCCACTGAGTGAACTCTAGTAGCTCACTGCTGGTGGCACCCCTTCTCGGGGTTCCTCTCCCGTTGCCGGGTTCGGTTCTGGCCTCGCCGTGGAATTCACCAGCTAATCTGGGCTCGGCATCTGAACCGCCGCCTGTACCCTAAGCACCTGGCCATAAGTCTTGTCCTTGGGCAAGACGCTGGTCAGGTCCGGCACGCACCACCGATGCGCCGACGTGGTCCCCTCGGGCGAGTGCCGTTGGGAGCTCATCCGGAGTGGTCGGCGGTGCAGACCCGGCACTTTGCCGAGCAGCCCGGCGCCATCTGGCGCTGGCCTGTACCCTCCCGTCGAGACGTCTGCGGAGACGTTTTGGCGGGGCAGCACTTGACTCGGCCAGGACTACTTGCAGCCCTGGGATCTGGGCCAGGGCGAACCTGGCAGCTTCTGAACCCCAGGCAGGGCCCGGGGGATGCGAAGCAGTAAGACGATGGCGCCCATCGCCGCAGTGAGTTGGTGACGATGGCGAGAGCGGGGACAGGACAACAAGTATAGCAGAAACGGAACAGATGTGTGGCGGTGGATATCCCTGTGGCACCACACCTGAGCATGGCACGGCCGCCTCGCAGTCAGCGTTGCCCCCGAGCCAGGCTGACAAGACTATTGGCCACCTGCTTAGGAGCGCCCGGCCCAGCAGAGCCGAGCCGAGCCCCAGCTCCCGAACCGCCCGGAGCGACATCGCCTTTGGCGCGCGATGTTGCCCGGGCGATTCCATGAAGAGCCGAACCAGATGGGTCTGCCGCCCTCCACTTTCACCTCCACTTTCATATGAGGCCCAATCGGAGCCCTCCTTGGCAAAGGCCTCCCGGGCGAGATCGACCGCCTCGTCCGGCGTGAGCTCCGGCGGTGGGCCTTCCAACAGGCTCGGAATGGGCTCTCCAGGCGAGGCGTCAGCAGAGGTGGCGTCGGCCAAGTGGAGAAGCTCTCAATCGTTGCCGGTCTGGACGGCCGCTCAGGCCCGGCCGGCCAGGTGGTCAATCCGTTGCCGCAACTCCGGTGTGAGCTTGGGCAATACCTCCAGCGCCTTGAGGTTCTCCTCCACCTGGGCGACGCTGCTGGCACCGGTTATCACCGTCGACACCCGGGGATTGCTGGCGCACCAGGCGATGGCGAGCTGGGCCACCGTGCATCCCAGCTCCCCGGCCACATCCATCAGCCTGCGCACCACTGCGTTCTTGTCGGCATCGGTGACTTGGGCTCCCAGCCACTCGTAGCCCTTGAGCGCCGCCCGGCTGCCCTGGGGCACGCCGTCCACATACTTGCCGGTCAGCAGTCCCGAGGCCAGCGGGCTCCAGGTGGTGAGCCCCAGTCCGAAGTCCTCGTACAGGCTGGCGTACTCCTCCTCCACCCTCTCCCGGTGGAACAGGTTGTACTCCGGCTGCTCCATCACCGGCTTGCGCAGGTGGTGCCGCTCTGCTATCTCGTAGGCGGCTCTGATCTCCGCAGCCGACCACTCAGAAGTGCCCCAGTAGAGGGCTTTGCCCTGAGTGACGAGATCGTGCATCGCCCAGACCGTCTCCTCCACTCCGGTCTCGGGATCGGGGCGGTGGCAAAAGACCAGGTCCACGAAATCCAGCTGGAACCGCTCCAAGGACTCATCCATCGCTTGCAAGAGGTACTTGCGGTTCAGGGTGTTCTCGTGATTGACTCCTTCGTGGATGCCCCAGAAGAACTTGGTCGAGACCACGTAGCTGCGCCGCGGCCAGCCCGCTCGGGCCAGGGCCCGGCCCATGATCCGCTCCGACTCACCACCGCTGTAAACCTCGGCATTGTCGAAGAAGTTCACCCCCGCTTGGTAGGCCGCCTCCAGGCAAGCCAGCGCCTTGTCCTCGTCCATCTGGCTGCCGAAGGTGACCCAAGACCCCAGGGAAAGCACACTGACCTTGAGCCCGGCGCGACCAAGACGGCGATATGGCATTGGCATCGGGCGGCAACCTCCAGAAGACTGTGAACCAACACGAGGGCGGCGGGGCTGACCTCGCCTTGGCCATCGTACTGACCCGAGCACCGGCCGTTCTGATGCCAGCGGGAGCGCGTGGCGCCGCATGCCTAGGCGGAGGCCACGAGGTCCCTGGCCACCCCGGGCGGGCGGGCCAGGGATCGCGCCCCACGGCCCGACGGCCCAGGGACGGGCGACTGACGATGGTTGGCAGGCAGTTGGCCGCAGCCATTGGACGTCTGGCGCCGGAAGGTGGACGCGACTCGGGCCACGCCGGTGCCGTCCGTAGGCCGCCCGGGCCGCCGCGTAAGCCGCTGGCGTTTGGCCAAGCACCCTGCGAAAGTCGCGAATGAGGTGTGCCTGATCCGCGTCCCCGAGGTCGGCGGCCAGCTCCGCCAAGGCCACCTCGGCCCCCTCGCGGACCGCTTCAGCTGTCTCCAGCAGCCGGTAGCGGCGCAGGACCACATCGGCGAGACCCGTGCTACGCTCCAATCTGAACATGCGAGCTCCCTGGCTGGCTCTGGCGGCCGCCATCTCCCTCGCTCTGGCGGCCTGCGCGGGCTCCGGCCCCTCAGCCCCCGTCGGGGCCCAAGGGACGGCGGGCCTACCGACGGCGATGCCCACGACATTCTTCGCGATCTCGCAGTCCCCCTCGCACGGGTTCCAGGTGGAGACGCTCTCGTCCCTGAACGGCAAGGTGCTGGAGGTGATGCCTGGGCTGCCGACGGGAAACCAGCTCCAGAGTCTACAGGCCAGTGCTGGCGGTTCGATCTGGGTGACCACCTCCAGCGGCCCGCGCTTCCGCAACGGCACTGCGGGGGGAGACCCGGCTCCCCGCAGCTGCAGTTCCTCAATCATGGCCACCGATCACCGGGGCGCTCAGGCCCAGACCGTGTGGTCGTTCCCACCATCGGAGCTGGTCGGTCAGGCCACGGCCAGCCCATCGGGCCAGCGCGTGGCCTACCTTTCCAGCGGATGCGTGGCGTCGTTTGCCGACTCCCACCTGGTCATCAGGAGCCGTCACGGTGGATCCCAGGTACTGCTGGGCGCCAACGCTGTGACCTGCCACGTTATGACCGCTCCCTCATGGAGTGCGAACGGAACCGAACTGACCTTCACCTATGCGCCCTCCTCTTTGGGAAGGTCGCACGGCCACGTGACGCCAGGCGTCTGCCCCGCTTGGCATTCTGGGGAACTGGTCGTGGTCAGCACCCGCCGTTCGGCCGGGGTGAGCGCTTTCCACCTGCTGGCGGCGCCGTCGGGCTGTGGCTACGTCGCGGCCGCTTTCGACCGTTGGGGGATTGCCGCGGTCGAGACCTGCGGTTACCAGGGAATGGGCAGCTCCTATCTGGAGCAGGTGACCATCGGCATGACCGTGCAATCCCGGCTCGCCCTCGAGCCCGGATCGGACCCGACCTCGCTGTCGGCGGCGCCAGGCGGTCGCTACGTCCTCGTCGACGAGTACCAGGCCCCTGCGACCCACGGGCGACCTCTTCCCTGGGATTGGATCTGGGTGTTCAATGGCGTGCATCTCCATCTGATCCGTAAGTACCCCGACGTCAACTACGGGCTCAGTGACGCGTGTTGGTGATCCGCCTGCCGACCTCCGGGGCCACGAAGAGGCGTTGGTTGCCTGCGAGCGGTGACCGCCAGGGTGCTGACCACCTTCTCGGTCCGTCCGTACCGCAAGGCGGCTGTAACCCGGGCACTGAAGGCGCTCAACTGTGCCCAGCACGACGGGGTCCAAAGGCTCTGAACAAGCCACCAGCCCGGATGCCAAGTGAGCCACCGAGTCCGTTGCCGAGCAGGCCCGTCAGCTTGTGCAAGTGGTCGCGGCGTAGGTGGGCGACCTTGGCGTGGTGTCGGGCCAACCGGAGGGCCGCTGCATAGGAGTCTGGGGTGCAGGCGGCACACTGAGGCGGTTCCTGGCATCCGCTGGGCTCCAGGGGCACCTCGACCGTTGCCGCCGAGTGAACTATAGTAAGTGCACTCCTGCGGCACCCCTTCTCGGGGTTCCCTTACGGGTTTTGGACTCATCGGGTGCCGCCCGAGCCGTTGGCCCTGGTCTTACGGTCCCTCCCACGACGCGGCATGATCCAGCGTCCTGGCCGTCACTGCTCTCGCTGGCGGCCGGGCCCCGGCGTCAACTACACCGCTTTGGCTGGCTATGTCCGGCCAGTCACGGAGGTGTTGTGCAGTGGCCGCCCCTCCTTGAAGCTCACCAGGACCAATCAATAGCACATCGTACGAGCAACTGTTCCCTACCCCCTGCTCCCTGGTGTCCGGTGCGGCGTCAAGGAGAGAGGCGCAGGCGTTGAACGACCGCCGCTGGCGACTCCGCGAGTCCGGCGGCGAGCAGCTGAGTGTCGACACTGACGAGCGAGATGCCAAGCGCGGCGGCCGCTGCGGCCCACACCGCGTCGTAGAAAGTGAGTCGGTGTCGCTCGCCGAGATCCGCCGCCTGATGGAGCCACTCGGGAGACATCACCAGGGGAGGCCCGCAGACAATTAGGAGATCGTCGAGCTGGTCGGCGACAGCAGATCCGGTCCAACCGAGTGCGCGGAGGAGGACGTTGCCCATTTCGTAGAGCGCCAGGTCGATCACCCGAGCCTGAACCTCGCCGACCTGTGTCGCGTCGCGAATGGCGCGGGCCTCAGCGAGCTGAGGCTCACCTTCGCTGTGAAACCATTTGACGAGTACGGAGGTATCGACGAGGAGCGTGGTCACCGACGGGCATCTCGATCCTGGCGGACCAACTCCGCCGCGTCGAAGCCTCCCGCTGCCCGGAACCGTTGCTCGGAGCGCACAATGGCCTCAGCTACGGCCGCGGGGTCACGGCGCACCAATTCTCTCCTCGCGGCAGCCGCGAGGAGCGCGCTTCGGCTCATAGATCTTCGCCGGGCTTCGGCGTCGATTTCTCGGAGCAGATCATCGGGGAGTGACACCATGATCTTGGACATACCATCAGTATGGCTGTTGGTAATGCCAACCAGGTGAACCCGAGCCCCACGACTCGTGGGGGACGTCGAACGGGAAGCCCATCTGGATGGCAAGTCCCTGGTTCCCACTTCCGATCCCAACATGACGGCCGATGAGATCGCTCTGGGACACAAGCAGTTGCTTCAGGTGGCCCGAGCACGGCTACGGGATGACGTCATCCCGGCTGAGCTCGACTACATCACGGCGCTTCGGGCCCCGGAGATCAAAGCCCTGGGGGAAGCCGAGGCCATCCAGCTCGGATTGTTTGACCAGACCGACCTACTCGAGATCGTGCACCCCGACTACCCCCAGGAACGCCTGGTCGCTTGCAGGAACCCCCTGCTCGCCGAAGAGCGGACCAGAAGGCGTCAAGCTCTGCTCTCAGCCACAGAGGCGGAGTTGCAAGAGATCGCGGCGGCCTGTCAAAGGGAGCGGCGGCCCCTGCGAGGCAAGGACAAGATCGCCCTGCGAGTGGGCCGAGTGGTCAATCGCTTCAAGGTCGCCAAGCACTTCGCAGTTGAGATCGGAGAGGATGCGCTCGTCTTCTCCAGGAATGAAGGCCAGATCGCTGCCGAGGCAGCTCTGGACGGGATCTACGTTCTGCGCACCAGCCTGAGCGAAGAAGCGCTCGCCACGGCCCAGGTGGTCTCGGCCTACAAGGCGCTCGCAGGCGTGGAGCGGGTCTTCCGGGGCTTCAACACCGACCTTGACATCTGCCCTATCCGTCATCGCAACGAAGACCGGGTCCGCACCCACGTGTTCCTCCGCATGCTCTCCTACCACGTGACTTGGCACATGGAGAACCGCTTGGCTCCGATGCTCTTCAAAGACGACGATCATCCGGCCGCAGAGGCGGCCAGGACGAGCCCGGTTGCTCCCGCCCGGCGCTCGGACCGAGCGCTCCAGAAAATCTCCACCAAGAAGGCGGCCGATGGCCAACCGGTCCATTCCTTCAAGAGCCTGCTCACCGACCTCGGGACCATTTGCCTGAACATGATCAAGCCAACTGAGCCCGGTCTCCTCTCGTTCACCCTCATCACGACCCCCACCACCCTCCAGCACCGGGGTCTCGCTCTCCTCGGGGTTGGGAACTGGTCACCACCAACACCCTACTAAGACCCGTACGTGTGTGTTATAGTACAGATCGTGAACCTGCCTGAGTGGGCGCGTCGCCAAGGAGTCCACCCCCACACCGCGTTTCGGTGGTTTGAGAATGGCACCCTGCCGGTGCCCGCGGAGCGGGTGGGGCCACGCACCATCCTGGTGAACATTGGCGCAGCCACGGCGGCCCCGGCAGTCGGCCTTGGCCTCTATGCGCGAGTCTCCTCGCACGACCAAGGGTCCGACCTCGAGCGTCAGCTGGCAAGGCTCACAGAGTGGGCGGCGAAGGCTGGCCAGCTGGTGGTGCGAGTGGAATCCGAAGTGGGCTCTGGCATGAACGGGCACCGCCCCAAGTTCAGACGCCTGCTCTCGGACCCCAAGGTGACAACAGTGGTGGTGGAACATCGGGATCGCCTGGCGAGGATGAACGCGGAGCTGGTCACGGCATCTCTGCTCGCCCATGGGCGCAGGCTGGTGGTTCTCGACGAGGGTGAGGTGGAGGACGACCTGGTCCGGGACATGAAGGACAGGCAGGAGGCAACCACCGGACAGGGGCCCGAGGCTCCCGCGAAGCGGTGGCAGTAAGACCGCAGTGCCTACCGGAAGCGGAGGGCGCCAGGTGACCCAGGACCGTTCGGGACCACCCGCTGGGCGATTCTCACTATCGCACAGTGTTGGGCACAAGTCGCTAGATTCATAGAGCAAGCTAGTGGCTGGAATAGACGTGCCATCTATGATATCATGTGATAATGAAGTTGTCGACGTACGCCCGGCAGCAGGGCATCGGGTATCGGGCGGCGTGGGAGCGCTTTCGCAAGGGCCGTATCCCCGGCGCTGTCCTCGACGAGTCCGGGCACGTCGAGGTTCC
>JAJYPP010000033.1 GCA_021795235.1 bacterium
CCGCACCAAGTGTGACTCATCGAACGTACGTGTCAGACAAGGAACCCACGCCAAGGTGATACCTCCTTCCAATGGTGGAGCTGAAGCCTGTTGGACTCAGCTCTACTCTGGCGGATCACCCACATAAACGCCCTACTCCAGCAGGCGGTGTTGAACGTGGTGATCGGCAACGCCGACGCACACGGAAAGAACCTTGGACTGCTACATCACAGGTCAGGGACGGTGGCGCTGGCCCCGATCTACGACGTAATGGCGACGACGCACTATCCGGGCGTGGACCAGACCTTGGGGATGTATGTCGGGGCCGTGCGCCAGGTCGGAGAGGTCAGGCTGGCCGACCTGGCCGCAGAGGCGACCTCGTGGGGGATGCCAGAGGCGAGGGCCCTCAAGGCGATCGGGGAGGTGGTCGAGAGGGTCCCTGGGGCGGTAACGCTGGCGGCACGCGCTGTTCCTGGTCTGCCTCCCGCGATCGCGGAGCTGGCACTTCACAGAAGCGAAGCATTGTTGGGGTCAAAGAAGAGTCCGGCGACGTTCTCACTTCCAACGCCTGGCGCGACGCGTCGATCCTCTCGGAGCGGCTCGTCCTCTCGGTGGTAGTGCCCATCGGTATTGGCTGGCGGGCTTAGCCGCTCGACCAGCACCAAGCATGTTCCATGTTCCCCTCGTGCTCAACCCTGAGGTAGTCGATCACCGATGCTGAGGATCATCTGAAACTCCCCACCCCGGAGCTGGCCCGAGGGCCAGCTCAGAATACGTTCGAAACGGAGTAGGACTCCCCAAGCTGACGGTGTTGAAGCCGGTTAAGCCAGAGGAGTCCCAGCCCATGATCACACGGGGAGAAGATGTGGAAGCGAGTGCATTGAGGCGGCGGGGTGGTCCGCGTCGGCCATCGCCACGCACCTGGGTAGAGACGGCAAGGCGGCGCGGGATGCCAAGGGTGAGGGAGGCGCGTTGCAACTGCTGGCGGCGATGGTCCATGACCAAGGGGTGGTGCTCCATCAGCGCAAGGCGGACAGACAAGCAAAACGAGATCCCCGTGGCGCGGGAGGTCATCAAGAAGCTGGATCTAAATGGCAAGATGGTGACCCTGGACCTGCTCCACACCCAGCCGGAGACCGCCCAACTGTTGCTCGACCAAGGCGGCGACTATCTGCTCACGGTCAAGGACCCACTGGGGGCTAACTCGCATTGTGAAAATCGGCGCCAGCTGCTACGAGATCCTTGCCAGCTCGGCGCCAGTCTTTATGACAGCGGGGACCCTGGTGGCCACCGCACCGGTTTCGGGGGTGGCCGGCTTTGCGGCCCCCCAGTCCACGACCGCGACCCTCAACCCGCGAGTCGCGCCATCCGAGCATTGATCGGAGGGTCCGAGGGACAGTCAGCCGGGCGGGGCTGCAGCAGCTCAGGGCAACGATCCGAGCCGGGGCCGGGTCGGATCGAGGGATCCGAGCAGCTCAAGGGTGGAGCGAACCTGGAACAGCGCCTCGGCAGCTCCTCTACCGTAGGTGGTCAGCAGGGGGCCGATGGGAACGGGGAGGTCGTGGGTCCAGCTCAGGACCGCGCCCGCCGCGGCCAGGAAGACATCGGTGGAGAGGCCGGTGGTGATCAGCGAGCCGAGGGCGACCTCGAGCAGCCGCTCGGGATTGAGGTGGACCACAAGCCGGGGCGGGAGCCGCCGGGCGGCCTCGACGGCGCCTATCAGGATGCTCTCCGCCGGGCCCTGGAGGTCTTCGCCGTGGGGCTTCTCCTCCGGCCGGGCCAGCTGGTGGCTCTCAGCGAGGGTCGCGGCGGGCGGAGCTGCCCAGGGTTCCGTGCCCACGTAGGGAACGGGCACGGCCCGAGGCATGTGGCCCAGGAAGCCGGGCGGCTGGAATGGTGATGGCACCGCGGGGACGCTAGCAGCGAGCGGACCTGTGGCGCCCCCGACCGGGACCAAGTCCACCCCGTCGGCGGCCAGGTGGCGGTCCTTCATCGCGGTGTGGACGTAGCGGCTGGTGGTGGTGATGTCGGAGTGACCGAGCAACTCCCTGGTGAGCTCCACGTTCCCGGTCTGGCTGGTCGTGAGCGTGGCATAGCTGTGGCGGAAGCGGTGGGGATTTGCCCGGCCGGAGATCCCGGCCTCGGCCAGCAGCAGCCTGACCAGGTCGACCAGCGCCATCTCGCCGATGCGGCCCCGGTTAGGCCCCTGGACCGAGGCGGGGTTTACGAGGAAGTAGGGGGAGCGCGGCAGCCGGGGCCGGAGCTCTGCGGCATAGACCCTCAGCACCTCGGCGGCCCCGGGTCCGAAGGGGATGATGCGCTCCTTGGAGCCCTTGCCCAGAACCCGCAGCTCCCGTCGGGAGAGGTTGACCTTGGCGGTCTCCAGGTTGCGCAGCTCGGCGTTGCGGACTCCGGTGCTGGCGAAGATGACCAGCGCCACATAGCCCACCCAGCGGCGCAGGTCGGAGGAGCGCTCATACCTTTGCGCGAAGCTGAGCATCTGGCGGATCTCGTCCTCGGTGAAGGGGTCGATGGGGGCGGGCATGACCCGGGGACCCCTGACGCCCCGGACCGGGTTGGGCCTGTTGGGGTCGTCGAAGAGCAGGAACTGGTAGAAGCCCTTGAGCGCCTGCAGATAGGTGGCGATGGTGCCCGCGCCGATCCTCTGCTCTCGTTCGAACGTGACAAACGCCCGGATGGTGGCGGACGACGCCTCTTCGAGGCCAAGCGTGGGCTCGGTGGCCGTCAGCCAGCGGTAGTACGCCCGGGCCGCCTTCGCGTAGCTGTCCTGGGTTTCGAAGCTGAGACACCTGACCTCGTTGAGATGGGTCGTGAATGCGTCCAGCAGGTCCTCGAAGGCATCGTCAGCCGTGCGCCGGCCGCCGGCTCGAGGGCCCGGCCTCCCCTCTCCATAGCGCGGCGTTCTGGGCCGGGGCTCGGGCGGCCCTGTGCCATCAGGCATCGTCCGTGCTGTGCCCTCTGGTGCTGACGGCCATCCCGGCATCCCCACCATGCGGTCCCCCGTCCTGCTACTGCTGACGCTCCTTCTCTCTCAGGTGGTCCCCTCTTGGCTTGACATTCGCAGCGTCGCCGCCATCGAGCGGTCCGAGGACATCACCATCGGCACGCTGGCGCGCTACGCGACCGTGCTGGGCGCCCATGTCGAGGTCCGGGTCGTCGCGGACGACCAACATCATTTCGAGGTCTTCGCCTAGCGCCCGGACGAGGCTGGCGAGTGTGCTCGGGACGCTCTACGACCCTGGCTCTTGCAACGCACAGAGCATGGGCAGGGGGTCGTGGAGGTACAAGCCGTCTATCGACACCACGACCCGGTACTGCCCAGGTTGGGGAATGACGACTCCCGATAGATTCACGGCAATTGGCACATGGACAGCCCAGTCTTGAGGGATCATCAGCCCCGGAGGCGCGGGCCTGGGCATTGGAACCGGGAAGCGCACGTCGGCTAGAGACTGGTCGGCCGAATCTCGGATCTCAATGCGCATCTCATGAGTCGTCGCCAACTCAGACGGGTCGATTATCAGCCGAGCGGCGACGGCGCCATGGAGCTCGGCTGGGAATGCAGGATAAGTCGAGTAGTTCCACCCTCCGCCAAGAAGGTGCACGAGGTCGTCACGAACTTCAGCCGCAGTCGCGAGAATCACCCAGTCGATCTTCATGGATCTCCCAGCCGCAGTCCGAGGATTTCTGCAATCTTCGTCTCCACGGCGCGCTGGTAGTCGGGGTCCTCAAGGCGTCCGATGAAGCCTCGCAGGCGACGCTGGTCCATGGTGTAGCTCAGATGCACTTGGAGGATCGACCTCTTCCTCAGCCCGGTGCCTTCGGGCTCGATCAGAAGCTCGCCCGGCTAGAGACGCCGGTCAGTGCTCGTGAAGGGTGCCACGGTCACTGCCTGTCCTCGGAGGTTGTGAGAGTCGGCGGAAAGCACCAGAGCCGGTCGCTCCTTGGCCGGTCCGTGCCCCATCGGCGCACCGAAGTCAGCGCGGTGGATCTCCCACCGCGAAGGCACCGTCAATCACCCCAGTCGTAGGGCTCTCCTGCCAACAGTTCATCGAGCAGTTGGCCAGAGTCGGCAAGGAACTCATTGACCGACACGCGCGACTCAAGTTGAGCAAGCAGCTCCTCCCACTTGGCGGGTCCTCGTCGATCGCCCATATAGCCCGCGTTGATGGACTGCTGCCGTCGCTCGGCCCCGACCTCCACGTACATGGTCATAGCCACCTAGTGCAGTCTACCTGCCCCACCGGGCCATCGTGGCGCTTGTTGCCGTAGTCACTCGACCGCTCGGTGGTGCGGGTTCCCTCATGGACCTGCGGAGGCCCGGCGCGAGGCTGAGGAGTTGCGGAGCCAGTTCGATGTGCCGTTCCCCGATGAGGAGCTCTTGCGCGTCGCTCTCCGAGGGGCGAACGAACTCATCGGCACCTAAGCCTAAAACAAGCGTAGGGGCGACCGGATAGGGCGGGGGGATGTCAGGAAAGCCTTGTGTTCCGGGGTTTTCCAAGCAAACCAGGCGGAGAGCCGGAGCCGCGCGGGGGTGTTTTGGAGTGAAGGGCCCATCAGGTCGTGCGCCGGCTGCGGGGGGCTGGGGGGTTGCCGAGGCGCCGCAGGCGGTCGAGCTCGATGGAGGCATCGATCCACTGGTCGAGTAGGAGCTTGAGCTTCTGGTAGTTCTGGATCTGGGATCGGACCTGGGCGAGATGCTCGGGGTGGACCAGCCCGGTGCGGCTCCTGCCGTGGCGGAAGTAGTTCAGCTGGTAGTAGGGGCCGTGCTTCTGCGGGGGGTCAGCCTTGCAACGGCAGTTGGGGTTCCCGCAGACGTTGTACTGCAACGATAGGCTCCCCGGGCGCAGGTCGCCCAGGTGAGCCAGGTCCACCTTGATGCGCTCGATGCGCCGGACGATTTCCGCCTCGGTTGCCATCTCTCCTCCGTCTCAATCGGCTGGGGCTCGTAGATGCTAACGCTGTAGTATACTACGGCTACGGCGTTCACGAGCGAGCAGGAGACGCTATGAGCGAGTCCAAGGCTAAGCGGCGGCGCAAACTGGCGAGCGAGGCGGCGGCCATCCGGGAAAGGCTCAAGGAAGCGGTCACCCTCAACGAGGCCGGGCCGCTGCTCGGCCGGGCGAACATCGCCTACGAGCTCTCCGAGCGCGCCAAGGGGATCGCACACGGCGGCATGGGCATGATCGCCAAGGTCGTGAAGCGCGCCGGCCTGGCCAAAGAGATCGACTCCGCGCTCCACCTGCTGAAGATCCACAAGCCCTACCACGAGTCCGACCACGTGCTGAACATTGCCTACAACGCTCTCTGTGGCGGGCAGCGCCTGGAGGACATCGAGCTGCGACGCAACGACGCGGTGTTCTTGGACGCCTTGGGCGTGCCCGCCCTGCCGGACCCGACCACCGCGGGAGACTTCTGCCGACGCTTTACGGAGAGCCACATCATGGACCTCCAAGCGGCGATCAACGCCGCCCGCCTCAAGGTCTGGGCCACCCAGCCTGCCTCCTTCTTCAAGGAGGTCGCTCGCATCGACGCGGACGCCTCTATCGTGGAAACCGACGGCGAGTGCAAAGAGGGGATGGACATCTCCTATAAGGGCACCTGGGGGTACTCGGACCTGGTGGTCTCCCTCGCCAACACCAAAGAGCCACTGTACCTGTCCTCCCGAGGCGCCAACCGGCCCTCCCATGAGGGCGTGATCCCCCTTTATGACCGGGCGATCGCGCTTTGCCGCAAGGGCGGGTTCCAGAGCATCTTGCTGCGGGGCGACACCGACTTCTCCCTTACCACCGAGTTCGACCGCTGGGACGCCGACGGCGTGCGCTTCGTGTTCGGCTACGACGCCAAGGCCAACATGGTCAAACAGGCCGCAGGTGTGTCCGATCAGCTCTATCGCGACCTGGTCGCCAAGGCTGAGCGGGCGATCAAGACAGCACCCCGGCGCCGCCCGGCGAATGTGAAGGACGCCGTCGTGAGAAAACGTGGCTTCAAGGCGCTCCGCCAGAAGTCCGTCGAGGTCGCTGAGTTCTCCTACCGCCCAGGCGCCTGCCAGCAGGACTACCGGGTCGCCGCGGTGCGCAAGAACATCTCGGTGGAGCAGGGGGACGATGTCCTCTTCGATGAGTACCGCTACCTGTTCTACATCACCAACGACTGGACGATGACTACAGACGAGGTCGTCGCCGAGGCCCATCAGCGCTGCGACCAGGAGAACCTGCACGCCCAGTTGAAGGGGGAGGTGCGCGCCCTGCATGCCCCCGTCAACACCCTGAACGCCAACTGGGCCTACCTGGTGATGGCGTCTTTGGCCTGGACGCTGAAGGCCTGGTGCGCCCTCTACCTGCCGGTCTCCCCTCGCTGGGCCGGGCGCCACAATGCCGAGCGCAAGCGCCTGGTCGGCATGGAGTTCCGGACCTTCCGCCAGGCCTTCATCGAGATCCCCTGCCAGATCGTGAAGGGCGCCAGGGCCATTCGCTGGCGCATCCTGGCCTGGAACCCCTGGCTGGGGGTCTTCTTCCGACTCGACGCCGCCCTCCAGTAGCCGACCTTCCCGCCGTAGCGCTGAGCGAGACCCCTCTGGCGAAGCCATGCCAAAGAACAGCTCGCCGGGCCGTAGATACCCGGAAAGTGCCGCCCCGATGCCACGATCGGCCCCCTGCCAGCGCCCGGTGACCCGCTCGGGAGTCCCCAGGGGCCGCTGCTGCCCCCCCCTTGGCCCCCGGGGCGCCTCAGCGGGCCCTCGGAGCGGGGGTTCGTCAGCTCTTCGCTTGTTTTAGGCCTAAGCAGGTGGCCAATAGTTCTGTCAGCCTGGCTGGGTGGCCACGGTAGAGGCGGGTTGGCCGTGTTCTGTCCGAGATTGGTGCCGCGGCGCTCCCCGTAGCACACATCCGTTCCGTTTCTGCCAAACTTGCGGTCATGTCCTCACTGCCGTCAGCGTCCCCGGGGCATCTCCGAGATCGGCCCCACTCTCTTATCACTCCCATCGCCCCGGGCCCTGCCTGGGGCCTAGAAGCTGCCAGGCTCGCCCTGGCACAGATTCCAGGACCACAAGCGGCCCTGACCGAGTCAAGTGCTGCTCCGCCAGAACGTCTCAGCAGGCGTCGCGACGGGAGGGCACAGGCCAGCGCCAGACGGCGCCGGACTGCTCGGCGAAGTACCGGGTCTGCACCGCCGACTACTCCGGATGAGTTCCCAACTGCACTTGCCCGAGGGGACCACGCTGGCGCATCGGTGGTGCGTGCCGGACCTGTCCACCGTCTCGCCCCAGGACAAGACTTATGGCCAGGTGCTTAGGGGCCTATCCCAGACTGATCCAGGAGCGTGCCGCACTGCTCCAATCCCACCGTGATCATCTGCTCCCTCTGGGACGATCCTCGGCAGCGGTCCCTCTCTGTGCGAACGAGGACTGCGTGAAGTTGGTAGTCGCTGCCGTGTGAAGTTGGTGTCATGAGTGGCGTGAAATCGGTGGTGACCTGGATGCAATTCAAGGGAGGTCTGTGATCGACCGCGACCGGTACCGCCAGCGTCTGGCGGACGCGTACCTCCTGGAGCTACTCGCTGAGTTCCCCGCCGTGATGATCACCGGCGCTCGGGCAATTGGGAAGACCACCACTGCCACCCGGCACGCTGTGCAGATTGCCCGTCTCGACGAGCCTGGCATCGCTGCCGTTTATCGGGCCGATCCCGACGCCGCTCTTCGTCGGGCATCGCGCCCCCTCCTGCTCGACGAGTGGCAGGAAGTCCCAGAGGTGCTCGCAGCCGTAAAGCGGGCCGTTGATCGCGATCGAACGCCCGGGCAGTTCGTGCTGACCGGGAGCGTCCGCGCCCAGCTCCGCAATGAGACCTGGGCTGCCACCGGGCGCATCGTGCGCATGACCATGTACCCGCTGGTGGAGCAGGAGCTGCAGGAGCGGCTGGCTCCCGATCGGCCCCCGTTCCTCGACCGCCTCGCCAGGACTGGCATCCGAGACCTGCGCGTTCCGGATCAGGTGCCGACGATCGACGACTATGTGGCCATGGCCCTTCGAGGCGGATTCCCTGAGGTCGCCTACACGCCCCGAACGGAGCGCGCCCGCGCCATTTGGCTGACGAGTTACGTTGATGACCTCGTCACCCGGGACGCCGCGCTCCTCGATGCCCCAAAGGCCCCCACCAAGCTGAGGCGCTACCTGAAAGCCCTGGCGATCAACAATGCGGGGAGTCCTTCGGACCTCTCGCTTTACCGAGCGGCCGACGTGAACGCGAAGACGGCGGCCGGATATGACCAGCTGCTCGAGAACCTATACGTACTCGACGTGGTGCCAGCGTGGGCGAACAACCGGCTGAACAGACTGGTCAAGCAGGGAAAGCGCTACATCGTCGACTCCGGCCTCGCCGGGGCTGCGGCCGGAGTCAGTGCCTCGGCGATCTTCGCGGACAGTGACCTCCTGGGCCGCTGCTTCGACGCCTTCGGGAGAGGACAGTTGAGGCCGGAGATCGCGATCGCCCAACCATTCCCGCTGGTCCATCACTTGCGCGTCGAGGCTGGTCGGCGGGAGATCGACCTTGTCGTCGAACTCGAGCCCGCGCGCGTGGTTGGTCTCGAGTTCAAGGCGGGGTCGGCCCCCGGCAGGGAAGATGCGAAGCACCTGTTCTGGTTGCGAGACCATCTGGGTGCGGGATTCGCCGCTGGCGCTGTTGTCCACAGTGGACCTGGCGTCTACGAACTTGGTGAGCGGGTGTATGCGGTCCCGCTTTGCGCGCTCTGGTCGTGACCCCGTCACAAGCGGATCCGGATCGGGCACTCCGATTTGGAAAAGCCAAGTGCCAGGGTGGGTCGGGTCAGGCAACGTTCGCGGGACGCCCAGGAGTCTCCTCGAGATCGGTCGCACCCGATCGACGCCAGGGTCGGTTGCATCATCTCTGGCACTATGTCAACCGGTCTGGAATCTGGGCCGCCTTCGCGTAGCTGTCCTGGGTTTCGCAGCTGAGACACCTGACCTTGTTGAGATGGCTCGTGAAGGCATCCAGCAGGTCCTCAAAGGCATCGTGCAGGGTGCGCCTGCCGTCGGGCCTCGAGGAACCTGCCTCCCATCTCCATAGCGCGGCGTTCTGGGGCGGGGCCCGGTCGGCCCTTTGCCATCAGGCATCGTCGGTCCTCTGCCATCTGGAGCTGACGGCCGCTGCTGAAGTCTCCTTCCCTCCCGGGTGGTCCCCCTTTGCGCCATCACGGTGGCCCCCCTAACCGCCTATGATCTGACTGATACAATAACGAATGTTCAGTTGGTTCAGCGATGGAGGACGAAGATGGCGCAGGTCCGACTGCTCGACGCCGAGGATCGGGCCGCCCTCGCCCAGCGCCACCATGGTCGCGGCCGCGCGGAGGCGCTCTTGGTGGAGCTGCCTGAGAGCATCTCGGCCACCGTGGCGGAGGCGTTGGTAAGAGACCTCCTCGCCACCGCCGAGACTGCGGGGAAACTGGGGGCAACGCTGCAGGCCGGAGCCAAGCTGCCCGGGCCGGCGACGTTGGTCGCGATTCGCGAGCGCGAGGCCGCGTGGAGGGATCTCGAGACCCGCTACGGGCTGCTGAGCGCTCCCGAACTGGCCGACCGGGCTGGCAGCGGCTCGCGTAACCGCAGCGAGTACGCTTCCGCCTTGCACCGGGCAGGGCGCCTCCTCGGAGTTCGCCGGGGCAGGCGGCTGGTGTTCCCAGGTTTCCAGTTCGACAAGCACCTTCGGCCGCGGCGGGGGATCGAGGAGGTGCTCGCTGTGTTCCGAGAGGCGGGGTGGTCGGAAGAATCGGTGGCGCTGTGGTTCACCGCCCCCAACGGCTATCTCGACGACGAAGAGCCGGCGGTCGTTCTGGCCAGGGATCCCTTGTTGGTCGCCG
Source organism: bacterium (assembly GCA_021795235.1). Lineage (GTDB taxonomy): Bacteria > Chloroflexota > Dormibacteria > Aeolococcales > Bog-877 > AG-12. The sequence continues at coordinate 9,866 of JAJYPP010000033.1, forward strand.
AGGAGGCCGCCAACGCCGTCGCTCACCTGTGAGCCCATCCCGGCGGCTTGTCGGAGACCCGCCACGTCCGATCGACCCGCTGATAGAGGTGTGGGCGGCGGGACTGGCGATCCACCGGGTACACGGGGCTGACCGGCGGGCAACCAGCTTCAGCCCGGGCCCCCGCCCGCTGACCCGCTTCGCGTTCTTCGGTGACCCTATCGTCCCCGTGCTGTACGGGGCGGAGGGCGAGGAGGCGGCGGTGGCCGAGACTCTGCTCCACGACCTACCGACCGTTGGCGGTCGGCTGGTTCCCGAGCGCTATCGGGGCCGGGTCGTGTCGGGGGTCTTGCCCCAGCGTGAGCTTCGGCTCGCCCAGCTCCATGGCGGCGGCCTGCGCCGCCTCGGCGCCAGGGCGACCAATCTCACTGATACCAGCGCTGCCCACTACATCCGCACGGTGCGGTGGGCAGACGCGATCCACGAGGGCACCGACCTCGACGGCATCGTGTGGATGAGCCGCCAGTGGAACAACCAGAAGGCCGTGATGCTCTTCGGCGACCGGGTCGGGTCCCGCGAGCTGTCCGTCGCTCCCACGCTCGGGCGGTCGTTTGCCACCGCGGAAGGCTTCGAGTGGCTGGCCACACTCTGCCAGCACCTCAGGGTTGTCGTGATCCCGCCGTGGTGAGCCGCCTACCGGCGTCTACCTGGTCAGTTTCGATGATCAACCCAGCCACGGTAGGCGACGATCGCCGCCATACCGAGTCCGCACAGCACCCTGCGAGTTCCACCGAACTCTCGGCCCCCGTGAGCCAGATTCCATCCCAGGGCGGCTTCTCGATCACCTTCGGCGAGCTCCGGCACCTCGCGTCGGAACTCTGACCGTGCAGCAGGCCAACACTGCCCGGCCTGCCTGCCCAGCAGCAGTTCGCCGGCGACTATCCCGCCGAGCACTACTCGCCACGGACAGCGGAAGACCTGGTCGGAGGAGCTGTGATGAGTTTGCCTTGGTCGTTTATAACCAGTCGACGCCTTGAGGTAGCTGCCGGCGGCTCTCAGCAGCTGTAGTGGCCGCATCTCAGCCACGGGGACTTTGGGTAACACCGCACCGATGATGCGGTCCGTCGTTGGTGATAGGAAGGCCGCCCGGGAAGAGGTCCGGGCGCATGCCGAGGGGCTTAGGTGGATCGCGGCCGATCAGGGACTCGCTGAGATTCAGCTGCGGTATGACGGGGCACTCATTGTGCATGATGACGCCCCTGGCTACCATCAGGTGAACCGCCTTGCACTCGGGGCGGCTCAGATTGTGGGCGCCTACCTCCACGTCATCACCGACGATGTTCCGGGTGCCAGAGCCGACAGTCCGGCATTGTGAGAGCCCGGGATGACTTGCTGGTCGCTCTGGTCGCGACCCTGAGGCGCATCCAAGAGCTCCTGCCGTCCACGAGGCAGCCTCGTATGCCAACGCGACCGCGAGGCTGGCCATCGAGCGGCTGTGGATCGAAGCGGGCAACCTCGCTGAGGAGTACCGACGACCTGGCTACCTGCCGACCATGTCGCCGCGGCCGAGAAGCTCCATCGTCTTGCGCACCTGCTCGAGGGCGACGAGTGCGGCCGGTCCGTGGGTGAGCAGTACCGGCCCCATTGGCACCCGGAGCCGGTGCATCCGCGAGGCGAAGAGTGCGACCTGGCCGCGGCCAGTACCTCGGAGTCGGCCGGGACCGCTGTCAAGGTGCCGATTGCGACCTGGACAATCAGAGCGGAGGTGAGCTGGGAGATAGTGATGCGCCGGGGTAAACCGGCATGGAGAAGGTCCCGACGCCCTGCATCGAGGGCGAAACCCTCTGGAGACGTAAACTTCAGACGTGGTTTTTGATCTCGACGCGCTGATTCGAACAGTCCGGTCTAACCCGGAGGCGCGTGATGCGCTTCGGCGGGAACTCCTCACCGAGGAGCTGTTGGGCCTGCCCGGATTGGTCGCCCGGCTCACCGACCGGCTCGACCGGCTCACCGACCGGCTCGACCGGCTAGCGGGTCAGGTGGAGAAGCTGGTAGAGGCTCAGCGCGGGACCGAGGAGCGGCTGTCGGAGGTGAAGACGATAGCCGAGCGTGCCGATGGGCGGGTGAGCAATCTGCTCGGGGCCGATTACGAGCTCCATGAAGCGGTGCGGTCTCTGTGGAGCATCGAGGCGGCGGTCGGCGTCGAGCCGGGCGCGCTGCGGCCGATCACGATCGACGATCTGCGGCCACAGTTGGCAGCGGCAGTAGCGGCGAAGACGCTGACGCCCCAGGCGGCGGATGCGATCACGAAAGTGAACGGGCTCTTCGCCTGGGGGTTAGGCCCCGGGCAGGTATCTGGCTACGTCGTCGTGGAAGCGTCGCTCACGGCCGACCATACGGATGTGGAGCGGGCACTGGCCCGCGCGGCCGACCTTGAGCGAGTCACCGGGGTCGCAGCCCGAGCCGTGGTCCTCAGCGATCAGGTGGCAAAGGATGCCGCGGAGGCGATCAGCCAGCGGCGAGTGGCATACGCGCGGGTGCCGCCGCGGCGGCAGGGACCCCAGCTGTCCTGAGCTTGCCCTTCGGAGTCCGGGTGGGTGGGCGCGCCGTGTCCTTGGCGGTCGCGAACGATGACTTTGGATGGGACCATCCGCGCCGCAAGCACGGTCTGGCTGGGGCCACCGTTGCGATGCTGAAGTGGCCCTATGTGGCTGGGGACAGGTACAGGGCTGGACTATCCCGCCTACGTGCTGCTCCCGGGGGGCCAGCAGCGGCACGTGCTACCCGTGCCGGTAGTTGCCGTGGGTGTCGCCGGCGACCCGTAGGCGCCTCGGGTTGCCGGCGACGGGGGGGACATGGGGCCACTCCCCGGGCGTCCCGCCAACCTCCGTCCCCGGCGACCAAGTTTGAGGCCCGCCCGTTCACCGGCAGCGCTTGATAGCGCCATTAGAGCCGTTAGTGCTATCGTCGCTGTCATGCGACAGATCATCACCAGGGTCCCGGACGACCTTGCCGCACGACTGAAGGAGCGGGCGGCCATCGAGAACAGAAGCGTCAATGCCACCGTTGTCGACGCCGTGGAGCGGGTGCTCGCCGTTCCGGCCAGCCGGCGGCAAGCATGGCGAGCGCGTAACGACCACACGCTGGTGAAGCGCTCACCAGTTCCTCCCGATGCCCGTGCACAAAGACCCGAGTACGCGGCGGAGAGAGGACCAGCGCTCAGTGCCGCCCTCGACGACGACCGCTCTGAACGCTGACCAGTGGCCATCTTCGCTGACACCTCGGCCGTGGTGCGGGCCTATCTGTCCGACGAACCGGATCACGCGACGCTGGCGGAGGTCCTGTTGGCGGGCCCTGAGCCGGTGGTGATCTCGGCCCTCGCCGAGGTGGAGTTCGTCTCGGCCGTGGCTCGGGCCACTCGTGATGGGCGCATTGGCCAATCGCTGGCCGACCGCCTACTCGCCGACTTCGGCGCCGACACGGCTTCCAACGGCCCGCTGGCCGTGGCCACCTTCGACGCCGAAGCGGCGTTCGCCACCGCCAGGCGTCTCCTCGGCAAGTATCGACTGCGCACGCTTGAGGCGTTGCAGTTGGCCGCAGCGATGTCGGTGGCGGCAACGACCGATGAGGAACTCGCCTTCTGTACCAGAGACGAGGACCAGGCCGTAGCGGCCCGAGCGGAGCACCTCTCCGTGCTTTGAGCAGGTGGCCAATGGTCTGCTCTCCAGGCGCTCCCTCGTCGGCAGGGGCTGGGGTGACCCACCCGGCGAGGATCCCGGCAAAGGTCCCTACGCCGTGAGTTGCGCCGGGCAGGGTGGACTGTCCCTGGCTTCGGTCACGCCAGAGCTGACCAGGTCCACAGGGCGGACGATGGCACCGCAATCCGGGCCGACCCGGAGCTCCTCGCCAATTGGGCGCTCATCGCTCCAGAGCCCGGCCGGGCGGCCTTCGTGGCGGCCGCCCGGCATGCGGCTGTGCCGTAGCCGGTTGCAATTCCTCCGAGGGTCGCTTCTGGAAACTCTGCTCCAACCACCAGCGATCGCCAAGCTGCAGGGATCATGGCGGGACGACGGCGTGCCGCGCGGCTACCGGTGCGAACGTGTTATTGAGGCGGTTGCTCGAGGAACACGAGGCGGTCCTCGAGGTGGTCGGTGGCGACAGCGCGGACAGCGGCCGCGATCGCATTGATCCCGCTCGGACGGCGCGAGAACCGGGACGAGAGAGCGGTCAGGACGCCGGGATGGTGCGCGCCGGTGGTGAGATGCTCGGTGGCTAGGCGAGCGAAGTCCGCGACATTTTCGGTGAGCAGCACGTAGCCGCCCGCTTCCGCTGCAGCCAGGATGTCAGGGTCCGACCGTCCGCCGAGTCCCACCTCGCCAACGTTGGACGCATCGATACCACTGCGGCGTAACGCGTCGGCGAGGGCCGGCGGGTACATCTCGTCGAGCAGCAGCTTCAAGACTGCGATGCGGCGGCCGTTTCCCGACGGTGGAGCTCGATACGGGTGCCGATCTCGCCCGGATAGGCGGCTCGGTACCGCAGCGCCGCGTCGATCAGGGGTCGAGTCAGCACCAAGTCCTCGACGAGCGCGGCGACAGGATCCGGCTCTGCCGACAGGTCCTCAACCCACATCACGACCTCCCACACGTCGGGGCCGCCGACTAGGCCGGCGCGCCGCCCAGTGGGGCCGTCCCGGAAGGTGATCAAGGGATGCTCATCGCGCCGAACCCCCTCATCGGCGTACCGCCGCAGGCGATCCGACAGGCTCTCGCCCGCAGCCCGGGCCCGCAAGCGCAGCCGCTGAGACAGGCCGTCATCGAGGCGGACGGACACGTTGTCAGACACGTATGCATTGTAGCACAACGTCCCCAACATTGAGGTAGGACCGAACGCGACTATCACCAGGTTCGTGGCGGCCGCCGTGTGGTTCTACCTGAGCGTCAACGCTGCCTGCAGGGTCGGAGTGCCGGAAAGAAGCGTGCCCACAGTGCCATCCGCAGGCGACCGGCTGGCGTCTGCTGCGATGGTGAGAGTGGCTCGTGGGATCGAGCCAGGTTAGCGGTGCTGCGGGGCGCGGAAGATGTCATGGGTGCCGATCCGGCGCCACATGACATGCACCTGGCCGGCCTTCACCTCGGCCCCGAACTGCCGGGTGGCCCGACCGTCATCTCCATGATGTCGCCGGTGCCTTGCACGGCCTTTACCCGGAGCCCAGGCCGGAATGGCCGACCCGCTTCCAGATCCTCGACAAACCGGGCGACCGCAACACGAAACCGCTGCTGCTCGGTAGGGCGAAGTGATTGCCAGTCGTGATCGAATCGAAGAAGCCGCCGGTGGGCAGGCACCTACCGAAGCGAGTCGAGGAAGGCGGCGCCGTTGTCGAAGACGGTGCCCTCGCCGGCGACTGCCAGCTCACTGGCTTCCCGCTCACCGGCTTGCCATGCCTCGCTCCAGAACCATGACTGCTCGGCTGGGATCGACTTCAGTCCGAGCATCGTCACCTGACCGGCCTCCACGACAAACCGGCCCATGGCGGTCACCGGTGCTCGATCGTCACCGGGCCAATACGTACTTGACGTACGTGACGCACCTGTACATACTGGGGACATGGCCACCCTGACCTTTGATACCTATTCGGAGGCGCGCGGGCACCTCAAGGACGTGTTGGACGCTGCGGCCAGCGGTCGTCCCGTGGTCGTGCACCGGGACAACATCGCCACAGCAGTGGTGGACGCCGATCGCCTGCGGCACCTCCTCGGCCTGGGCTGCCCGAAGGCCGAAGTGGTGAGTGAGGCGGGCGGCTGGTCGGTGTTCATACCGGGAGTTCCCGTGGCCGCCGACGGCGCCACCTTCGAGGAGGCCATTGCGGAGATGGCGGATGCGCTTAGAGAGTACGCCGAGGACTGGGAGGGGCACCTTCGCCACGCTCCAAACCACCGGGACAACTGGCCGCTGGTGCAGCTCGTCGGCCTGAGTTCTGAGCAGCAACTGGTCGACTGGCTGGCTGGCGCCGGGGCGTGAGCCGGTGGCCGGCACCAACTCGGGCCGACCACGCGAGCTTCTGTCAGGGGGAGAACTGGCGGCTCGTACGCGATGCGCGCGGGCGCACGGGAACCCATCACATCACGTACGAACTCGATCTCCCCGACGGGCGGACCCTACGCACGCGAGTATCGCATCCACCCGATCGCACTGCCTATGGACGCCAGCTCTGGCGTCACATTCTGCGCGACCAGTTGCAGGTGACCGAGCGTGAATTCTGGGCATGCGTCCGAGGGGGTGTCACACCGACCCGGGCGATACCGACGCAGTCCACGGAGGCGTTGCCCGCCGATCTGGTGCGCCTCCTCGTCAGCCGGGTCGGGCTCACGGAGGACCAGGTGGCTCTGATGACCGAAGCCCAGGCCATCGAACGCCTCGAACAGTACTGGGCGCAAAGACATCGACACAGTTAGCCCAGGAGCGCTTCCACGGCCGCCGAGAGCCGCGTGCCAATCGAGCCACCGGGATGGGCGTGCCCTTCCAAGCGGCCGCCGACAGCGCACACTGGCAGGCGACGACGACCATCATCTGCCAAGCCGCCGACGTCTCCCGCTAGGGCCTTGTCGGAGTCAAGAGTGCTCTCCTTTCGAGGGCCCGGCCCCCCCATTTTGGCTTGGGGCGTGCGGCCAGCGGTCCACCGAATGGGTATATATTCGGAGTAGATTTCAGATTGGGAGGACGCCGTTCATGGCGAACTTCACTGTTGCCAAACTGTTCCGCAACGGCGGCAGCCAGGCGGTTCGGCTGCCCCGGGAATTCCGATTCCAGGGTGACGTCGTCCAGATTCGGCGCCTGGGCCGAGGGGTTCTGCTCTTGCCAATGATGTCCAGCGCCGTCGAGTGGTTTGACGAGTTGGACTCCGTCGGACTTGAGGAGTTCATGTCGGAAGGGCGCCAGCAGCCACCGACTCCGGTGCGAGAAGTCCTCTGAGTGCAGTACCTGCTCGATCCCAGCGTTTGCATCGCAGTCATCAACGGCCGTCCCCCAGCGGTCCGGCCCCGCTTTTAGAAGGCGGTTGCCGGTGGCGACGGACTGGCGGTGTCTGCCATCGTGACCTTCGAGCTCCGGTACGGGGTCGCCAAGAGCAGTCGGCAGGAGGCCAATGCTTACCGGATCGCGGCCTTCCTCGCCGCCCCCGTGGAAGTGCTGTCCTTTGAGGATGGCGACGCGCGCGCGGCCGGCGAGGTCCGGGCTGCCCTGGAGGCTGCGGGAACCCCGATCGGAGCGTACGACATCCTGATCGCTGGGCAGGCGGTCCAACGCGGGGCGACCTTGGTCACCGCCAACGCCGGAGAGTTCGCCAGGGTCCATGGCCTCACCTGGGCCGACTGGGCCGTCGCGAGCTGACCGATGGGCCCGGGTCCGCCGCGTCGACGGATTTCGCCCCCCGGTCACGCGAGGCCGCGTCCCTGAGGCGCTCATTGGGAACTCCGTCGTAGCGGACGCGGCTCGATAGGCGTCCGCCCTGGGTGCGAGGGTCGCCGGGCGCGGGGCCCTCGAACGGATTGTTGTGCGTTCCGATTGGTCCGGCCACCTCGGGCCGTGGCTGACGCTGCCTATCCGCTCTGCCCCACCTTGGCGGCTGGGGCGCCGCGCCCGGGCCTCACGGACCTTAACTGGTTAGCTCCCGGGTCCTGACGCCCTTGGAGGCAACGGCGTCAACGCCTTGCGGAGCGCGGGAAGGACGCCTCCTCGGGGACCCGGGAGGAACAGGGCGAGGACTTTTCCGCCCATGAGCCTCTTCTTGACCAGATTCAAGCCGTGCCCTCGGACGGGCAGGGCACACACCATAGTTCTGAAGAGGAGACCAGCAGATGAGAACGCACGAGGGCGGGACGCTTTCGGCGCTCGCCCGGGTGGCGGGCAAGGTTGGCGGTGGACGGGCCCGCGGCCGGACCGCGGGCGCCAGACCGAGGGTGCAGGTGCGGCCCTCGGCACGGATCACAGCCGGACTTCTGGCGGCAGTCCTGGCGGCCCTGGCGCCGCTGGTGTTGGGGGCCGGAACCGTGAGCGCGGCGGCTGGAGCTGGCTCCTCGTCCTCCAAGGTCATCCACGCCGACGTCCTGCCCGATATCGCTGGTGGCAAGTACCAGCTGACCCCGGCCGGCCCGGCGTCTGGCGGCCAGACCCTCACGATTGGGATTGGGCTCACGCTGCCGGACCTGAGCGCCGTGCGCGCCTACTACCACCAGGAGTACACGGCCGGAAGCGGTGTCTACCACAAGTTCCTGACTCCTTCCGAGTTCGCCAGCAGGTTCGGGGTCAACCCCTCCACCTATGCCAGGGTTCTGGCCTGGCTCAGCAAGGGTGGGTTGAAGGTCACCCAGAAGGCCGCGGCTCGCGACTGGGTGGAGGCGCAGGGAACCGTGGCCCAAGTCGAAAGCCTGGTGCACGTCAAGATCGACCGCTACCAGGTCAAGGGAGTGAGCTTCCTGGCCAACACCGGGGCGCCGACGGTGCCCGCTGGCGACAGCATCTACACCGTGGTTGGTCTCAACACCCTGCAGCACTTCACGCCAGCCCCGCTCGGGCCGCCGGCTCGGGCGTCCAAGCCCAGCGTCCCCAAGCCCGCCCAGGGCACGACGACCTGTGCCACGAGCCTGGGCTGCTTCTACAACCCCTCTGACCTCTGGTCGATGTACAAGATGCCGTCCCAGAACATGGGCCAGGGCCAGCAGATCGGGATATTCGGCGAGGGCCAGAGCGCCAACGTGATCGCGGACTTGCGGGTCTTCGAGAGCAACAACAAGCTGCCGCAGGTGCCGGTCACTGTGATCCACGTCGGACCGGGTCCCTTCACCGACAACAGCGGCCAGATCGAATGGAACCTCGACACCCAGGCGTCGACGGGGATGGCCCCCGACGCCTACGGGGTGAAGTTGTACTTCGCCAACTCCCTCACCGACGCCTCGGTGGAGTCGATGTTCCAGGCCTGGGTCAGCGACCCCACAGCGCCGCTGCAGGCCAATGCCAGCTTCGGTGAGTGCGAGACCAGTCCCGGCAACTCAGTCTTCACCAACCCTCTGCTCAACCCCAACGTGCCGGCGGGCCAGGGGCTTGGCAACAACTTGGAGCCGGTGGCGGAGCAGACCCTCCTGCAGGCCGCCAGCCAGGGGCAGACCCTGTTCTCGTCGGCCGGCGACACCGGCGGGTCCTGCCCCATTGCCATCCTGCCGGTGGTGGGCGCCGGCAACGGCCTGGCCAACCAGGGCTTCCCGCTGCAGAACTACCCCGCGTCCAGCCGCTACGCGGTGGGCGTGGGCGGCACCGTGCTCTACTCCAACGGCCAGAAGCCCCCAGCGGAGGCCAGATTCCTGGAGAAGTCCTGGACCTACACCGGTGGCGGACCGGCGCCGTTCATCAGCGAGCCCTTCTATCAGAAGGGCGCCGCCAACGTCAACATCCCCTGCACCATGAACGACGTGGGCACCCCCTATCCTCAGGGCACGATCTGCCGGGGGGTGCCGGATGTGGCCGCGATGAGCGGCAACATCTACAACAACGGCTACAACATCGTGGTCGGGGGCGCGTCGACGATCGAGGGAGGCACCAGCCTGTCCAGTCCGCTCTGGGTGGGCATGTGGACCAGGGTGCAGGCGGCGGCCCCGAGCGGAGGATTGGGGTTTGCCAATCCCACCATCTACAAGGTGGGGGAGAGCAGCAACTACGCCAAGGACTTCTTCGATGTGACCGTGGGCAGCAACGGGCAGCAGCACGCCGGCCCAGGCTGGGACTACACCAGCGGCTGGGGGGTGATGAGGGTGACCCCGTTCATGCAGACCGTCGACGGCGGGATCACCCCGACCAACAACGTGCTGCCGCCGCTGCCCACCGGCGGGAGCGGTCCCCCGCTGGCCTGCGGAGACCTCTGGCAGAACCCGGCACACACAGCGACCGACCCAGTCACGAGCAACCCTCAGCCCCAGCTGACGCTCGACGCCGGGACCATGGGTCTCACCCAGAGCGGCAACAAGAACGTGCTGAAGGTGACCCTGCAGGTCCAGGACCTCTCCACCCACGTCCCGACCGGTGCCACCGGAGAGGATTGGTACGCGACCTGGACCTATGGGAGCAAGGAGTACTTCGCCTACGCCCATCTGTCCGTGACTCCAACCTCAACCGCCACCTATGGCGACGGCACCGCCAGCAAGACCGGAGGCACCACCAACTACGCGCCGGCCAACACCGACACCGGCAGCTTCAACCCGGGCAAGAACGGCACGGTGGTGATCGACGTCCCGCTCACCAACATCGGCAGCCCGCCTCTGGCTGCGGTCTTGCTCCACCCGGCCGCCGTCACCTTCATCGAAGAGGGAACTCCGTCGACCTCGGCGACCGGAGGCGGCGTGGCATCCCTGCAGCAGGTGGACCAGGGCGGTCCCGACCTCAACTACACCGTGGGAGGAGTGATTCCCTGCAGCGGTGCGCCTGTCGGCGGCAACGTGCCGGAGTCGCCATCGGCCCCGCTGCTTCCCATCCTGGGACTGCTCATCCTGCTCTTCAGCGGCTTTGGGATCCGGCGGCTGCGGCGGCCCCGGTTCGGCAAGGGAAGCCCCCAGTCTTGAGCGCTGGGGGAACAGGGGAGACGGACTTGGACTGAATCGGAGCCGGAGCCGTGGCTGGGCCGATCGCGGGACTGTGCGCCACAACCAGCCCGGCCACGGCGACATTTCCACCCGGCGAAACCGGTCCCCTCGAGAAGATCTCGCTGCTCGAGGGGACCTCACAGCGCTGGGCAAGAGGGCCGGCGCTGCACGGAGTGGCCGCGTCGTCCCACGCTGGTGGTGCCTTGGGGCTGAACTGCAACGGCAGATCGGGAGCTTCTTGACACCGAACAGAAGGCACCAATATGATCCGGAAAAATCGCGATAGACAGAACGTTTCCGCAGCTCTTGGGGGAGGGACCAAGTGGCAGTCTGCGCAGCGCTAGTCGGCGGATCCAAGCCCGACTCGGGAGAGCTGGGCGCCCCCGGCGGCGAGGGCGGCCAAGCCTCCGGCCCTGATCTGGGGGCGATCTGCGACCGCTACCGCAGCCAGGCGGTGGGCTATGCCTTCGCCATCCTCCACGATCGTGCCACCGCCGAGGACGCGGTCCAGCTGGCCTTCGCCAGGATCCTGGCCCGGGTCGCGGGTGGCGACGGCGCCCTGCTCGACGGCGACCCCGAGCGGGTCGTGATCCGCAACACTCGCTGGGCGGCCCTGGAGCTGGCTGAGCGCCGGCGGAGCAGCGAGAGCCTGGACGTGGCTGACCAAAGTGTCGGGATCATGGAGCTCAGCGGCCGGATCTGGGAGCGCTCGCAGGCCCGCCAGCTCTGCGATCAGATTGCGGCTGAGCTGCCGGCCCACTACCGCGATGTCCTCCGGATGCGCTTTGTGGAGCAGCACCGCGATGCCGACGCGGCCGCCCGCCTGCGGATCTCTCTGAAGGCCTACCGCTGCCGGCTCGACCGCGCCCTCCGCGAAGCTCGGCATTCGGCCACCCGGCTTGGCATCGACTCCCTGGGGGGCTTGGTGGTGGTCGGTTGGCGCGCGGTCGGACGTCGCGTCGCTCGCCTGCAGACCGCTGTGCAGACCGGTGCCTCGACTCTTGACCTCAGCTCGCCCGCTTTGATCCACGGGCTCGTGACCCTCGTGCTCACCGGTGGCCTGGCGCTGCTGGCGCTGCTGCCGGGAGGGTCCGGCCAGGCAGCGGGTGCCGGACGCCTGCTGTCGTTCGGAGGCGCGCCGGGGGGTGCCGGTGGGGTGCTGGCGGCCCAAGTCCTGGGATCCCAGGGCCGGTCCGCCCTGTGTGCAAGATGCGATCGTCCCCAGGTATGGCTGGGGACGGCCGGTGCGGTATCGGTTGCGTCGACGTCCATATCGCCCGGCCCCTCATCTGGCTGTGACAGCTGTGGTGGGCTGCCGACTCAACCGGCACTGACCGGCGTGCTCCCGACGGCGCTGACATCGGCCGCGACCTCCACCATCCCAGTATCCACCGCCCAGGCGGACTCTCTGGTGGGTCCGAGTCTGTCCAAGCTTGCCTCCGCTGTCGGCAGCGCATCAACGTCCGCGGTGAGTGACGTCACCTCAGCCACGCCCAGCACCTCAGCCGTTCCCACCACCTCCGTCCCCGAGTTGTCGGCTGCCAGCCCTGCAGCGGTGTCGCCTCTTCCAACGGCCCCGCTGCCGACGCCGACACCCTACCTGCCATAGGGGCGCCGTCCGTAGGAGCCGCCCATCCGGCAGATCCTCCGGCCCCAGCCCGCGCCACCTCTTGGAGGGCGAGCCGGCCAGGGCCACGCCGTAGCGGGGTTCCCAGCGGTGGCGTCGCCGGCGGCGGCTTTGACTCGCGCGAGCGGTGGCGAGGACTTTTGACCGCATCCGCCTCCTACTGGACGTAGCACCGGCTCACCCACCTCGCGGGGTGGCGAGCCGGACAGCTCCGGTTCAGTGGGGGAAGAGAAAGGAAATGGAAGAGTCGAAGGGCTTGCGGGGCACGGGCCGGGCGGCGGCCCGGCCTTGGCGGTTCCGTCGTTCAACGGCGCTGGTGATGCTGCTGGCCACGAGCGGGCTGGCGGCTCTGGCAACCGGCTGGAGCACGCCGCTGGTGACCAGGGCGGCGGACCTCTCCGCGGGGACCATCGCCTTCAGCCATGAGGTGGTGGTGGACAACCAGCGCATCGCGGGGGAGCCGAGCCTGTCCATCTCGCCCATCAAGAACAAAGCCGGACACCACGACGTCTACATCAGCGCGCCCTACGGATTCCTCACCACCGCCAGCTTCGTGTGGAAGTCTGAGGACGGGGGCGCCAGCTTCCACCTGGTGGCCGGGCAGGCCCCGCCCCTGGGCAAGCCCCAGACCTGCGCCGGTGGGGGGGACAGCAGCATCGTCAACGACAAGGCCGGCAACCTATACTTCGCCGACCTTCAGGGGCTGACCAATGTCAGCGCCAGCGTGTCTACCGACGGGGGCCGTTCCTTCACCACCACCTGCGACGCCGCCTCGAGTACGGCTGTCGACCGCCCCTGGCTATCCGTGTACGGCAATCCGCTCACCACCGGCCGCGAGTACATGACCGTGGACCAGGTCGCTCAGTGCACCCTCAACTGCGGGCTCGGGCAGGCCTCGACCAGCCAGGTCGGATCCAACCAGGTGGAGGTGACCGAGACCTCCGGCACCAATGCCCAGAACCAGGTCTTCTCCCCGGCCCAGGCGATCGAGCCGGACGGGATCGTGGGCGGCACCGTCGTCAACCAGCAGACCGGCCGACTCTACATCTCCCACACCGCCTACACCACCCACAAAGGGACGCTGGTCGGCGGCAGCGACGTCAACGGGACCGACAACGCCGTGGTGGTGGACACCTTCCCGACCGGGTACTCGGGCACCCCCGTCCTTCCCGGCACGGCGGTGTCGGTCTGCAGGCCCTACAACGCTGGGGGCCCCTGCTACAGCTCCACCGTCTACGCCGCCCCGCTGAACCAGAGCGGGACCAGCACGGCCACGACCGGTCAGGACTTCAGCCCGCCCGCCATCGACAGTGCCGGCAACGTCTACGTGGTCTGGGCCCAGGCGCCGGTGAACGGCTCCGGGGTCATCGACGGCCCCAGCGTGATCTACCTCTCGGTATCGACCGACAACGGCCACAAGTGGAGCAAGCCCTACGACATCAGCCAGTCGGTGCCGTCGCTCCAGACCAATGTCTTCCCCTGGGTGGCGGCGGGAGGACGGGGGAAGGTGGACGTGGTCTGGTACGGCACCCCGGCTCTGAAGGGGTGCTCCTCGACCGCTGGGTGCGGGTCGTCCACCACCCAAGGCCCCTGGAACGTGTACATGGCCCAGAGCCTGAACCTGGTCGGGTCAAATGGTGCCGCCAACCCTGACCCCCACTTTGCGGTCACCAAGGTCACCGAGTACTCCAACCACTACGGGGCCATCTGCACCTTTGGGATCGGCTGCAGCACCGGCGGGGACCGTGGGCTGCTCGACTTCATTCAGGTCCAGGTCGGCCCGAGTGGGGCGGCCTACGTGACCTGGGCGGACGCCGCCAACACCAACGCCCAGGGGAGCACCTCGTCCGCCGTGATCGGGTTCTCCCGGCAGGTGAGCGGCCCGGGGCTCTATGGAGGGATGGTCGCCGGGACGCCCCCCGCCTACAACTGCTCGTCCGGGTCAGCGAGCGCCTACTACTCCGCCCTGGGCTCGGAGACCAAGGCCCCCGCCAGTCTGGACCTGGTCCAGGCGCCGACCGCCTCCTGCATCGCGCAACCGAACGCCCAGGGCAACTACGTGGTGACGATGCGCGTGTCGTCGCTGGCCAGCCTGGCGGTACCGAGCACTTTGGGCGGTCCAAACGCGGTCTGGCTCACCCGTTGGGAGCTGCCGACCCCGATGGGTCAGCGCAGTCTCACCAACCAAGGTCACATCTTCTACGCGGCCATGGAGTCGAAATCTGGCGCGGCCCCCACCTTCTACGCCGGGGAGACCTCGACCCTCCAGGCGGCGAGCCAGTCAGCGACCCAGCAGGGCTTCATGCTCACCTATCCGCCCACCCACCAGGTCGGCGGCACCTACGACAAGACCACGGGGACCATCACCATCACGGTGCCGGCCAAGGATGTCGGCAATCCCGCCGGAGCCGCGCTGCAGCTCTACAGCGTCACCGGCCTGACCGCCACCCAGACGCAGGCCTCGTCCACCGGCGGCGCGATCTTCAACCAGATCGACGCCACCGCCCCTTACGACCTGCTGCCGAGCGGTCCCCAGCCCGCGCTCCCGGAGGCACCGTGGCTTCCGGCCCTGCTCCTGGTGGCGGCGGCGGTCGTGGCCGTCCCTCAGATCCGGCGACGCTGGATGACGCGGGCTGAGAAGCCGGCGGCCGGTCGGGACTGAGCCGTGGCCGGGAGCAACGCATCCGCTCGCCCGCTCGTTACCACCTGCCTTCCTTCCAGGGGCCCGGGCCAGACCGGTCCGGGCCCCGTCGAGGGGCGGCTCCCAGCCTGGCCCGGCCGCGACGGCCGACGCGCGGCGGTTGCGGTGCCGGCCGAGTCCCATCAGCACTTCAGGGCGGCGGTCCATGGCTGACGCTGCCCACGTCACCACCCGGGAGCCGGGTTCCAGACGGGCCGGAGCGGCCGCCTACCACTACACCCTGGCGACATTCCTGGACAACCTGGGGCTGAACACCCCCCTGGCCTACCTGCCGCTGCTGCCCGTGATCGCGGTCTGGGCGAGCTGGGAGGCGGCGGGCAGGTTCCGGGGCGCCACCCCGCCGATCCGGGACCGCCAGCTGGACCACATCCTGGGGATCCCGCTGCTGCTGATCGCGCTCTTCCTGATCACCATCACCCCGGTCCTCTGGGGCACCTTCTACTGGGCGCTGCGACCCGACGTCCTCTCCTTCGCCCTCTTCGTCACCGGGGCGGTGATACTCGCCTACGGATTGGGCTGGGCCTGGCGCATGCGGGCCCCACTCCTGCTCCTGTTCCTGATGTGGCCGGCGCTCTACATCGGGGTGATGTCAGGCGTGCTGGCCTGGTTCGTACACGCCACGGACGCGGTGCTGGGGTTGCTCACGACCCACCTCCCGCTGGGGGTTTCCCAGGTCGCGGGCAGCCCCTCGTTGCTGGCGGTTCATCCCGCCACAGGGCCGGTCCTGCAGGTCAGCGTCAGCGCCGCCTGCGCCGGCGGGGACGGGGTCCTGGGCTTCCTCCTCATCGGGGGGGCGTTGATGACCGCCGTCGACGGTCCTATCCTGGGCCGCCTGTTCTGGCTTGCCGCCGGCGTCCTCATGACCTTCATCCTCAACGTGGGCCGGATCGTGGCGATCGTCCTGGTCGCCGGGGCGGGGCATCCGGCGTTCGCGTTGGGGGGCTTCCATGCGGTCGTCGGGCTGGTCCTGTTCGGCCTGGGGGTGGCGGGCATGCTGTGGTTGCTGCCCGCCTTCGGGCTGTCGCGGACGGCCGGGTTGGGGCGGACGGCGCGGGCGCTGGCCGTCGAGCCAGGGCCGCGTGCGCCGGGCGCCCCAGCGCCGGGGGTCAGGTGGCCCAGTCAACTCACTGCGGTTCGGGGACCGAGCCTGAGACGGGCCTCCAAGGGGGTGACCGTCCTGCTCGGGCTCGGCCTCTTTCTCGCCGCCGACCAGTCGCTCGGGGTCTACGCCCGCTTCGCCAACGGCTCGGGCTCACCCACGGTGGCGGCCATGACGGCAAGCACCGCCGTGCCCAACGGTTGGCAGCTTGGGCTGCTCGCCAGCTACCCCTGGGGGACCGAGTACTTCGGCCCCGGCTCGTCGTACGTCCGCTACCAGCTGGTCCATGCCGGAGGGATCAGCGGCGACTCGGTGCTGTGGGCGGACGTGGTGACCACCTCCGACCACAGCGCCCTGCTGACCTATTCCGTGGAGAACTGCTTCCTCTTCCACAACTACCACATCGTCAGCGCCCGCACGGTGGATCTGGGGCACGGCGTCACCGCCCTCCTGCTCAACTACTCCGACCCGGCCGTCCACGGACGGTGGGCGACCGTGACCTGGACCTGGCCGGTGACGGTCGCCGGAACCACCTCCTACGAGCGGATCGAATTGACATCCCCTCTGGTCTCGGGTCAGCAGGTGGTGCCGAACCTGCAGCCGTCCGGGGGGGCGGTCCGGAACGTGGTGGTGGCGGTGGAGAACTTCTTCAACAGCGGATCGAATCCCAGGCAGACCGCTCAGAACCGCGCATTCTGGGGGGCGGACGCCGCCTTGGAGTCCTTCGGGGCCAGGTTTGTGGCCCGGTCGGTCGCCCGCCCGGCGACCAGGGTGTGACCGTGGGCCTTGCGGTGCGACGCTCAGCCTCCCGGAGTGGCTCGTATGGCGACATGCCGGCGGCACCCACGGCTTCGCCGCAGGGAGCGGCCTGCCGACTCCCGGCCCTGCGTCCGTCCGGCCTGCCACCGACTGGCGGGAGAGGCCGCGGGAGGAAGGTGCGGCGCGATGGGCGGCTGCCGGCTGGGCGGGTCGGTGCCCATGACTGAGACCGCCCGGCTCGGGGAGAGGCTGGTGGCGCGGCAGGCCCTGGCGCCCGAGGATCTGGACGTCGCACTGCGTCTCCAGTCCGCCCAGCAGGTGCGCCTCGGTGAATGCCTGGTGGCGGAGGGTCTGGCAGCCGAGGAGGATGTCTGGGAGGAGCTCGCCGCCGGCTGGCAGGTGGCGGTGGCCGGCCTCGCCGCAGCCGGCGTGGACCGGCACTGCGCCACTCTGCTGGACCCGGCTGCCGCCCACCGGCTCCAGGTGGTGCCCTTCAAGCGGGCCCATGGCAAGCTCTGGATCGCGGCGGTGGATCCCAGAGACCAGGCGATGCGGGCTGAGGTCACAGCCGCGGTGGGAGAGCCGGTGCGGTGGTTCGCCGCCTGCCCCACCGCGATCCGCCAGGCCCAGCTCTCACTGTTCCGGGACGCGATCCTCAAGAACGCGCTCACAACTCTGAAGGACAGTCCCTGGGACGCCTCTGCCGAGGAGCAGCTCACCTCCCGCCAGCGGCAGTTCGCGCTGGGACTCTGCGCGCTGGCCGTGGTCGGCCTGATCGTCTGGAGGGGAGCGGCCCTGATCGCGCTGATGGGTCTTCTGACCGTCGCTTACGCGCTCTGGCTGGCCTACCGGACCAGGGTGATCGTCAGGGGCGCCAAGGTCGGAGCCGGTGAGTACGTGGCCGCCGCCGAGCTTCATGGCCTCAGCGACCTTCCCGTCTACACCGTGCTTTGTCCCATCTACCGCGAGGCCAGCGTGCTCCCGGAGCTGTTGCAGAATCTGCAGTCGCTCGACTACCCGCGGTCCAAACTGGACGTCAAGCTGCTGGTGGAAGAGGACGACCAAGAGACCAGGGACGGGCTGGCGCAGCAGCGGGTGCCGCCCTTCTGCGAGGTGCTGCTGGTCCCCAAGTCGGGCCCCCGCACCAAGCCCAAGGCGTGCGACTACGGCCTGCAGTTCGCCCGCGGAGAGTACCTGGTGATCTTCGACGCCGAGGATCGCCCGGAGCCGGACCAGCTCAAGAAGGCGGTGGCCGTCTTCCGGCGCCATGCCGGCGAGGAGGGCAGGCCGGTGGGCTGCGTCCAGGCCCGGCTGGCGTACCACAACGCCAGCCAGAACTGGCTGACCGGGTGGTTTGCCCTGGAGTACCTCAGCTGGTTCGACTACTTCCTCCCCGGGCTGGTCAGCCTGGGACTGCCCGTCCCGCTCGGGGGTAGCTCCAACCACTTCCCCATCGCGGCCCTGCGCCAGGTCGGCTCCTGGGACCCCTTCAACGTCACCGAGGACGCCGACCTCGGGGTGCGGCTGCACCGCGCCGGCTACCGCACCCTGATCGTCGACTCGGTGACCTGGGAGGAGGCGAACAGCGAGTTCGTCAACTGGATCAAGCAGCGCTCGCGCTGGAGCAAGGGCTACTTCGTCACCTGGGCGGTGAACATGCGCCACCCGGTGCAGCTCTGGCGGGATATCGGTTGGCATGCTTGGCTGTCGGTCCAGCTGACCCTGGCCGGGACCTATGTCACCGCTGTGCTCAACCTGGTGCTGTGGAGCCTGATGGTGGTCTGGGTTCTGGGCCAGCCCACCGCGGTGGCGGCTCTCTTCCCGCCCGAGTTCTACTACCTGGCGCTGCTGGAGCTGCTGCTGGGCAACTTCTTCTTCGTGTACGTGACCGTCTGGTGCGCCACCGAAAGCGGCGCCTTCGGTCTCACCCGGCTCGCCCTCACCTACCCGGCCTACTGGGTGATGATGAGCATCGCCGCACTCAAGGCCAGCTTCCAGCTCCTCACCAACCACGTCTACTGGGAGAAGACCGTGCACGGGCTGACGCCACCCAGGCCGGGTTCGGGAATGGGCGGCGGCCGGGCGGCGGAGCTAAGTGGGCGGCCCCAAGCCGTCCCCCAGGCCGCGATCGCGGCTCAGGGGTCGGTGGCTGCTGGAGCCGATCCGGCCTCCTCCGGCCGCCGCTGGGTCGCGCAATCGACCACCGTGGTGGGGATGGCCGCCGTGGTGGCCGCCACCTGGGCGTCGCTGGCGGCATCGGGCTCGGCGCCCGTCCGCCACGGCCGGGACACGGTCTCCGCGATGTCCCCGGCGGTGGCCGCGAAGGGGGGAGTCCTGGCGGCGAACGTGCGGCCGGGCCTGCATCCGCTGGAGGTCAGGGCCCCGCGGGTGATGGGCGGGGCCCCCACCGGCTCCGGTTCGCAATCGCGATCACCGTCGGAGTCGGCCACATCGCCTCCCGCGCCCGGTGGCTCGCCCGCGCCGGCATCCAGCTCGCCGCCCGCGCCGGCTCCCAGCGGTTCGTCCTCAGCGGTATCCGCCACGCCATCGCCGACGTCGCCGCTGCCGCTTCCGACCACTTCCCCGCTACCGCTGCCCACCACCTCGCCACTGCCGCTGCCGACCACCTCGCCACTGCCGCTGCCGACCACGTCGCCGCTGCCGGTCCCGACCACCCCGCCACTGCCGGTGCCTACCACCCCAGCCCTGCCGCTCCTCGCCCCAACCCTGGTAGCGGGTGTCAGAAGGCTCAAGCGCCGCGACGTCACGACCGCGCCGTGACCCTGTCCGCGCCCGCCGGCGCTGATGCGAGGACAGCTGGGAAGGTGCCTGCGGGCACGCCCGGGGCGGCGGAGGAGCCGAGACGCGTCTCCCAACCGAAGGCACTGACGCGCCCCCTTTGGAGCCGACTGGGCCGGGAATCCGTCCTGATCTTCGTCCTGGTCCTGGGTTTGAATCTGGGGGTCGCCCACGACCTGGTGTTCCACCTCGACTACATCACCGTGGACGCTCTCTCCCGGGTGGCCAACGCCTTCTTCGTGCTGTTCTCGCGCGACCCCCACCTGGCCGCCATCGGGCTGGTCTGGAACCCTTTGCCCAGCTTCCTCGAGCTGCCGCTGGTGGCCCTGAAGGGCTGGTTCCCTTGGCTGGTGAACCGGGGCTTCGCCGGCAACATCGAGACCGCCGGCTTCGGCGCCGGCGGCGCCGTGGTGATCGGGATGCTGCTGCGGGACGTGGGCGTCGGGCGGCCCCTGCGGCTGGCGATGGTGGTGGCCTGGGTGACCAATCCCATGGTCCTCCTCTACAGCGCCAACGGCATGAGCGACATCACTCTCATGTTCTTCCTGCTGCTCACCGGCCTGCTCCTGCTGCGCTGGCTGCGCCAGCCCCGCGACGTTCTGCTGGTGGGGCTCGGGAGCACGGTCGCCCTCGCCACCTTCGTGCGCTACGAGGCGATCCCGTTCGCGATCCTGGTCTTTGGGGTGATCGCGGTCAGCCAGTGGCGGTCGGGTGCTCCCCGGCGGGAGCTGGAGGCGCGGCTCCTGCTCTACGGGCTGCCGGTTGCCTTCGCGGTGCTGTTCTGGATCGGCGCCAACGCGGTCTTGATGCACAACCCGCTCTATTTCCTCAACGGCCTGTACTCCAACCTCTCCCAGCAAGGGGTCGTCAACAACGCCGGCACCGAGGCGGCCGCGCGGCTGGAGTCCTGGCCCGCCGCGACGGGTTTCGTCGCTTCGGAGGTGGTCCACCTCTATCCCGCCTACCCGCTCTGTGCGGGAGTGGCGCTGGCGGTGGCCCTGTGGCGACGGCGGGCGCTGGTCGGAGTGGCCACTCTGTTGATGACCACGGCTCCCCTCCTGCTCGTCTTCTACCTGATCGAGAGGGGCAGCCTGAACCTCAACCTGCGCTACTTCATGAGCGTCATCCCCTTCAGCTTCGTGCTCGC
Organism: bacterium; assembly: GCA_021795235.1. Taxonomy (GTDB): domain Bacteria; phylum Chloroflexota; class Dormibacteria; order Aeolococcales; family Bog-877; genus AG-12. The sequence goes on from JAJYPP010000033.1 coordinate 30,605, forward strand.
CGCCTACGGGCTCGGACTGCTCCCCAAGGGATGGGTGAAGGTGGGCCTGGGGCTCACCCTGGCAGCTGCGCTCGCCCTGGGCAGCGTCTCGACTCTGGCGGCGATGAGCAGCAGCCGGGTGGGATTGCAGGAGCATCAGGTGGTGGCGGCCGCCAGGTGGAACCGCCCCCTGGCCAACGGCCTGCTCTCAGAGATGAGCTTGGGGCGAACGGTTCAACGGCTGGACCGGGGGCACCAGCTGGTCCTGATCGACTCGTTCACCGGCTTCCCCATCGTCATGGGCAGCCGGGATCCCCGGCTCTTCGTGATCACCAGCGACCTCAACTTCCAGGCGGCCCTCAGCGACCCGCAGGCGTATCACATCGGGTACTTCCTGGTCCCGGAGCCGGTCGGCATAACCCGGCTCGATGCCATCGACCAACGCTACCCAGGCTTCTGGAGCAACGGCGGCGGCTTCGCCACCAAGGTCGCCAGCCTGGGAACGGCCGAACATTGGCGGCTCTACCGCATCACCGGGCCCGCGCCCCAATGACCGGGCCATGACCGTCGCCGGCCACGCCAGGGGCGAACGACCAGCAGGCTGGCCGCCAGCGCCACGATCCAGAGCAGGGGGGCGGAGGGCGTGCCTCCAGCTCGACTGGTGACGGCCGGGATGAGAACAGCCGCCGGGGCAGCGCTCAGGCTGGGTGGCCGAGGGACCAGCCCTGGGCCGGGCCCCACTCTCGCTTGCCCGACCGGGACCACCGGCGGACCGTGGTCGGCCGGCGGGGAGCTGGTGAGCGGGGCGGCCGCCGCGACGGCGGGAGGTGGCGTCATCAGGTTGAACCAGTGGGCGACCACCAGGCCGGATGAGTTCAGCTCCAGGGTGGAGGGGTTGAGGATGCCCTCGCCCTGGGTGTAGCCGAGGTCGCGAAAGTAGTTGAACCCGACCACGTAGTGAAGCCGGGAGACGGCCGCCAGGACCGAGTTCACCTCCGGGCCCATCAGCGCCTGATTGCCGCCGTTCCAGATGTCGCCCCACTCACCCACCACCAGCGGCACGTGGTAGGTGGCCTCTATCTGGGCCAGATTGGCGACGAGCGCCGCCGGGGACTGGAGGTAGTCGTCCACCGCCAGCACTCCCATGGCTCGGACCGTCGCCTGGCTCAGGTACCCGTGCGTCGCCGTCCAGCCACTGTTGCCCCAGTAACCGACCTGGACGTTGACATGCAGCTTGGCGAACGCCGCCCGGTCCACGGTCATGCTGTCCTGGAGCCACCGGTTGAAGATGGCGACACTTCCGAACATGCACGGGCCGTGGCAGTAAGGGGCGATGCCGGCGTTCTCCGGCTCGGCCGCCGGGGTGAAGATGTCGCCGTTTCGGAAGTAGCCGGGGTGGTTGAGGATCCAGTGGTAGGTCATAGCCAGATACGAGGTCAGGTCCTGCCCGGCGAGCACCGGCCCGGCGGTGCCCAGGGCCCGCGCCGGGGTGGTGGTGGGAGTCTCCTTGGGGAAGTTGTAGTCTCCCTGCCAGCTGTTCCAATGGGAGCGGAACCAGACGTGCAGGCCCAGGGCATGGGCGGTGTTCACCCAGGTCGCCTCGTAGCCGGGGCTGACCGGCGGGGAGTAGGAGCTGGCCGGGTCGTAGGGCACCTCGATCGCGACCGTGTTGGCGCCGGTGCTGCGGTCGGTGACCAGCTCCCGCAGGATGGAGGACGCGGAGACCTGGTAGCGCAGGCGGTCCTTGGACATGGCCATGGTGTCGATGGAGCGGACGCCCCAGGAGGGAGCGCTGGACGCCACCACCGGCGCGGCCATCGGGCCCAGCCAGGCCAGGCTCAGGCCGAGGAGAAGAACCCCGGGGAGCAGACGGACCGCGCGAACACAGTGGGCCACCGGATCCCATGGTGCGCTCCGAGCCGCGCCTTCCAGCGCCGTCCACCGGACCGCGACACCCCTGTCATACTCCCTGCCTCTGCGCTCGCCCTGGGATCCGAGCATGAGCAACCTGGGCGAGTGGGACCACGGTGCCCTTGCCGCCAGCAGTTGGCTGTGGCTATCCAAGGTCCTCGCAGTCCGGCGCGGGACCGGCTTCGCCTGCTTGGGACTGCCGCCCGCCGGGCCCGGGTCAGCCACCGCAAGAGACCGGAGGGAGCGGCCGGGTCTCTCCGGTCTACCTCAAGTCGCCTCTCGCGCAGGCGGCCGCCGCGCCTCACCCCTTGCAGTGGGCGCCATGGGTCACCTTGGTTGCGGCGGCAGGCCGCCTTGGCGGTGGCCCTAAGACGTTTCGGCAGCCAACCGGGCGCCGCTTCTGGATCCGCGGCTCGAGGGGCGTGCCGGTTGGCTTGGTGATCCCGCTCCACCGCAGAACTGAGGGCGGAACGCATGATGTCGCGCCTGGTTGCAGCAGGCGGGGGAAGTGACGGCTGGAAGGATGAGGCGGAGGTCGGAGTCCGCGATGATCTGGCGGGCACCGCGCCGACGCTGACGAGATGCCGGCGGGGATCAGGACCAGCGGCGGGTCGCTGGCGATCATCGCGCCGATGTCGCCCGGGCAGGCCCGCCTCCGGTGATGTCCCGGCGTCGGGATGGCGGCGGAATGCGCATTTGCCTAGCGGCGGAATGCGCATTATGATAGCGTCCAAATGCGCACTAGAGCTGCGACCCGGTGACCGGCCTGCGTCCGCGCCATGCGGAGTCAGTGGTCAACGATGCGTTGCGGGACTCGCGGGTGGTGGTCATAAATGGTCCGAGGCAGGCGGGCAAGACGACCCTGAGCAGGGTTGTTCGGGCTTCCGCAGCCGGGCAATGGGTGAGCCTCGACTCCCGGCAGGCTTTGGACGCCTGCCGGGACGATCCGACTGGCTTCCTGGGGGCCTATGACAAGCCGCTTTTCATTGATGAATTCCAGCGGGCCGGTGACGGCTTGGTGCGGGCCATCAAGGCGGAGGTCGACCGGGACTCAGCCCGGGGCCAATACCTGCTCTCCGGGTCAAGCCGTTTCCTCACCATCGCCACGATTTCGGAGTCCCTGGCAGGCAGAGTCAGGATCGTTGACCTATGGCCGTACACGCAGGGTGAAGCCGACGAGCTTGGCCCGGACGCCGACACCCTGCTTTACCGGCTCTTCGACGAGAGCCTCAGCCTAATTCCCAACGTGAGGGGCGGCAAGTTGGGGCGATCCGACTACCTGGAACGCATTTGCCGGGGTGGCTACCCTGAGGTCAACGACCTTCGGCCCCAAGCCCGGCGCCACTGGTTCGACAGCTATGTGCGCACCATCACGCAACGGGACGCTCCCGAGATCGGGCGCGGCCGGCACATCGGTGAACTAGCGAAACTGGCGCGAGTCCTGGCGGCGCGCACCGGCCAGGAGCTCATCGTCGAGCACGTCGCCCGCGACGCCGAGATCGAACGCTCCGCCCTGGCACGCAACTATCTGCCGCTTCTGGAAACCGTCTACCTCAGCGTTTCGCTGCCCGCGTGGTCCCGTAACTTCACCAGTCGCGCGGTCAAGCACCCCAAGACCTATATCGCAGACCCTGGGCTGGCCGCTCATCTTCTCGGTGTCGATGCGGCCGGTTTGGCCGCCCCAGGCTCGCCAGCCCTGGGCCCCCTGGTGGAGACGTTCGTGGTCACCGAGCTGATCCGCCAGGCGGCGCGGCTGCTCGATCCGGACGTCACCCTGCACCACTTCCGAACCAAGGACCAATCCGAGGTGGACGTGATCGCCGAGGCCGCGGACGGGCGGATCGTGGCTATCGAGGCCAAGGCCGGTCGCACCGTCAGCCGGAGTGCGATCCGCACCCTGGCGAGCCTGCGCGATCGAATCGATGACCGGGGCGGCCGATTCGTGCGGGGCGTCGTCCTGTATCTGGGAGACGACGCCCTTCCAGCTGGTGACAGGCTGAACATCCTGCCCCTTTCACATCTCTGGCGGCCACCAGCTTCGTAGCACGGACTGAGGACAACGCCTACGCCAGGACCCTGAACTCCGGGCCCTCCGCCAGGTCGCGACCTCGCAGCCCCAACCGGCAGTTCTCGCATGTGGCCGGCCTGCCCACCCGTCGCTGGTGCAGACCTATCACCTCAACCCATATCCAAGCAGGAGCGCGGCATTGGCAAGACGGCCTCGCAGTTGCGGATGGGTCAGAGGGAGGTTGGTAGCGGCTACGATATCGTTAATGAACCTTTAGAGTAGCTGGTATACTTAAGCTGATGGACATGCTCCTGCCGATGAAGAAGGCTTCCGCCCTGCTGGGGGTGCAGCCGCAGACGTTGCGGGCCTGGGACCGCAGTGGCGTCCTCGTGCCGGTGCGGATGCCGAGCGGGCAGCGCCGCTACCGGCTGTCGGACATCGAGGCGATGATGGGCAAGGCGCCCGACGCCGGGCGAACCTGCGGGATCTACGCCCGGGTGAGCACCAAGAAGCAGGAGGAGATGGGAAACCTGGCCCGTCAGCAGGAGCGCCTGGTTGCCTACGCCACCGCCAATGGCTACAAGGTGGCCCTGAGTGCGAGCGACGTTGCGTCGGGTCTCAACCCCAAGCGCCGGGGGCTGGCCAAGCTGATCAAGGCGGCTCAGGACGGCGCCATCGCCGCTGTGATGATCGAGTACCCAGATCGTCTTGCCCGCTTCGGGTACGAGTACCTGGAGCGGCTGTTCGGCGTGCTCGGGGTCGAGCTGGTGGTGACGGTTCCCCAAGGCGCCGAGGGCGGCGATGCCCAAAGCGAGCTGGTGAACGACCTGCTGGCTATTGTGTCATCCTTCACCGCCCGGCTCTACGGCGCCCAAGGTGGGCGCGAGGTGCGCCAGCAGGTGGCTGCCGTGCTGGCTGAGGCGGTCCCCGGTGGCCAGGAAACGTAAGTCGCCGGCGGCCAAGCTGGCGGCTGTGGCCGAGGGGCCTGTGACGATCCAGTGCGTGTGGCGGCCGGTCTCAGAGGACCCCGAGGGCTATGGGCCGGCCCGGGACCGCTGGCATCGGGGGAACGAGAGCGCGCTCGGGACCGAGATGCGGCTATGGGGCTCTGCCGAACGCTTCGCGTTCGGCAGTCTGCAAGAGGGCGCCGTCCGCAACGACCTGAAGCCGCGCCTACAGAAGGTCTTCGGCCTCAACTCCCGCTACTGTGACGACGCCATCGTCCACGCCAAGGCGATCATCGACTCCCAGCGCGAGCTGATCCCCATGGAGATCGAAGAGACCAAGGCCAAGCTGGACAAGTCCAGCAAGAAGCAGAAGGCTGACCGGGCCAAGGCGGCCAAGCTGGGCCAGTCCGGCAACGTCTTAGAGGCGGCCCGGACGGAGTCGGCCATCGCCGGGCGGCAGCAGCGGGTGGCGAAGCTGGAGCGCAAACTTGCCGAGTACACCAAGCATCACCAGGACGGCACCATTCCCGCGGTCGTCTTCGGCGGCAGGAAGTTGTGGCGGAGGGTATGCAGGGGGCAGGTCACCAGGGATGAGTGGCGAGCCGCCCGGCGGGGGCGGCTCTATGCGCGAGGTGATGTCACCAAGTCCGCCAACCCTCACATGCGGGTGAGCGTCACGGGTTGTGGATTCGCGATGACCGTTGCCTTGTCCCATCTGGTGGCCACCAAACAGGACCATGCCAGTCAGGCGCCCCGTAGCTCGCCGCGGGTGGAAGGGGATCTGTGGGTGCCGGAGAAGTACCGGAGGAGCGCCGGGATAAACCGGCGTGGAGAAGGAGATGGAAAAGCTCTACATCGAAGGGTTAGGAGCCTCCGCTAAATAACCTGGTCGTAGCTAGCTTGGCTGGGATGGTGGCGCGGAGTACACGGTGTAGTTCCACTCCCCATGAAACTGGTGGGGTGTGACTGGCACCGCAGCCAACTCGGCAG
>JAJYPP010000034.1 GCA_021795235.1 bacterium
CCGACTGATGGCGATGGAGTACAGCCTTGGCACGATCCGGGTCATCCTGGGGAGGGGCACCGGTCGGGTCCAGCTGGTCCTGGCCAAGTTGGTGGCCTGCCTGCTGTTGGGCGCCGGCCTGTTGCTTACCTACATTGGCTTGTGCGCCACGGGAATGACCCTTATCACGCTGCACCTCACGGGCTCATTGGAGGCTGCATCCAGGCTTCCCTTAGCTGGCTGGCATCAGCTTGCACTGACTGTTGCCGCCGGGGCCATGAGCGCCGTGAGCTGTTGCGTTGTAGGCATCACGATGGGGGCCCTGACTCGCTCGCTGACCGGAGGAATGGTGCTGAGCGTGCTGTTCTTCCCGCTCGACAACGCTCTGGACCTGGTGCTACGGGGCCTCCACCACCTAGATCGTCTTGAGGTCTGGCGGACCTTGAGCGCCTTCTCGCTCGGGCCCAGCCTTAATCTCCTGCCGACCGCCCTGACCGGACAAACCATTCCTGGTAGTACCGTGCTGCCAACTCCGATGCTCACGTTGACCGCAGGCGGCGTCATAGCTGTGATCGGTGGATGGTGCCTGGGCCTGGTGGCGCTGGCACTGTGGTCCGCGGTCGCTCGCGATGTGCTGTCGTGAGCGATCTCCAGTAGGGCCGGGACGTCAGACAGGTACCCAGTGTAGATCAACGGGAGCTTGACAACGAGTCGGGCCTGGGAGGCTGCTGACGGCGCCTGGTGCACGTCAAAGCAAGAGCCAGTTGGAGCTGAGCGGCGTCCGGAGTGGGCGGCAATATGTGGGCTGCGCGCGAGGTGTTGGTTGAGTGTTGAGGGGACAGCCTCGCCTGACGCGTATCGCACGACGTGGGGCAGGGCGGCACAGAGATGCTGGGTAGTAGAGTTCCAGCGGCGACGGTAGGTCCAGGTGTGGGATCCAACGGTCGACACCGGTACTTTCGGTTCATCCGATGGCTGTCCGCGAGTGTTCGCAGACGTCCGTTTCGAGATCGGACGAGCCACTATTGGGGGCGATCGTCCGCCAGAATCCGCCTATGTTCGCCCGGGTAGGGGTTCCCGTTGGGGTAGTGGTGGCCAGTTTGACACTGATTCGCAGCATCCAGAGTCAGACCACGTCCGGACTGGATGAGCGGGCCAGGGCGACCACCCAGGGTTGCCGCCGGGGTGCGCAGAGCTCGGTCGTGAATGGCGCGGGTCACATCTCTAGGTCTAGGAGATCGGGCTGAGCCGTGCGCTGAAGTTCGCAAGTGCTCGTCCCGAGCTCCGATTGTCGCTGATACGGCCCGCGACATCCGTCCCTCCGTAGGTGACCATTCCAACTGGGGTGAAAGGGATAGGTCGCCCCGTGTGCGAGCCACCACCGCTACTCCGCTCCGTGTTGGCCACGCATACCGAGGACCTTGCCTTCCGTCTTGGAAGGTCCGGAACCGATAGCATGTTCATGTGGCAATTCTCGTTACAGGTCGCGCGGGCTACGTTGGCTCGCATACGGTCCTGGCTCTTCAACGAGCCGGATACGACGTAGTGGTCGTGGACAACCTGAGCAACAGTTCTGCGGAGCCGCTCGACCGGGTGTCGAGGCTATCCGGATCCAAGGTTACGTTCTACGAGTTGGATCTTAGAGATATTTCCAATCTGAGGCAGGTCTTCAGGTCCGAGGCCATCGAAGCCGTGGTGCACTTGGCGGGGCTTAAGTCTGTAGGTGAGTCTGTAGCTGATCCGATCAAGTACTATGACAATAACGTCGGGTCGTCAGTGGCCCTTACTACTGTCATGTCTAGTTGCGATGTGCGAACTCTCGTCTTCAGCTCTTCGGCGACGGTGTACGGCCAAGCTGATTCGCCCGAGTATGTGGAGTCAATGGCCGTAGCGCCGGCCAATCCTTATGGGCACACGAAGCTGACAATCGAACACCTGCTTCAAGACTTGGCGGGTTCGTCCCAACACTGGCGAGTGTGCGCTCTTCGGTATTTCAATCCTGTCGGCGCTGATGAATCCGGCGCTATAGGTGAGGACCCGGTTGGAGTGCCTGCCAACCTGTTCCCTTATATTGCGCAGGTTGCTATCGGGAAGAGGCGTTGCCTAACCGTGTTCGGCAACGACTATGCAACGCGCGATGGTACCGCTGTGCGGGATTACATTCACGTGTCGGATCTCGCCGAGGGGCACTTGGCCGCATTGCAGAAGATGCCGCCGGAAGGTAACTTCTTCAGTGCCTTCAACCTTGGTGTTGGCCATGGTGAGTCGGTGCTGGATGTCATACGTGCGTTCGAGCAAGCTAGTGGTGTCGCCATTCCGTACCGGCTCGCTGCTCGCCGACCGGGTGATCTGGCGGCATACTGGGCGAATCCGGCGAAAGCTCACGAGCTGTTCGGCTGGCGCGCCAAGAGAGGGCTGCAGAGGGCGTGTGAGGACACTTGGCGCTGGCAGGTGCGAAATCCTGACGGCTATCAGAGCGCTGCGAACGGGTCCGTCTGATTGCCGGTGATGAGCTCAACGGATGGACCTAGCCGATCTGCGGCTCCCTGGAGCGGATAGCTCAGCTACGCTGGCGCACCGCCCAGTCGCCGGGGCAAGGATCTTCGCTGGCGAGTAGCTGACGGTGATGGCAACCGGTCCATATTGCGGTGGATAGTGAGGCGGCCCTGCCGATCGCCTCCTTGATCTCGGATAGCTGCAGGGCGTCATCGTGCCCCACATCCCGCTGACCCACCCGGTCAGGTCGTCGTTCCTTGGGTGCGGGTCTGTCGAGTCGGCTCGACATCAAACGGCGCCGGAGGTGTCATGGTTCGCTGCTCCCGGAGGGGGCGGAGGAGAGTTTCAGGAAGTCTGTATCCGGCGCTTCGCCGGGGCGCTCGGTGCTTCTGCTGGGAACCATCCGGGGCGGCAGGTTTGCCCGCACACCGTTGGCGGCGCCATCTGGCCTGTCCCAGAGAGCCGCGAGCACGACCTCGTCCCGAGCCAACCCGCTCGGTCAGCCGATCCCCGCCCAGGTCACCTTGATCAAGCGCGACGACTCGGTCGGAGACCGTGCCGGTGAGCGCGAATGCTGGCGGCTCACCGAGGCCAGTGATAGGCTCAGCGGATGAATTGCCTCGATCAGGCTGTGGGGTCAGAACTGTGGCGATGGGCGTGAAGTCAGCCCAATGTCGGCGGTGTGGTGAATCACTGGGGAAGCGACGCTTACTTCCATGGACGCACGTCTGCCGTTGGACGCGAGTGTGTTCCGCCTGCCGCAAACAGGCCATGTTTCAAGAACAAGTGGACCGGCGAGCGGAAGACCATGACGGTCCGAGTTACCCCTGTGGAAACCCGCACTTTCCGCGTCGACCACCGCTCTCCAAGAGATTCCCCCCCGGCTATCAGCGAAGGACTGGGGGATACTGGGACTGACAGTCGAACAGCTGGTCGTCCGCGAACGTTCGCAAGCGTCCCTCTTGAGATTAAAGGGAGCGCGGGGATGGAGTCGATCGCCTGCCGGAATCCATCTCCGTTCGCCTGGGTAGGGGGGTATCCGTTTGGGTCGTAGTGGCCGGAATTGCTCCGGGACGTGGGACTCGGGATCTGCGGAGGCGCGACTTGACTGTTGGCGGGGTGACTCTGGTGGTGCGGGCCGCCGGCCGTGAGGTGAGATCGACACTTCCCGGGGAGGACGCCTACAAGGGCCGCTTTGGTGGTGCTTCACGGGATGGGAGCGGTAGGTGTATATGTCGACTGTGCGAAGGGACGCAGCTGTGCCGCGAACCGCAGATCAAGTCCGGTGAAGGGACGAGAAGCCTAATGGTGCGCGGTGAATGTTACCGGTGCGGCAATCCGATTCAAATACGGGTGAGCATCTGGCGGCGGCGGCGACTCTGTTCGAACTGCGTCGAAGTCAGCTTGACGCGCCAGCAAGCGGAAGTCCGGGAGGAGGTCCACCAGGAGCAGAGGACAATCGGCCATGAGTTGATGGGGCCGTGGCATGACCGTAAGTATTCGGGGGACCAGAGGTCGAGGCGGTAGTTCTCAGCTAACCTAGCGTACTCCCCGCTGTCATCTTCCCACACGGCTGGCGTCAGAGTTGCGCACCGGTCTCGCCCCGTATCCGCACGGTAGCAATCCTGGTCCGCACCAGGTAGACTGTAGCAGTGGTGAGGCCAGCCCTGGACCGTGAGAGCCCGGTGCCGCTGTACCAGCAGCTGGCCGATGTCCTGCGCCGGGACATCGAGGAGGGGAGGCTGCCCGCGGGGGTGGCGTTCCCGTCCGAACGCAAGCTCATGGCCCGCTACCAGGTGACCAGGACGACGGTTCGGAGCGCTATCGGGATGCTCAAGCAGGAGGGGATGGTCATTGCCGAGCACGGAGCGGGCAGCTTCGTGAGGGATCCCAAGGCGGACCGGCACAGGGTGGACGCCACCCGGGTGGGCATGATGCGCCCCGCTCCGCGTAGGCAGGAGTCCCAGGACGGGGCCCCGACTCGGTCCTTCCGTCTCTCGGCCATCCTGGAGAGCGTGGAGCGGCGGATGCAGACGACTCCCTGGATCTCGGAGCTGCTCCAGGTGGAGGGCGGGACCGAGGTCTTGGTGCAGGAGGCGACTGGACTCGACTCCCAGGGAGCTCCGTCTTTGTGCCGGGCCTGGCTTCACCCCAGGGTGGAGAAGGAGATGGGGCTGTCAGAGGAGGACCTCGACGGCTACTGGCTCCCTGACGTGCTCGCCATCAAGGGGGTGCCGGCCGCGGAGGGGGAGGACGTGGTGGAGGCCGCCATGCCGACACCCAACATCAAGCAGGTCCTGTCCATCCCGGACGGAGTCCCGGTGCTCCAGCTCTACCGGGTGATGAAGCAGGAAGATCTGGTGGTGGCGGTGATCGAGACCCACCTGCCAGCGGACCAGACCACGCTGGTGTTCCCCCGGATCCGGCTCCACATCTAGCCCGAAACCTCAGCTGGGGCCGGCGACAGAGCTCCCTGGTCGCCAGGGTTCGCCACCGTGAGTGGCCGCTGGGACCGCTCCCGATCTCCTCGAGCCGTGATTTCGCGCATCCCCTTGACAGCGCCAGTGGTCGTGCTAGGAGGGTCCGTACCACATGGCGCGTTGCAGTGCTGGGGTTCAGGAGGTGCGACATGGCTGATCACAGGCGACGACAGGACCACCGGCGAGAGCGGAGGGACCGGGTCAGGCGACAGGGCCGGGTATGCCACTTCCCCATCTGGGCGGTGCTCCCCGAGCTGATAGAAGAGGAGGAGCGGGAGCGCCGGCTGGACCAGGAGCTCAAGCAGGTCGCTGAGCTGGAGGACCAGCCATGAACCATGTCGAGCTCATCGGGGTGGTTGCATCTCAGGTCAAGCTGGAGGAGTTCCCATCCGCGGCGAACGGTCCTCAGACCAAGGCGAGCTTCCTCTGCGCGGTGAGGCGGCGGACCAAAGACCAAGCTCCCGACTGGATCCGGGTCGAGACATGGGGAGTCCAGGCCAAGAACCTGGTCCGCTTCAATGGCAAGGGGTCCCGGGTCGCCGTCACCGGACGGCTGCGGGGCACCTTCTACAACCCTGACGGCAAGGAGAGGGGTGGGCAGCTGCGACTGACGGTGGTCGCGGAGTCCATCACCTACCTCTCGGCTCCCAAGGCCCAGGAGGCTGAGGAGCCTGCGGCCAAGAGCAAATGACCGGGCTGGTCGGAGCCGTCCTCACCCTGGTGGTGGGGGCGGCCCTGCTCCTCTTCACCGGCTTCGCTGTGCTCATGATCGTGCGCAGCCTGCTCAACTGGAGGAGGGGAGGGGCCCGCCTGGGCTGCCTCCTCCTCATCGTCTTGTTCATCCTCTGGCTGGTCACGGGGCTCCCCTCCGGCACCAGTCAATCGTCTGGGATCATGGCCCCCGCCCCGACGCCGTCCCAGGTGGCTGAGTGATGGGGGCCTGGTACACGACCGAGCGCAGGGAGTGGTGGGATCCGGTTCGGATCCTGCTCTCGGTTGTGCGCCAGCCCGCGGACTGGGCTTTCCTGGTAACCCCATATGTGACCGGAGCCCTGGGCTGGCCGGAGGGGATCACGGAGGTCGCGACCGGGGTGGTCACGGTCTTCGTCCTGGCCATGACCATGCACCGCCGGCACTGGTCGGTCGCGGCCAAGATGCGGCGGGCAATGGCGGAGTCCGGGCTGGTGGGCCGGGACGGCAGGGGCAGGGTCGTCCTGCCCCGGGCCAGGCTCAGCACCCAGTGGGTCGGTCGCAACGTCACCCTGCGCTGGCGGATGCCTCCTGGGGTCACCCTGGCCGACGTCCTGGTCCGGCAAAGCTCGCTCGAGGCGAGGTGCGACTGCGCGCTGCGGTGCTGGGAGGAGCCAGGCTCGCTGGTGATGGAGGTGCTCCGTCACCAGATCCCGGACGAGGTACCCTACCGCGCCTTCTACTCCGGGCCCCGTCCCCATGGGCGCTGCCTTGTGGGCCTGGGCAGGGGGCGACGCGGTGCTCTCTGGGTCGACTTGGACTCCTGCCCTCATCTGCTGGTGGGAGGCATGACCGGCCAGGGCAAGAGCGTCTTCCTGCGCCAGGCCCTGACCTTCCTCTGCTGCGACCACTCTCCGGAGCGACTGCGCCTAGCGCTCATCGACCTCAAGGGCGGGGTGGAGCTCGCCTATTTCGGCCTGCTGCCGCACGCCCTCTACCCGGTCGCCGACACCGTGGCGGCAGCCGAAGAGACGTTGAGTCGCGTCCGGGAGGAGCTGGACCGGCGGCTCTCTGAGGTCAGGCACGCGGTGGAGGCGGGGGAATCAGCTGCCCCCGCCACCTGGCCCCGGATCCTGGTCGTGGTGGACGAGGTGGCCGAACTGACGGTCCGCGACCTCGGCGACGACCGGGCCGCCCGGGCCGCCCAGCAGGCGGCCACAGGGCGGCTCTGTGAGATCGCCAGGCTCGGGAGATCGGTGGACATCCACCTCGTCTGCTGCACCCAGAGACCGGATGCCGAGGCGGTGCCGGGGCAGCTGAAGGCCAACCTCGACGGCACAGTGGCCTTCCGGGTCAGAGCCGCCCTGAACAGCTTCATCCTGCTCGACAGCGACCGGGCCTCTCTGCTGCCGCCGCACCCGGGCCGGGCGATCTTCGCCCATGAGACCGTGGAGGAGCTCCAGGCGGTCGACTGCTCGGTGGAGGAGAGCCGGGAGCTGCTGCTCGGCAGGTGGGGTTCCGGGAGGGTCCGACCGACCACTGGCCCTGTCTCACAGTGGTGGGAAAATACGTGCCCCCCTGCCGACGAACTCTCGGATCCATCGTAATGGCAGACCTGAGGATTCTGAGCGCTGGGGTCGACACCCTCCACTGCTCCGTCCGGGGCGAGCTTCAGGACGGGCTTCTGGTCTTCCTCGAGGCACTCAAGGAGGAGTCTCAGCGTACCAACGAGCTCCAGGTGGTCACCTGGGGTGAGCAGTCCCTCTCGGTGGCCCTGCGTCCCCACGGCTGGCGAAGCTATCCGTTCTGGGCCAGCTCTCCCAACATCGAGGCGGCGATTGGGGCTTCCCCGCCTTTCCCGCCGGTCTTCATCCAGGCTCACTCGGCCTATCTGCACTCCAGAGGACCGGACCAGGCGGTGGCTGAGATCTCCCAGTGGCTGGACGCCAACGTCATGCGAGACGAGCCGGTGCTGGGGATCTCCCGTCTCGACGTCTACTGCGACCTCCAAGGCTGGTCTCCAGTCATCGAGGACTTCGACCGCTTCCACTGCCGGGGTGTCCGTCGGCGGGCGTACTCGATGCCGGCCCAGGACCAGGCCCACCGGAGGGGCCGCAGGCCGAGTGGCTTCGTCTTCGGAGGCGGCGACCTGATGGGTCGCTGCTACGACAAGACCCTCGAGCTAAGCGTCCGCGGGTCGGAGTGGCCCAAGGCGCTGTGGGTGGACTGGGACCAAGGCCAGCCCGTCTGGCGGGTCGAGTTCCAGTTCCGGCGCCGCTCGCTGGTCTCATTGGGCTGCTCGACTCCAGCCGAGGCCCTCGCCAGCCGTCAGGAGCTGTGGCGGTACGCGACCCAGTGGCTGTCGCTGCGGACTCCGACCACCGACTCGAACCGGTCCCGCTGGCCGGAGGCTCCGGAGTGGGCCGTGATCCGCCAGGCGCAGGTAGGGTCGCCGACATCACCTCTGGTGCGGGACATGGTCCGGTCGGCCGACGAGCTGCGGATAATCCGGGGACTGGTCGGCTACGCCTCCAGCCTGGCCGCTCTGGGCGCGGCTCCTGGCGTCGGAGCGGCCCTGGCCCGGACGGTGCCTGGTATTCCCAGCTACCTCGAGCGGAAGGGAGAAGACTTTGCCACCATCGTGGCCCGTAAGCGCCGGCAGAGGATCGAGGTCGCCGGTGGGCCGAAGGCGGCGCGGGATCTGCTCGACGCTGGCCGACCTTGGGAGAGCGTAGAGCTGCGAGACCAGGGGCTCGGGCCCACTGGGCCAGTCCGCCCCGGGGATGAGCCGTGAGCGTGGTCCTGGCGGCGGAGCGGTTGAAGCTTGAGATCGCCCGGCGTGGATGGAGCTATGCTGACCTGGCCCGGGCGGCCCGTGTCAGCCCTGCCACCATCACGACGGCGACGGCCGGACGACCGATCAGCCCCAGCACCCTGCGGAAGATCGCTCTCGCCGTGTCGGCGTCCGCGCCAGTGTCAGGAGTCGACGAGATTCTCCCAGCCTTCCCCGGTGGGCGCGGGTGACGAACGGTAGCGGAGAGGCCCGATTTGAGCCGTCGGCGCGGGTCACCTCTGTGGCGGCCGACTCACGGCTCAGGTGAGGGTCACGACGCGTTGCGCGGGCAGCGCATGGCGGCCACCGATCTCCCCTCAAGGGTCCTTCCCGAGCAGAGCGGCCGCGAGGGCTTCGTAGGCGTCGCTGGGCGAGAGATGGGAGTAGACCTGCTGGATCATCGTGGTTGACGAGTGGCCGACGATCTCGGCGAGCTGGATGGGATTCATCCCACGGGTGATGGCCCAGGTCACAAATGAGTGCCTGAACAGGTGGGGATGGACCCGCTGGGTGATCCCGGCCCGCCCGGCCGCGTTGCGGACGATTTGCTGCATTCCGGAGGTTGTGAGCGGCTCATAGGCTCCGGTGCGAGGGCTGCGCCGCAGGCTGACGAAGAGGCGGTCGGTCCCCGGATCGACCGGTCGGGTGCGGCTGGCATAGCGCTGGATCCGGTTGCCAAGCTGGGGCATGACCGGCACCTGGCGCTCTCGCTCACCCTTGCCTCGCAACCGGAGGAAAGAGCCCCGGCTGCGCTGGAGCAGATCCCCGAGCCGCAGTCCCGCCAGCTCCCCCACCCGCATGCCGGTGTCGGCGAGCAGGCGGACGATGAGCCGGTCCCGCTCGGTCGCGCAGGCGGCCTCGATGGCGGCGATCTGTTGGCGGGTCAGGACCTGAGGCAGGGTCCTGGGCAGTCTCGGAAGTGGGGCCGCGGCTCGGTCTGGCACGGGTTCCCCCTCCGCCCTGGCCCACTTGAGGCACAGATTGACGGCTCGCAGGTAGGTGCGGACGGTATGGCGCGAGAGCGGACCGCGCCGTCCCCCGGTGGTCAGCAGGTCCGCCGCCATCCGCTCCAGCACTCGCGGAGTAAGTTCGGCCGGCTCGGTGAGGCCCTGTTGGACGGTCCAGGGGAGGAACACGCTGCGGAGCGAATAGGTGAGCTGGACCATCGTGCCCGGGGCGAGGCCCCGGGCGCGGCAGGAGGTGAGGTAGTCGCGAACGCAGCGCTCGATCGCGGTTGGTGTCGGGGACTCCACCAGTTGGAAAGTCGGCATCGGGGGTGCCTCCAGGGCCCCGCTCCCGCCCGCAGGCGCTTTCGCAAAAAAGCCTCTGTGCCGGAGCGGTACCCATGTCGATTTTTCAGCCAGATTAGCACCTCTTGCAGTTGCTGTCAAGTGGCCGAAAACCCTTTTGTAATACGGGAAATTCGGCGGATGGTGGGCGCACCAGGAGTCGAACCTGGGGCCTCTACCGTGTCAGGGTAGCGCTCTAACCACCTGAGCTATGCGCCCGCCGGGTGGTCGGATTATAGCCGCCGGTCGAGTAGTCGAAGTTCGGCCCAGGCTGCCCCGTACAATCTCCTGCAGATGACAGACAGCGGTTTCGATCTCGACACCCTGAGGCACAGTGCCGCGCACCTGATGGCGGCGGCCGTGCTGGAGCTGTTCCCCGGCGCCGAGTACGGGATCGGGCCATCCATCGAGGACGGCTTCTACTACGACTTTCTGCTGCCGGGGGGGGAGAGGTTCAGCGACGATGACCTCCCCCGAATCGAGGCCCGGATGCGGGAGATCCAGCAGCGCCACGAGGCCTACGTGCGCAGCGAGCTGGCCCGGGACGAGGCGCTCCAGGAGTTCCGGCGTCTGAACCAGCGCTTCAAGGTGGAGCTGATCGAGCGGATCCCGAAGGACGAGGTCATCAGCTGCTACACGACCGGGGGGTTCTTCGACCTCTGTCGCGGTCCCCACGTGCCCGAGGCGGGCGCCATACCCGCGTTCGCCCTGCTGCACCCGGCCGGTGCCTATTGGCATGGCGACGAGACCCAACCGATGCTGCAGCGGATCTACGGTACCGCGTGGGGGAGTCAGGAGGATCTCGACCGCTACCTGGAGCGGCTGGAGATGGCGCGCCAGCGTGACCACCGGCGGCTGGGGCGCGAGCTGGACCTCTTCTCGCTCTCGGAGGAGCTGGGCGGAGGGTTGGTGCTGTGGCACCCCAACGGGGCCACCGTCAGGACCGTGATCGAGGACTACTGGCGGCGCGTCCACCGCCGCCGCGGCTACAAGCTGGTCTATACCCCCCATATCGCGAGGGAGCACCTCTGGGAGGTGAGCGGTCATCTGGGTTTCTTCGCCGAGGAGATGTATGGCCCGATGGAGGTGGAGGGTGACCGCTACCGGATCAAGCCCATGAGCTGCCCCTTCCACATCCTCATCTACAAGTCGCGACAGCGCAGCTACCGCGAGCTGCCGCTGCGGCTGGCCGAACTCGCCGCTGTCTACCGGTTCCAGCGCAGCGGAACCCTGCACGGGCTGCTGCGGGTGAGGGGCTTGACCCAGGACGACGCTCACATCTTCTGCACCGAGGAGCAGGCCGAGCAGGAGGTGGCCGGGGTTCTGGATCTGGTCCAGGAGATGATGGCGCGATTCGGGTTCCACGAGGTGGAGGTGGATCTCAGCACCAAGCCGGCCAAGGCGGCGGGAGAGGACCGGATGTGGGAGCTGGCCGAGGCCGCCCTCGAGCGGGCCGTGCGAGGCCGGGGAATGACCTTCAAGGTCAACCCGGGCGAGGGCGCCTTCTACGGACCCAAGGTGGACATCCACATTCGCGACGCCATGGGGCGGCGCTGGCAGTGCGCGACCGTGCAGTTCGATTTCAACGAGCCCGAGCGCTTCCAGTTGGAGTACATCGGCGACGACGGCTCACCGCACCGGCCCATCATGGTCCACCGCACCCTGCTGGGCTCGATGGAACGGTTCTTCGGAGTCCTGCTGGAGCACTACGCCGGCGCGCTTCCGGTGTGGCTGAGCCCGGTCCAGGTCCAGCTGGTGCCGGTCAGTGACGACCAGATTGGCTACTGCCGCGAGGCGGTCGACCAGCTGGAGGAGGCGGGCCTGCGGGCGGAGGTCTACGACCGGCCCGGCCGGCAGCTGAACGCCAAGATCCGAGATGGACAGCTGGCCAAGATCCCCTACCTGGCGGTGGTCGGGCGCCGGGAGGTAGAGGCTGGCAGCGTGCACCTGCGCGACACCAGAGGCGGTGAGCAGGTCTCCCTGACCCTGGGGGAGCTGGTGGACCGGCTGCGAACGGAGACCAAGCCATCCTGAGCAATCCGAGCCGATGGCGGGCTGGGGGCCTCCGGCGTGATAGCATCGGCAATTCAAACTCAACTGCAAGGAGGGCGCGTCCATAGCGTTTCGCGAGCTGCGCATCAACGACCAGATCCGGGTAACTTCGGTCCGGCTCTTCGACGACACCACCGAGGAGGCGATCGGCATCGTGAGCTTGGCGGACGCTCAAGCCTTGGCCCAGGAGCGAGGTCTCGATCTGGTTGAGGTCGCTCCTCAGGCGCAGCCGCCGGTGTGCCGCCTGATGGACTATGGGCGGTTCAAGTTCGAAGCCCTAAAACGGGAGAAGGAGGCGCGCCGGGAGCACAACGCCATCCGTCTCAAGGAGATGAAGCTTCGGCCCAAGATCAGTGAGCACGACTTCCAGACCAAGTACGGCTACGTCCGCCACTTCCTGGAGGAGGGGGACAAGGTAAAACTCACTATCATGTTCCGTGGCCGGGAGTTGGTTCACCAGGAAATCGGTCGGGCGCTGCTCCAGCGTCTGGCGGAGAATGTCAAGGAAGTGGCCACGGTCGAGCGCCAGCCCCTGCTCGAGGGGCGCAACATGATCATGATTCTGAACCCGCTTCCGAGGAAGCAGGTCAGGGGAGAAGCCAAGGAAGATGCCCAAGATTCGAAGCCATAAGGGGACCCAGAAGCGGTTCCGCCTGTCCGGGACCGGCAAGCTCCTGCGCCGGGGTGCCTTCCAGTCGCACTTGCTCGAGCACAAGTCGGCCAAGCGCAAGCGCGGCTACGCCAAGCCCCTGGCGGTCACCACCGGGGACGCCAAGTCGATCCGGCGCGATGCGCCCTATCTGGGGCACTGAGCGATGGCCAGGGTAAAGCGAGGAGTTACCGCCAGAAAGCGCCACAAGCGCGTGCTGGAGATGGCGTCTGGTCTGACCGGCACCCACAATCGGCTGTTCCGACCCGCCAACGAGGCGGTCATGCACTCCCTGGCCTATCAGTACCGGGATCGCCGCAAGCGCAAGGGCGACTTCCGGCGCCTCTGGATCGCTCGCATCAACGCCGCCTCCAGGCAGGCCGGCATCCCCTACAGTCGCTTCATGGCCGCCCTTTCCGGGGCTGGGGTTGACATCTCCCGCAAGCAGCTCTCTGAGATGGCGGCCCGGGATCCGGACGCCTTTGCGGCGCTGATCTCAGTGGCGCGGGAGAAAGTCGCCCAGAAGTGACCGGTGACGACCTCCAGGCGCTCGCCCGTTCCGCCCTGGAGGAGATCGCCGGGGTAGCCGACCAGGACCAACTCGAGGAGGTCCGGCGGCGCTATCTGGCGCGCCACGGGGGCTCCATAGCCGCCGCGGCCACTCAGCTGGCCCGGGTGCAAGGCGAGGAGAGGGCCGCCCTGGGGCGCGCCTTCAACTCCGCCAAGGGGGCGGTGACCGAGGCCCTGGAGCGGCGTCAGACCGAGCTGGAGCAAGGGTCCTGGGAGGTGGGGCTCTCAGCCGAGGAGATGGACGTCACCCATCCGCTGCATCCCTTGCGGCGCGGCCACCAGCACCCAGTGGCCCGCACGGTGCGGGAGATAGAGGACATATTCGCCAGGCTCGGCTACCTCTCCGTCGCGGGTCCGGAGATCGAGGACGACCTGCACAACTTCCAGATGCTCAACATGCCGCCGGAGCACCCCGCCCGGGATGGCCATGACACCTTCTACCTGGCCGGGGATGGCGCGGGCTGGCTCTACCGCACCCACACCTCACCGATGCAGATGCGCACCATGCTGGCGGGCCAGCCTCCATTCCGGATCATCGTCCCCGGCAAGGTGGCCAGGCGCGACAACCCGGACCCGACCCACAACCCGGTCTTCCACCAGGTGGAGGGTCTGTGTGTGGATCAGGGGGTGACGGTGGCCGACCTGAAGGGAACCCTGGAGTACGTCTTGCGGCAGCTCTTCGGGAAGGAGCGCGGGGTCCGCCTGCGGGCGAGCTTCTTTCCCTACACCGAGCCCTCGCTGGAGGCAGACGTGGCCTGCGGGATCTGCCTCGGAGAGGGGTGTCGCAGCTGCCTCGGGAAGGGCTGGATAGAGATCCTGGGCTCGGGCATGGTCCATCCCGATGTGCTCGCCACCGCCGGCGTGGATCCGGATCGGTACAGCGGATTCGCGTTCGGGATGGGACCGGACCGGATCGCCGCGCTGCGCTACGGAATCCGCGACGTGCGCGAGCTCTACGAGAACGACCTCCGCCTGCTGGAGGGCTTCTGAGATGCGGGTGAGCCACGAGTGGCTCGGCTCCATGGTCGACCTGGAGGGCGTCTCCCCAAAGGAGGTGGAGCGGCTGCTGACCATGAGTGGCACCGAGGTGGAACGGGTCTCGACCTTCGCCGGCGACCTGGATCCCATCGTGATGGCAGAGGTGGTCGAGCTCCGGCGCCTGGAGGGCAGCGATCACCTGTTTCTGGCCTTGGTCCGCGGCCCCGACCCTGAACCGGTCGAGGTGGTGTGCGGGGCGCCCAATCTGTTCCTGGGAGCCATGGTGCCATGGGCCAGGCCCGGGACCAGGCTCCCATCGGGGATCGAGATCGGCAGGCGGCGGATCCGGGGCACGGACAGCGCGGGCATGCTCTGCGCGCTCGATGAGCTGGGGCTGGGTTCAGACCACGAGGGGATCCTGACCCTGGGGCCGGGGGAGGCCGAGCCCGGCCAGCCACTTCCCGAACTCTTTCCTCCCGACAAGGTCTACGA
Organism: bacterium; assembly: GCA_021795235.1. Classification (GTDB taxonomy): domain Bacteria; phylum Chloroflexota; class Dormibacteria; order Aeolococcales; family Bog-877; genus AG-12. The sequence continues at coordinate 14,509 of JAJYPP010000034.1, forward strand.
GCTGGAGGTCCTCAGCAACCGGGCCGACTGCCTCAGCCACCTCGGGGTGGCCGGGGAGCTGGCGGCGCTGCTGGGACATGCGCTGACCCCGGGTGACAGCAGGCCGGTGGAGCGCCGGGGAGAGCCGCTGGCGGGGCCAGTGACAGTGCGCATCTCGGCCCCCGACCTGTGCACGCTCTACATCGCCGAAGGGTTCTCGGGGATACCCCGGGGCTCGGCCCCGCTCTTCGTCCGCCGCCGGCTGCTGGCGGTTGGCCAGCGGTCGCTGGGGGCGGTGGTGGACCTGGCCAACTACGTGATGCTGGACATGGGGCAGCCGCTGCACACCTTCGACCTGGAGCGCATCCGGGGAGCCGAGGGAATGACCGCGATCGAGGTCAGGCGGGCCCGGGCGGGCGAGCGCATGGTGGGGCTGGACGGGCAGGAACGCCAGCTGGACGATCGGGCGCTGGTGATAGCCGCCAATGGCGGACCCGCCGCCGTAGCCGGCCTGATGGGCTCCTCCCATTCGGCGGTCACGGAGTCTACGACCAGCCTCCTGCTGGAGGCAGCGAGCTTCCAGTGGACGTCGATCCGGGGGACCTCCAGGAGGCTGGGGCTGAGGACCGAGGCGTCATCCCGGTTCGAGCGACGCCTCTCCCCCAATCTGGCGCCGGATGGCGCCAGGCGTTTCGCTCGCCTCCTGCACGACCACCTGGGGGTGGCTCCGCGCCCAGGTCCGGTGACGGCGGGGGCTCTGCCCGGGCTTGGGTCCGCCATCCGGATCTCTGCCGAGCGGATCTCCCGGCTGCTGGGGATGGAGGTCAGCGGCGCGGAGTCCGGCTCCGCCCTGGAGCGGCTCGGGTTCGCGGTGGAATTGAGGGCCGAGGAGATCCTGGCCACACCGCCGGCCCGGCGCACCGATCTCAGAGTTCCCATTGACCTGGTGGAGGAGGTGGGCCGAATCCTGGGCTATGAGCGGCTGCCCTCAACCCTGCCGCCCCTGCGCCAGCCTCCGGCCCCGCAGGAGGGGACCGCGGCAGCTCGGCTGGCCGGCGACATCCTGATGGGAGCGGGCTTCACCGAGTGCATCACCCTGAGCCTGACCGATCCCGGGCGCCCATCGCCGGTGGTGGGGATGGGGGAGAGCCAGCGGATGTTGCGGATCGGCAACCCGCTGTCGGGGTCCCTGGAGGGACTCCGGGTCTCACTCCTGCCGGGCCTGCTGGCGAGCTGCCATCTGAACCAGTCGCGAGGGCGCCAGCGCGTTCGCCTCTTCGAGCAGGGCCGGGTCTTCTGGTCCACCGCGGCAGGCGAAAGGCCCGATGAGCCCGAGCTGCTGGGGGTGGTGGACCAGGCGGCGGAAGCCGGCGCGGACGATGGCGCGGAGAGCCTCCGCCACCTGCTCCGCGTCTGCCAGGCGCTGGGAGAGCGCCTCAGCCTGGAGGACGTGAGCTTGCGGACAGCATCCCACCCCGGTCTCCACCCCGGCCGCTGCGCCGAGGTCTGGAGCGGAGGCGCGCTCCGGGGCGTGGTTGGCGAGGTCGCCCCCCGGGCGTTGGCTGCCCTGGACCTGCGCGGCCGGGTGGTGGTGGCGGAGGTCCGGGTGGACGGCTGGCTCGTCCCCGGGGGCAGGCCGGGCCTGGTCCGGGATCTGGCTGCGACCCCGCCTCTGATCGTCGACCTGGCGGTCGCGGTGCCGCTGCGGGCCAGGCTCGGGGAGGCGCTCTCCCGGGTCCGGCTGGAGGGCCCGCGGGAGCTGGAGGAGATCTCGGTCTTGGACGAGTACCAGGGCCCCCAGTTGGGATCCGAGTCGAAGGGGTGGACCTTCCGGATCGTGTTCCGCGATCCTCAGCGCACGCTGACCGGCCGCCAGGGGGCCGAGCTCAGGGACCGGGTCGGCGCCATCCTCAAGGAGGTGTCAGGCGCCAGCGTCCGCTGATCCGGGAGTGGTGGAGGACCAACCCGCCCAGCTTCTGCGTGGACCGCGGCTGGGGCGCCGGTTCTTCGCTCGCCCCAGCCCGGAGGTGGCCCGGGACCTGCTCGGCTGCTGGTTGGTGAGGAGAAGTGAGACGGGGGTGATCCCGGTCCGCATCTGTGAGACCGAGGCCTATCTGGGAGAGCAGGACCCAGCCTCGCACGCGCGGATGGGTCCCACGCCGCGCAACCTGCCCATGTACGGCCCCCCCGGGGTGGCGTACGTCTACTTCATATACGGCATGCACCACTGCCTCAATGTCGTCACCGGACCCCGGGGCCGGGCCGAGGCGGTGCTGCTCAGAGCAGCTCTGCCCAGCTCGCTGCTGGGGGGACGGCGCCTTGATGGGCCGGCCCGACTCTGCTCCGCGTTGGGTATAGACCTTCGCCACAACCGCTTGGACCTCTGCTCCAGGCGGTCTGCGGAGTTCTGGTTCGAAAGGGGGGAGCGACCCATGGAAGACCAGATTGCGGTCGGTCCCAGGGTGGGCGTTCGCGATCCCTCGCTGCTGCGGTTCATGATTCTGCCCGGAGGGACTCGGGCGGTCAGATCGACCCGGGAATGAAATGAAGAGCGGGCCCCTGGGGGCCCGCTCTGAAATTTGCCGGTGCTTGGCACCGAGTCCAGCGGATAAGCCGGACTACATTCGGGTAGTCAGTCAGCCCTGCGCCGAGGCCCGACAAACCTGGCGGTGGGCGAGGCCACCGTCGTGACACGGCCTCGGGGGGCCGATCACTCCGCCCTGGTCTGCCTCAGCAATGTCCAGAGGGTTCGCATTTCACTCACCTCCGTCTGATTCCAGTAACCTGCCTCCACCATAGCACCGTTTCAACTCGGGCTGTCAAGTCTCAACGGAGCAAGGTTGGGCCGCCGCCCCGGTGCTGGCGCCGGCCCGGCTCCGGCCGACCCAACCCTGTCCACACCGGGAACGGGTGCCGTGGGGCACTCCACACGGGCACGACCCCAACGCTCCGCCCTCGGCCCAGGCATCGCTCGACATCGGCGCGACTGCCAGCCCTTTGATCTCAGCTGCCGGGCCCGGCGAGACACGCTGGGGCCCGAGACCAACTCCAATGCCGACGGCGGCGGCTGGGAGGACCGCGACGCTGATCCCGATCGCCACGGGGTGGGTGCCCCATGGGATCCGCCGGTCGACCGTTGCCGTCAGGGTCCATGATCGACCTCGGGCGCGGTCTCGGGCAGCGCCTTTCCAGCCACAACCCATGGTCATACCCCCCATGGGTAGCGCGTGGTAGACTGGTCCTGGGTCCGGTATTGGGCCTCGATCGAGGAGGTGTCCGCCATGATGTCTTGGGGAGGCGCGCAGGCGTCCATGTGGGGGGTTGCCCTCGCGTGGATGGGGATGGTCATCGTGCTGGGCCTCCTGATCGGGGGCGCCTATGCGCTGGCGAGGAGCTCAACTCGCCGATCTGGCTCATGGCCCGGTCCGGGCTTGCCCGCGCGGGGAGCGCAGTTCGGCGTGCCGGTGAGGGAGGATCCCCTGCTCACGCTGCGGGAGCGTTACGCCCGTGGTGAGATCGAGTTCGCCGAGTTCGAGCAGCGAGTGGAGGGCCTCCTGCGCACCGAGCCGGGCCAGCCCGACCCCCAGGACAAGGCCACGGACCAGCCGGCAAGTGGGCCGCCGACCTCATGAGACAGCCGCGCCGGCCGCCCCAGCAGCCTGAGACGGCGGTGGTTTCCACCAACGCAGGAGCCGGCTCCGGGGACGGGCCCCATTCAACCCCAACGCGATCTGGCCCGGCCGCTCGCGTCACTCGAGGTTATGCCTCGGGGAAGGAGGACTACCTGGCTCGCCTGCGCAAGATCGAGGGACAGGTCCGAGGTCTCCAGAAGATGATCGAAGCCGACAGCTGGTGCCCCGACGTGGTCATCCAGGTGGCCTCGGCCACCCGGGCTCTCCAAGAGGTCGCGGTGGGGCTGCTCAACGACCACCTGGGCCATTGTGTGGTCGCCGCCGCCCGCACTCCCGGCGGTGCCTCTGCCGAGCTCTCGGAGGTGGCGGCGACGATCCGCCAGGTGATGCGGCTGTGAGCCGGCGATGAGCCTCAGCCGCCAGCGCGCCGCGCCCAGCTGCCCAGTTGTCGACGAGGACCTCCCCGGTTGCGCGACCGGCCCCTCTGGGCAGCTCCGCTTCGTCGCCAGGGAGCTCCTCGACATCGCCCGAAGCCTCCGCCGCGCTGCCGGCCACCGCGACGACCGCTCTGTCAGCGGGGAAAGCGACAGTCCCGAACCTGACGCTTCGGGCCCGTGCGGCGGCGCTGCGCCGGCAAAGTGACCGGGTTGGAGGTGGTCGCCGCCGCCCACGCGCCGGTGCTGGCCGCGACGTTGCCGGGGTTTGTTGTCGACATGGGCCAGGGCATCCGCGAGGCGTTCTTCATGTTCTGGGAGACGCTCTGGGCACTGGTGCTGGGCTTCGGACTGTCCGGCGCGGTGCAGGCGTTCGTCTCCAAAGAGAACATGCAGCGGACCCTGGGGAACCACCGCCCGGCGGCGGTCGCCCGTGCCTCCGGGTTCGGGGCGATGTCCTCCAGCTGCTCCTACGCCGCCAGCGCCATGGCCAAGTCGCTGTTCCAGAAGGGCGCGGACTTCGTGGCGGCCATGGTCTTCATGGTGGCATCAACCAACCTGGTGATCGAGCTGGGTCTGGTGCTTCTGGTGCTGATCGGCTGGCAGTTCGCCGCTGCAGAGCTGGTGGGTGGCCCGCTGATGATCGTCTTGCTGGTGCTGGTCGGCGGCCTGGTCTTCCGTGGGCCGCTGGTGGAGACGGCGCGCCGGGGCCTCGCCAGGCCCGCAGGCGACAGCGAGGCCAGGAAGGGTGGCCCACCAGCCGATGGAGCCGACAGGGCCCGCTGGGAGGCGCTGGAGCAGGCTCGCGGCGAGCACCGGCGGACGGTGGAACAGGCGCCCTGGGCGACCAAGCTCCGCTCCAAGGGGGCATGGGCCGACGCCGCAACCTACGCCATCGCGGATGTGACCATGCTCCGCAAGGAGCTGGTGATCGGCTACACCGTGGCCGGCTTCCTGGCTGCGCTGGTTCCGGCGACGGTATGGTCCGCCCTGTTCGTCACCGGCCACGGGGGCTGGACCCGCGTGGAGAACGCGGCGATTGGCCCGGTGATCGCGATGGTGAGCTGGGTGTGCTCGGTCGGGAACGTCCCTCTCGCCGCCGCCCTGTGGAAAGGGGGCATCAGCTTCGGTGGGGTGATCTCCTTCGTCTTCGCCGACCTCATCTCGATGCCGCTCATCCTCATCTACCGCAAGTTCTACGGCTGGCGTCTGACTCTACGACTGGTCTTGGTGTTCTACGTGGTGATGGCGATCGCCGGCCTGGCGGTGGGGGAGCTGTTCTCGGCGGTGGGCCTTGTCCCCCAGGTGCGGCGAGCATCGGTGGTCGCGGTTGACTTCTCGTGGAACTACACGAGTGTGCTCAACATCGTGTTCCTCCTGGTCTTCACCGGGCTGTGGTGGATGAAACGCCACCGCGAGCAGCTGGGTGGAGGCGCCGGGTTCGCCATCGACCCGGTGTGCGGCATGCAGGTCCGGATCGCCGACGCGCCGGCCGAGACGACCTGGGACGAGAAGAGCTACTGGTTTTGCTCGGACCGGTGCCGGGTGCGCTTTGCGGCCGACCCCGAACGGTTCACCGGTTCCGGGGAGACCACCGAGCCGATGGCGGTGGTCTCCAGCGCCGTCGCCCGCTCCCTGGTCGCAGTCGGCCACGGCGGCAGCCACACCCACCCAGCAAACACCGCCCCAACAGAGAAGGAGGACACCATGGATCAGTCGATCTCGCCCGCAGAGCGGCCCAATCAGGTGGTCGACCCGGTGTGCCACATGACGATCGCTCCCGAGCATGCGGCAGCGCATCGTCGCCACCGGGAGACTGACTACTACTTCTGCAATCCGGGCTGCGCCGAGGCGTTCGACGCCGATCCGGCTCGCTATCTGCAGCCATAGGCTAGGTCGGCTGCCTCAGGCCGCCTGGGTGGGCAGCGCACTGTGCTGGGATCATTCCGAACAGAGCACGCCTGGGGTTGCAACAACGGGCCCTCGCCTCAGACGCATCAGCCCAGTAGGTCCCACCTATGCCGAGGGGATCGCGCTCACCGCCGAGCCTCTCACCACCGGTGCCCAGAGCCTCCTGGCGGCCATGGAGCCGTACCAGCCGGCGTCTCCGAAGTTGTAGACGTTGCCGCGCGAGGTCACCAGCCAGTAGCCGTGGCCGTCGGGGGTCGCGGCCATCCCGACCACGGGCGCCCCGAGCCTCCTGGCGGCCATGGAGCCGTACCAGCCGGCGTCCCCGAAGCGGTAGACGTTGCCGCGCGAGGTCACCAGCCAGTAGCCACCCTGATCCACGCTGTGCGCGATCCGGACCACGGCGCCACGCTCCGTGAGCCCTGCGATCTCGGCCAGGGCCGAGGCGGGAGAGGCCTGTGCGACCTGACGCGCGATCGCGCTCTTGCCCATCCCCGGAGGTCCGACGACGGTGACCACCCGGGCTGCCGCAATCAGCCTGCGAACGGTCTCGACATGGTCCGCGCGACCCACGAGAATCGGATCCGGGGTCCGGGTTCGGGGCGCCTCGGCCCCGCCGGGCTGGGTGGAGCCGGTGGCAACGACCATGGTCACGGTCACAACTCAGAGCGCCAGGGCACCGGCGCGCCGTCATCGTGCCTGGCTGGCAGCTCACTATAGGTGGGTACCGGCGCTCTGTGGTGACGTGGGGCTGAAGCGGCGGCTCTTTGTCCGAGTCCGGGGGAATAGCCGGCTCTGAGTCCACGGATCCTGGCCGGCACCGCCGCGCGTCCGGATTCCGCCGGGTGGGCAGGAGATCGGGGGGCAAACAGCTGCACGTACGGTGAGCCACAGTGAGCGGAGATGGACATCAAGCAGGGGGGCCGCCGCACACAACCTCCGCGACTGGACGGACCACGCCAGGCGTGGCTCAGTTGGAGCCACGGCCCCGCTCGTTCCCGGGCCGTCCTCGGACGGTACGGGCGGCGGCTCGGATGACCGGGCACCTGAGGCGTGGACGTAGGGCCAGCGCTTCGGCGCAGGCGGTCTGCGCTGAGGCCAGAACCGAACCTGGCAACGGCAGAGGGACCCCGCGAGGGGTGTCACAGCAGCGGGCTCGACTCAGGTTCACCGCTGTGGCAGCGGACGATGACGGCAGAGGGCGCTGCCGGCGGGTCCGCCCCACCGGCCAGCCCGACACCGTCCCCTTGCCTTGGTCCGGAAGGTGGGGGCGGCGCCTCTGATCTTCGTGGGCACCGGGGCCCGAGTCGCCCGACTCAGGCCCCTCGCAGGCGGCGCCAGACCCGCTCCGGTGAATACGGGGGACTCCCGGGGTCGATCCCGCGCGGGGCCAGGGCATCGGCAACGGCGTTGGCCACGGCCGCGGGCACCACGATGCACCCGGTCTCGCCGACGCCCTTGGTGCCCAGGGGACTGAGCGGCGAGCGGGTGGGCCGGAAGCCGGTGATCAGCTCGAAGTCCAGGTCGGGCATGGTCGGGATCCCGTAGGTCAGGAACCCTTCAGTGAGGGGCTGGCCGTCGGGATCGTGGCTGACCTCCTCGAAGAGGGCCGCGGCCACTCCCTGGATGCTGGAGCCCACGACCTGACCCTCGGCCAGGGTGGGGTTGACGATGGTGCCGGCGTCGTCGATGACAACCATCCGTTGCAGGCGGGTCGTCCCGGTCTCCGGGTCGACCTCCAACGCCACCACCGCGGCACTGGATCCAACCGCCGGGGCCTTGATCTGGAAGCGGCCGGCACCCTTGAGCTCGGGCAGCTCGGCCTCGAGGGCGGTACCCTGGGCGGCTTGGGCGATGTCAGCGAGGGTGACCTCCTGCCCGGTCTCCGGGCCGACCACCGCGCCCGCCCGCCACCGGAGATGGTCCTCGGGGACGTCGAGCAGGTGGGCGGCCCAGGCCAGGCACCGGTGCTGGAGATCCTCCACCGCCAGCAGGATCGCGGAGCCGCCCACGGTCACCGAGCGACTGCCAAAGGTCCCAACCCCGAGCGGGACCTCTGAGGAGTCCCCACCCCGGACCTCGATCTGGGATGGGGGCAGGCTCAGGGCGTCGGCCACGATCTGCGCAAAAGTGGTCGCGTGCCCCTGGCCGTGGTCGCTGGAGCCGGGCAGGACCAGGACGTGTCCATCGGGCGCCAGTCCGGCGGTGGCGGTCTCCCAGCCGCCGTTGCCGCTCGACTCGACCGCGAGCGCCATCCCAATCCCGAGGAGCCGGCCCTGGGCCCGAGCCGATGCCCTCGCCGCCTCCAAGGCGTGGTGGTCGGCTCGGTCGAGCGCGGTCTGCAGCAGCCCCTGGTAGTCGCCGGAGTCGTATTCCGTTCCCGTGGCCGCCGTGTACGGGAAGGCGTCCGACCCGATGAAATTGCGGCGGCGGATCTCGGCCGGGTCGAGCCGCAACTCAGAGGCCGCAAGATCCACCATGCGCTCGATGAGGAAGGTGGCCTCAGGTCTGCCTGCCCCCCGATATGGACCGGTGGGCACCTTGTTGGTCGCCGCCCCGACGATGTCCAGCTCGACCGCGGGGATGGCGTATGCGCCCGTGGCCAGGCTGGCGGCCGTGGCTGCGACCACGGCGGTGTGCCCGAGCAGGTAGGCGCCGGCGTCGAAGATCAAGTGGGCTCTGAACCCGAGCAGATGCCCGGCCGAGTCCACCGCCAGCTCGCAGTCGGCCTCCATGCCGCGCCCCTGATAGGCGGCCAGGAAGCTCTCGGAACGGGTCTCCACCCATTTCACCGGCCGGCCCGTGCGCATTGCCAGAACCGCCGCCACCGCGTGCTCGGGCGCGAGTCCACCCTTGCCGCCGAAGGCGCCGCCGACATCGGGCACCACGACTCTCACCCGCTCCAGGGGCAGGCCGATGACGCTGGCCAGCTGCAGACGGGGGCGGTGGGGGTCCTGCGACGAGCACCACAGCGTGAGCATCTGGGTGTCGGGGTCAAACCAGGCCACGCAGCCCCTGGCCTCCAGGGAGGCGGGATGGAGCCGGAGGATCTCGAAGCTGGCCCTGATCGTCCGGTCCGCCCGCGCGAACTGGCCGCCGACATCGCCCTGGCAGCGGCGGTAGGAGAACAGCACATTGTCGGGGGCGACCGCCTGGACGATGGGGCCACCGTGGAGCGCCTCCCGGACCCTCCCCGTGGAGGGCAGGGGTTCAATCTCCGGCATCAGCAGCTCGGCGGCGTCGACAGCGGCCGGCCGGGACTCCGCCACCACCGCGGCCAGCGCCTCCCCCGCGAACAGCGACTCCACGCCGGCCAGGATCGGCATGGGGGTGTCGGCTATGAGAAAGCCCTCTGGCAGGGTGCGGTGCAGGGGGAGCGTCCCCGTGGTTCCGTCCAGGTCGGCGGCGGTGACGACGTCGACGACCCCCGGTGCCTGCCGCGCCGCGGTGAGGTCGAGATGCCCGATGCGGGCGTGGGGGACCGGGCTCCTCACGAAGGCGAGGTGCAGGCAGCCGGTGATCGCCAGGTCGTCGAGATAGGCCCCGCGGCCCGTCACCAGCCTCTGGTCCTCGCGCCGGCTCTGCGACCGGCCCACCCACGGTCCGCTCATGGCGCTCCCCGACAACGACGCTGCCTAAGACTGGCGCTGCTCCGCTCAACCGGAGCCGATGGACAATGCTGTCCGACCGAACCTGATCGGTCGGATCTTACGACCATGCCACTCGGGCAGGGGACGAGGGTCTGCCCGAGTGGCCGACCCCGACTCTCACGAGCTTGGGGCCGCAACCGGGCCCGGTACCGTCCGCGTCCGTGCGACCGCCGTTTCGGGCCCAGGCCCGATTTCAACGCTCGATCGAAAGACCGGACTGGTGCGCCTTGTCGAAGTCGTCGTCGATGAGGACCACGGAGTGCCCTGCCCGATCCATCAGGCTGGCGGCGACGCTGGCGCGATAGCCGCTCTGGCAGTGGACCCAGAGCTCTGCAGTCGGGAGTTCTGAGAGCCGGCGCGGCAGGTCCTGGATCGGTATGTTCTGGGAGCCGCTGATGTGGCCCCGGCGCCACTCGTCGCGCTGGCGCACATCCAATACCGAGGACCCAGGGGCCCCGGAGTCAGCCAGTCCCCGGAAATCCACGACCGGGTACGAACGAGTCGGCAGCCGGCTCGGGTCGCCTCCCAGCCCAAGGGCGCTGCCCTCGACTCGGTCCAGCCCGATCCGCATCAGATCGCGCCGGGCCGTCTGCAGCTGCTCCTGGCCGTCGGCGATCAGGGTGATCGGGTCTGCGAAAGGCGCCAGCCAACCCACGTAGGTGGAGAAGTAGTTGGGCGAGAGCTCCATGCCCACGCTGCCGGCCAGGTGCTTCCGGGCGAACTCGCGGCGGGGGCGGATGTCCATCACCCACGCGCCGTCCTCAAGCCGGCGGCGGAGCTCTTCGACGCCGGGGGCCTCCACCTGAGCCTCGGCCACAGCGGTCGGGCCCCGACGGTTGAGGGGGGCCATGAAGCGGTAGTACGACGGGTACGGTCCCAATCCGGCGACCACGGTGGCTACGAACTCATCCTCGCCGCGGCAGGTGGCCGCCAGATTTTGCCGCTTCTCACTGGCCATGTCGCCATCTCCCGTCGATGAGGTCTCGGAGGAGGCGCAGAAGCTGCCGAACCCATGGGTGGGCAGGACCCTGGTGGGGTCGGGCAGGTCGGCCATGAGCCGGCGCGCGGAGTGGAACTGCTGGCGGGTGAGGGTATCGGTCAGCTCGGCCGAGATGAGGTCGGTGCGCCCCACGGTGCCGTACAGGAGCGACCCTCCGGTCAGAACCGCGCGGGGCTCGCCCTGCTCGAAGACCAGGTAGGAGAGGTGGTTGGGGGTGTGTCCCGGGGTGTGCAGGGCCCGCACCAACAGCTCCCCGATCCCGAACTCGCTCCCTGCCACGGCCGGAACCCGGGAGAACTCCACCTGGTCGGCCGCCGCCACCACGTAGGCTGCCTCCAAGCGCCCGGCCAGCGCCAGGCCCCCGGTCAGGTAGTCGTTGTGGATGTGAGTCTCGAGGACGTGGGTCACCCGAATCCCGGCGCGGTCGACCTCGGTCAGGATCCGCTCGATGTCCCGCTGGGGGTCGACCACGAACCCGACCCGCCCGTCATGTACCAGGTAGCTCCGGTCGCCCAGCTCGGGGGTCTCAACCACGACGACTTGCACTGGGCGGATCCTCCTCGCATGACGCCTGGCCGACCAAATTGTCCGGACTAGCGCACATACCAGCTCGTGCCGTCAGGATAGCAAGCGACGGCTGGAGGGAACGGCGGCAGCGTACAGCAGGCGGGGCCGTCGGACCCTCACCGGTGGCCCGCTTGTGGATTCGCAGCCGGCTTGGGAGAATTCCATGGCGACATCAGCAGGAGGCGGGGGGCCCGGTGAGGTGAGCGAGTCAGGGTCTACTGGGCGGCCAGATGCCAGGGCGCTGCGGCGCGACGATCCGCTGCCGCTCTGGGCTCAGCTCGCAGCCGAGTTGCGGCGCCGCATCGACGCCCGCGAGTTTCTGAGCAGCTTCCCTACCGAGCTGGCCCTCTCCGCCACCTATGGGGTGAGCCGGCACACCGTGCGCGAGGCCCTGCGCAAGTTGCGCTCCGACGGATTGGTGGACTCCCGGCGCGGACGGGGGTCGCGGGTGGTGGCCTCCCAGTTCCATCAGCCCCTGGGGGCGCTCTACAGCCTCTTCCGGTTCGTCGAGGGGCAGGGAGCCCAGCAGCGCAGCCAGGTCCGAACCCTGGAGCAGACGACCAACCCATTGGTGGCGGCGCGCTTGAGGCTGGCATCCAACGCTCCCCTCATCTACCTGGAGCGGCTGCGTCTGGCCGACTCGGACCCGCTGGCGATAGATCGGGCTTGGGTCCCGGCCGGCTTGGGCTGGCCCTTGCTGCAGGCCGACTTCTCCCACTCAGCCCTCTACGACCAGATGGCTGAGCTTTGCGGGGTGCGGCCCGACAGCGGCAGCGAGGAGATTCGGGCGGTGGTGCCCACCATGACCGAGCGGGCTTTGCTCAAGTTGCGGGGGGGGACCGGGGCCTTCCAGATAGAGCGCCTGGGTTACGCCCAGCTGACCCCTATCGAGTGGCGCAGCACCCTCATCAGGGCTGATCGCTACAGCTTCTCGGTCGACTGGTTGGGTCGCACCGGGCTGCGGGTGGCCGCTCAGCAGTCAAGCCCGACCCAGCGGGAGAGCGCGTAGGCGGAGCCCGTTTTGGGCCGTCGTTACGCCCAGTCGGTGCCACTTGGCCGATGGACAGGTGGCCCCGGGAGACGATAAACTCCGGACAACCGGTCAAACGGGGGGCTACCCAGGGGATTATTTGCGATACGGCTTCGCCATCGACCAGGGCACCTGCATCGGCTGCCACGCCTGCACGGTCGCCTGCAAGACGGAGCACCAAGTCCCGGTCGGCCAGTTCCGTACCTGGGTCAAATACGTGGAGAAGGGGGCCTTCCCCGCGACCACTCGGGAGTTCGCGGTGATGCGCTGCAACCACTGCAGCGACGCGCCCTGTGTGCGGATCTGTCCCACCAAGGCACTCTTCAAGCGGCCCGACGGGATCGTGGATTTCGACGGCGACCGTTGCATCGGCTGCAAGAGTTGCCTGCAGGCCTGCCCCTACGACGCCATCTACATCGACGCCGATACTCACACCGCCGCCAAGTGCAACTTCTGCGCCCATCGGGTGGATCAGCAGCTGGAGCCGGCCTGCGTGGTGGTCTGCCCCACCCACTCCATCTGGGTGGGGGATCTCGACGACCCCAAGAGCGGCATCAGCCGGCTCGTCGCCGAGAGGCCGACCGCGGTGCGCGCCCCCGAGCAGAACACCCACCCCAACGTCTTCTACTTGGGCGCCGACCGGGTGGCCCTCGATCCTCTGGAGGCGCCGGTGGCCGACACTTACATCTTCTCCACCCCCGACCGCCAGCGTCTGGAGTTCGCCGCCCAGCAGGAGGAGCGCCCGCCGGAGGCCGCTCGCACCACCTTGAACACCTCCCACCCCAGGCCCTGGGGATGGCGGGTCTCCGGCTATCTCTGGACCAAGTCGGTCGCCACCGGGGCCCTGCTGGTGGCAGCCCTGGCCCTGATCGCCAACGGCCGACTGGAGGGGGAGATCCTGCTGGGGGCGCCCGTCCTGGCCTTCCTGTTCTCGCTGGTGACCGGGGTGCTGCTGATCTGGGACCTGAAGCGACCGGAGCGCTTTCTCTACATCTTCTTGAAGTTCAACCCCACCTCCTGGTTGGTGTGGGGCACGGTCGCGTTCTCGGTCTACTCCGCGCTCAGCGGACTCTGGCTGCTGCTGGGGGTGCTGGCGAGCACGAGGGTGCTGAGCGGGGCTGCCACCGCGCTTGCCTTCGGCATCCTGCGCTGGGTGGTACTGCCGGTGGCGATCGTCACCGCCGGCTACTCGGCGCTTCTGTTCAACCAGGCCGAGGGCCGAGACCTCTGGCAGTCGCCGATCTTCTTCTGGCACCTGCTCGACCAGGCGCTGCTGGCGGGCTCGGGCGCGCTGCTGGTGGTGGGCCTGCTGGCTTCGCAGAGCGCGGCGGAGACCAGGTTCCTGCTGGTGTTGCTGGTCGTCTCGGCGGCCGTGCATCTGCTCCTGCTCACCCTGGAGCATGTGGGGCATCACCCCAGCCGTCAGGCCGCGATGGCGGCCAGGATCATGATCCTGGGCCCGTACGCTCGGGAGTTCTGGCTGGGAGCGGTGGCAGCCCCGGTGGTGGTGATCGGGCTCGCCAGCGGCTCCCTGCCCCAGGCGGCGGCAGGCGTGGGGGCCCTCGCCGGGGTGCTGGTGCAACCGGGGTTACTGGCTTACGAGACCGCGTTCGTCAGGGCGGGGCAGGATGTCCCGCTCTCCTGAGGGCAACGGCGGGATGCCGTCCTCTTCACCGCCGCCTGGCTCCGGCCGGCCGGAGCTTCCCGGCCAGCGCGGCCACGAGCGGTTGCGCAACTTCCCGGCGCCGGAGGATTGGGACGACCACGTGGAGTTGGACGCGCGAGCGCATCCGCGGCGGGTGGAGCATCACTACACCCTGGTGCCCACCACCTGTTTCAACTGCGAGTCGGGCTGCGGACTGCTTGCCTATGTGGACCAGGAGGACCTCTCGATCCGCAAGTTGGAGGGCAACCCGGCCCACCCTGGATCCAGGGGGCGGAACTGCGCCAAGGGGCCCGCGACCGTCAACCAACTGGACGACCTCGAGCGGATCCTGCATCCGCTAAGGCGGGTGGGCCCGCGGGGAGGGGGTCAGTGGGAGCAGGTGAGCTGGGACCAGGCCCTGGATGACATCGCCCAGCGGATCCGGCGGGCGATCCAGGAGGACCGGCGGCGCGAGGTGATGTACCACGTGGGGCGTTCGGGTGAGGATGGTTTCGCGGAGCGATTCTTGATGGCCTGGGGGGTGGACGGACACAACAGCCATACCAACGTCTGCTCCGCGGGCGCTCGCTTCGGGATGACCCTGTGGGCGGGCTACGACCGCCCCTCGCCGGACTACGCCAACGCCAAGGTGATCCTGCTGCTCTCCAGCCACCTGGAGAGCGGCCACTACTTCAACCCCCACGCCCAGCGCATCATGGAGGCGCGCCAGAACGGGGCCCGCCTCCTGGTGATCGACCCCCGGCTCTCCAACACCGCCGCCAAGGCTGACCTCTGGGTCACTCCCTGGCCGGGCAGCGAGGCCGCCATCCTGCTGGCCATCGCCGCCTACCTGCTGCGCACGGGCCGGGTGGATCGGCAGTTCATGAAGAGGTGGCTGAACTGGAAGACCTACCTGGAGGAATGCCATCCGCAGGAGGCCGTGACCTTTGAGAGCTTCCTCCAGCAACTGGAGGCCGACTACTCCCGATTCACCTTCGAGTTCGCAGCGGAGGAGGCGCAGATCCCCGTGGAGCAGGTGGAGCGGATGGCGGAGATGGTCGCCGAAAGCGATCACCGCCTGGCGGCCCATGTCTGGAGATCCGCGTGCGCCGGCAACTACGGTGGCTGGCAGGTGGCCCGCTGCCTGTGGCTGCTGCTGGTGCTGACGGGGTCGGTGGGGACCAAGGGGGGCACCAGCCCCAACGGGTGGGACAAGTTCATTCCGCACGGCCCCAACATGCCCCCCCCGGTGACCGAGTGGAACGAGCTGACCTGGCCCCGCGAGTACCCGGTCTCGACCAACGAGATGTCCTTTCTGCTGCCCCACCTCCTCAAGGACGGCCGCGGTCACCTGGAGGTCTACTTCAGCCGGGTCTACAACCCGGTGTGGACCAACCCGGACGGCTTCAGCTGGATGGAGGCGCTGACCGACGAGAGCCTGGTCGGCTGCCACGTGGCCCTGACCCCAACCTGGTCGGAGACTGCCCAGTTCGCCGACTACGTGCTGCCCATGGGACACTCGGCCGAACGTCACGACACCCAGTCGTACGAGACCCATGCGGGGCGCTGGCTCTCCTTCCGCCAGCCGGTCAGGCGGGTGGCGATGGAGCGGCGCGGCGATCACGTCACGGATACCAGGCAAGCCAACCCTGGGGAGGTCTGGGAGGAGAACGAGTTCTGGTTCGAGCTCTCCTGGCGGATCGACCCGGACGGGGAGCTGGGCATCAGGCGCTACTTCGAGTCCCCGTACCGCCCCGGCGAGAAGATCACGGTGGACGAGTACTACCGCTTCGTCTTCGAGAACCAGGTGCCGGGCCTGCCCGAGAAGGCGGCCGCCTCCGGATTGAGCCCGCTCGCCTACATGCGCAAGTACGGGGTGGTCGAGCTGGAGCGCGACCAGTACCGCCTCGATGAGCGGGTGCTGACGTCAGCCGAGGTCGACGGAACCTCGCCCGACGAGCAGGGTGTGCTGCGGCGGCCGGTCTCCGAAGCCGAGGCGGCGCCGCTGGTGGGCGAGGCGGGGTCGGTTGGGGTGTTGCATGAGGACGGCACCGCGACCCAGGGCTGGCTCACCCCGTCGCGCAAGTTGGAGATCTACTCGACCAGCATGCGGGACTTCGGGTTCGGCGACCAGGCGGTGCCCGGCTACATCGAGTCCCACGTCTCCCGCCGTCGGATCGACCTGGAGAGGGGTGAACTGGTGCTGGTGCCGACCTTCCGACTGCCCACCCTGATCCACACTCGGTCCGGCAATGCCAAGTACTTGAACGAGATCTCCAACAGTCATCCCCTGTGGCTCAATCAGGAGGACGCAGACCGGCACGGTCTCTCGACCGGGGACCTGGCCAGGATCTCGACCGCCATCGGCCATTTCGTCTGCCGGGTCTGGGCGACCCAGGGGATCCGGCCCGGGGTCTGCGCGCTGTCCCACCACATGGGCAGGTGGCGGGTCCACGAGGGCGAGGGCAGTCGGTGGGCCTCCGGAGCGGTTGAGCTCTCCCGGCCCACCGCCTCGGGGTGGCTGCTGCGCTACCGGACTGGGGTTGGACCCTTCAAGTCCGCCGATCCCGACAGCGAGCGGATCTGGTGGGACGACCCCGGGGTTCATCAGAACCTGGCGTTCCCGGTCCAGCCCGACCCCTGGTCGGGGATGCACTGCTGGCTCCAGCGGATCCGGCTGGAGCCGGCCCGCCAGGGCGATCGCTACGGCGACGTCTTCGTCGACACCGAGAAGAGCCGGCAGGTGTACCGGGAATGGCTGGCTCTGTCCCGGCCCGGGGTCGGGCCCGATGGGCAGCGCCGCCCCGAGTTCATGATGCGCCCGGTCAAGCCCGCTCGGAGCGCCTACCGCCTGCCGGAGAGCGAGCGGCCCGGTTGAGCGGCGCTGCGGTACCCTCTTGCCTCAAGTGACCGCAGAGCCTACGAGTTCGCCTGCAGCCTCGCTCCTGCGCGGGGTGGTCGACTGCGTCGACAGAGGCCGCCTGGAGGCCCGGCTCAATCAGGGCCGAAGCCTGCGGATCAAGTTCGGGGTGGATCCCAGCGCCCCCGACATCCACCTCGGGCACACGGTCCCGATGCGGCTGCTGCGCCGCTGGCAGGAGCGCGGCCACGTGCCGGTCCTGATCATCGGGGACTACACCGCCAGGATCGGCGACCCCACCGGGCGCTCGGCGACCCGGCCGCAACTGAGCCCGGACCAGGTGGACGCCAACGCCCGCACCTATCTGGACCAGCTCTTCCAGGTGGTCGACGAGAGCCGGGCGGAGGTGCGGCGCCAGAGCGAGTGGTTCACCGGGTTCGGGCTGGACCAGGTGCTCCGGCTGGCCCGCACCACCACGGTCGCCCAGCTGCTGCAGCGTTCCGACTTCGACCAGCGGATGCGAGCCGAGCAGCCGATCGGCGTGCACGAGCTCTTCTACCCGCTGTTGCAGGGCTACGACTCGGTGGCGGTGGAGGCGGACGTGGAGCTGGGGGGCACCGATCAGCTCTTCAACCTGCTGCGGGGGCGGGAGGTGCAGGCGGCCTACGGCATGCCCGCCCAGGACATCATCACGGTGCCGCTCTTGGTGGGGCTCGACGGCCAGCGCAAGATGAGTAAGTCACTGGGCAATGCGGTCGCGGTGGCGGACCCGCCCGGGCAGCAGTTCGGCCAGCTGATGTCCGTTCCGGACCCGCTCATCCTGCCCTACCTGGAGCTGCTCACCGAGGCCGACCCGGACGAGCTCCGGACCATGCGTCGGGGCCTGGATGAGGGCACTCTCCACCCCCGCGACCTGAAGGCCCTGATGGCAGCTCGCGTGGTCGCCCAGTTCCACGGCGAGGAGGCGGCCAGGGCTGCCTCCTTCGAGTTCGACACCGTCTTCCGCGATCACCAACTGCCCGCCGACGTCCCTGAGATCCGGATCGACCGGGAGGTGGTGGATGTGCGGGAGCTGCTGGTCGAAGCGGGTCTGGCCGGGTCCCGCAGCGAGGCGGTCCGGCTGGTGACCCAGGGAGGGGTTCGAATCGATGACTCGCTGGTCCAGAGCTGGAAGGACCCGGTGCGGCTTTCTGATGGCGCCGTCCTTAGGGTCGGCAAGCGGCGCCTGGTCCGCCTCCGACTCCCCTGAGCGCCTGATCGGCCGCGCCCGCCTTGGGTGCTACGCTCTTGACCGCAGCCGGTGGCGGTAGAATTCATGGGAATGCATGTTCTACTGATCGTGAAATCTTCCACCGGCCAATGGAACCGGAGGTAAACCGTGTCTGGGCACTCCAAGTGGGCGGGGATCAAGCACAAGAAGGCAGTGGTGGACGCCCGCAAGGGTCAGACCTTCACCAAGGTGGCCAGCGAGATCACGGTGGCGGCCCGGGAGGGAGGCGCCGATCCCGGCAGCAACTTCCGACTGCGGCTGGCCATGCAGAAGGCCCGCGAGGTGAACATGCCTGCGGACAACATCGAGCGCGCGATCAAGCGGGGAACCGGTGAGCTCCAGGGGGCTGCGATCGAGGAGATCCGCTACGAGGGCTACGGGCCCGGAGGGGTCGCGATCCTGGTGGACGCCTTGACCGACAACCGCAACCGCACCGTCGCCGCGATTCGCAACCTCTTCGCGCGCTCCGGCGGCAGCCTGGGCGAGTCCAACTCGGTGGGGTGGATGTTCAACCGTACCGGGCTCATCGTGATCAGCCCCGGTGACAAGGATTCTGAAGCGCTGGCGCTGGAGGCGATCGAGCTTGGGGCCGACGATGTCCAGGTGGATGACTCCGGGGTGGAGGTCTACGTGGCGCCAGAGCGGCTGGAGGCACTCCGCCAGGCGCTCGCCGACGCCGGCTACCTGGTCGAGCGCGCGGAGGTGACCATGCAGGCCACCAACCAGGTCGAGGTCGACCTCAAGCACGCTCAGGCGGTGGTGAGGCTGTTGGAGGCCCTCGAGGAGCACGACGACGTCAGTGAGGTCCACTGCAATGCGGTTCTTCCTGACGAGGCGCTGGCGGAGGTCTGATCCGTATTGGTGGCATTGGCTGGGCAGAGGAGATGGTTTGCTGGTCTTGGGGGTGGATCCCGGTCTCGCGCTCACCGGGTGGGCGTTGGTCGAGGCTGACGGGGGGCGCTTGCGGCTGAGTTCGGCAGGGTACTGGCGCACCGCCGCGGGCGCGGAGCCGGGCGCCAGGTTGCTCCAGTTGTGGGACCAGATGGGCGAGATCCTGGTGAGGACTCGGCCGGGAGCCGTAGCCATGGAGCGCCTCTTCTTCAGCCGCAACACCTCCACCGCGATGGCGGTCAGCCAGGCCCGCGGGGTCCTGGTCTGCGCGGTCGCCAAGGCGGGCCTCCAGCTGGCTGAGTACACCCCGGCGGAGGTCAAGCAGGCCGTGACCGGCAGCGGGTCAGCGGACAAGCGGCAGATCGCCCGCATGGTCCGCCTGATCCTGGATGAGGCGGGCCTGGCCGGGCCTGACGATCTCACCGACGCCTGTGCGGTGGGGATCTGCCACCAGCATGCCCTGGGGCTGCAGCGGGCCGTGGCCGGCGCCGCCACCGGAGCGCGCGGGTGATCGGTTCGCTGCGGGGCAGGGTGGTGCGGGTGGAGGAGGAGTGGGTGGTCCTGGAGGTGGGCGGAGTCGGCTATCAGGTCCATCTTCACCAGCGAGCCCTCGCCCAGATGCAGGCGCAGCGGGATGAGGTCAGCCTGCAGGTGCACACCTCCGTCCGTGAGGACGCCATCTCCTTGTACGGCTTTCTGAGCTCCGAGGAGCTGGTGCTGTTCCGCCATCTGTTGGGGGTTGAGCGGATCGGGCCCAAGGCTGCGCTGGCGATCCTCTCGCGCTCCGAGTGGCAGGGGCTGGTGGAGGCGATAGCCCAGGAGAACTACGACCTGCTGGCGGCCGCGCCCGGGATCGGGGCCAAGACCGCCCGCCGGATCGTGCTCGAGCTCAAGGGCCGGGTTGAGTCCCTGCGGACTAGCCCGGGAGCCGCTGCCCCCGGGCCGGTCGGGGCCCTGGGCGAGCGGGCGGTGGAGGCGTTGGCGGCGCTGGGCTTCTCAGGAGCCGAGGCCCGCCGCGCGGTGGCGGCGGAGATGGCTTCTGAGCGGCAGCCGGAGGCTCCTGAGCGGACTATCGAGGCGGTCGTGCGCGACGCCCTACGGCGCCTGGGCCCGGCCGCCAATGGGAGGCGGGCGTGATCGACTCCGACCAGGTCATGTTGCCGCAGGCCGCTCGCGACGAGCCGGAGCTGGACCGCCAGCTGAGGCCGCGCCGGCTGGACGAGTTCGTCGGCCAGGCGCAGGTGAAGGATCAGATGGAGATCCTCATGCAGGCGGCTCGCATGCGCGGGGAGCCGGTCGAGCATCTGCTCCTCTGCGGGCCACCGGGGCTGGGCAAGACCACCTTGGCCAACATCGTGGCAGCCGAGATGGGCGTCAACCTGCGGGTCACGAGCGGTCCCGCCATCGAGTTCCAGGGCGCCCTGGCCAGCCTCCTGACCAGCCTGGCGGACGGGGACGTCCTGTTCATCGATGAGGTCCATCGCCTCCAGCGGGCGGTGGAGGAGAGCCTCTATCCGGCGATGGAGGAGTTCGCGTTCGACTTCGTCTCCGGGAAGGGGGCGGGTGCGCAGACGATCCGGCTCTCCCTGGCGCGCTTCACCGTGATCGGGGCGACGACCAGGGAGGGGATGCTGTCGGCGCCGCTCCGGGACCGCTTCGGCGCCACTTTCCGTCTCGACTTCTACCTGCCGGAGGAGCTGCGCACGATCGTCGCCCGCTCGGCGCGCCTGCTGGGGGTGGAGATGGATGCGGAGTCCCTGGACCTGATCTCCTCCCGCTCCCGGGGCACCCCTCGGGTCGCCAACCGGCTCCTGCGCCGGGTGCGCGACTACTGCCTGGTCAAGGGTGACGGGCGGATCAGGGTCGAGATGGCGCAGGAGGCCCTGAGCCTGCTTGAGGTGGACCAGATCGGGCTGGGCAGCTCCGACCGCCGGCTGCTGTCCCTCATCTGCCAGCAGTTCGGGGGAGGCCCGGTCGGGCTCAGCACCCTGGGGGCGGCGCTCTCCGAGGAGCCGCACACCCTGGAGGAGGTGGTGGAGCCGTACCTCATCCAGCTGGGAATGCTCAAGCGGACCCCCAGGGGCCGGATGGCGACCGCGGGCGCCTACCGCCACCTGGGTCTGGAGCCGCCGGCCGATATGGCGGGCGGGTCCGTCGAGGTGCTGGGAGAGCTGTTCGGCGGTCCCGCCTGAGCGGCTGGCTGGTGCCCTTCGGCTCGGTGCTGCTGCTCAACTTTCTTCACTGAGGCACCGATGGTCTGTGGCTGGCTTCCTGGCCAGGCTGGGTCAGCCCGTCCCAGCGACCGGGACCAGTCCTCGGACAGCCTGACCGAGGCGAGCGTCCGTGGTCAGCAGCTCGGCCCCGAGCGCTTCCGCCAGCGCGACGTAGCAGGCGTCGTAGGCGGAGCACTGGTTGCGGAGTTCCCAGAGTCTATCGATCAGCGTGGCGTGACGATGGTGGTCACCAGCGACATGAAGTCCTCCAGCAGCTCGAGCCGGCCCCGGCCGCCCCCCTCTCGTGGAGCACCTCGATCACTAACCCCGTCGCGTAAGAGGAGCCGTTCCAGCCAGGTGGTCCCAAAG
>JAJYPP010000109.1 GCA_021795235.1 bacterium
AGGCATCGTTGGAGGCCTTGGTGATCGCGCCCGCCCAGCGCGAGGAGGACTCCTTGGTGATGGCCCGCTTGCGCTCTGCCCAGACCTCCTCACTGTGGTCCAGCCCGGCCCGGCTGCGCTTGGCCAGGTCCGCTCTGGCGAGCCTCCCCAGATGGGTTCCCAGCGCCACGATCACGGCTTGGTCCGCGGCCGAGACGCGCAGCCGGGTGCGGATCCTCATCGTGGTGACGCAAGGCGCCTGCACCACCGGCCTGATCTGGTGGCGAACCCGGCTGCTCATGCCCTCACCTGTGCCGCTGGTCGGCTAAGAGCCGCTCGGCCCACATCCATCCGGGCCTGCTTGGCGCCTTGGGGGCTCGGCCATCGCTCACTTGGCGTGTGGCCACCGACTCTGCACCCGACCTCCACAGCCACGATGCGACCTGAAGACTTCGTCTCAACCAGCGCTGGCCCTGGCCGGAGCCGTGACGCCGGGGCGAACCGATCTCTCACATCAGGAACGTCCCGCTTCCAGTCGCCGGCGGGCGCTCCCAAGAGCAATCACTCAAGCCTGACCCCGCCAGTCCTACTCCCCGACCTCTTCCAGGTTCACTCAACCACTCTTATGGGTGCTAACGCTCACTTCTCCCCCACCAGTTGCCAACCCTGGTGGAAGCCGCCCACACGGCATCAGTTGACCGGCGGCACCTCCGACCCGGGCGGCGCCACATCGTGGACCCGAAACGTCAACTCGCGAGGTGGGACGATTCCCAGACGGGCCACCAGCCGGTACTCCCCGGCCACCGGAAAGACAATGTTGAAGGTGAGCGCCAGTGAGATGCGCTGCGCCTGGCCCGCGGGGAGCCCCGGTGGCCTGACCTGGTTGATCTGGGTCTGCATCCCGGCCACCTGGCGCTCTTGGTCATCCTCGATGGCCACCGAGAGCTGCTGGGGAATGGTTGGAGCTGACGCCGGGACTACCACCGTCACGGCCACCCCCAAGTGGCTGACGATCGGGGGACCGCCGAGGGGCTGCTGCGGCCGCCAATGATCCGTCCACCCTCCTCCCGAAATGTAGAGGAGCCCGTTCACAGCCTCCACATGGTTGGCCAGCACCAGATTCTCAACCTCCGGCATCTCCATCTCCTCAGTGTCGCAGCCCAGGAGGAGTAGCGGTGCTCTGGTGATGGTGCCCCAACTGATAGGTGCCACCGGATAGGCCCGCTGTACCTCCCCCGATGCTGGCTGGCATTGGGGCCAGTGACACCTGGGTGAGGTGGGGCCAGATCTCCTGGACCTCGGCGGCCGCCTTATCCAGGCAGCCAGAACGGCCGCGCACCCCCCGGGGCCCGCCTCAGCGCACCTGCTCGACCACCATGGCGATCCCCTGCCCCACCCCGATGCACATGGCGGCCAGCCCGAACTGCACTTGGCGCCGGCGCATCTCGTGGAGCAGAGTCACCAGGATCCGCGCCCCCGAACACCCCAGGGGATGACCCAGCGCGATCGCCCCCCCGTTGACGTTCAGCCGGTCATCCTCGGGGTCCATTCCCCAATCGTGGAGCACCGCCAGCGACTGGGCCGCGAACGCCTCGTTGAGTTCGACGAGGCCCACCTGCTCCATGGTGATCCCCGCGCGCGCAAGGGCTTTGCGACTGGCCGGCACCGGACCAATCCCCATGATCCGGGGTGGGACTCCGGCGACCGCCATGCTCCGGACCACCGCGATGGGCTTGAGCCCCACCGCCTGGGCGTAGTCACCTGCCGCCAGCAAGAGCGCGGCAGCCCCATCGTTGAGCGAGCTGGAGTTCCCAGCTGTGACGCTCCCGTCCTTGGCGAACGCGGGCTTGAGCCGGGCCAGTTGCTCCAACGTGGTGTCGGATCGCGGGCCCTCGTCGACCGCGACCGGGCCGAACTTGGTCTCAAGCGGTATCCGCTCCTCGCTGAAGGCGCCCCTGGCCTCGGCCGCGACCGCGCGGCGATGGCTCGCCAACGCGAAGCGGTCCTGAGCCTCACGGGTGATCGAGTACATTCCGGCCAGGTTCTCCGCGGTCTCGCCCATCGAGTCCGTCCCGTAGAGCTCCTCCATCAACGGGTTGACGTAGCGCCAGCCCAGGGCGGTGTCGTACATCGGCTGCTGACCTCGTGGCCACCCTCGCTCCGGCTTGGGCACCGACCAAGGTGCCCGGCTCATCGACTCCACCCCGCCCCCGACACAGAGCTTGGCGTCCCCGTGCACAACTGTGCGGGCGGCATCGGCGACGGCCTGCATGCCGCTGCCACAGAGCCGATTGACAGTGCATCCGGCCACCTCCAGGGGGTAGCCGGCCAGGAGCAGCGCCATCCGCGCCACGTTGCGGTTGTCCTCCCCCGCCTGGTTGGCGCACCCAAGGTAAACATCCTCGACCGCGCTCGGATCCGCCCCGGTCTTGTCAACCAGCGCTCTGAGGGCGGCGGCTCCAAGGTCATCGGGACGCATTGAAGCCAAACTGCCGCCATAGCGGCCCACCGGGGTCCGGACGCCGTCGATGATCACCGCTTCGGTCATCGCTGTCCCCATGTTGCAGAGCCAGTCAATCCGTTGCCCGAACCACTGTCGCGTGGGGACGGATACCGCCCCTGCCAGGGAGGATTATGGAGCTGCAGCGGAGGAATCCCTGGCCGACGGCCGGTGATGGCTTCCGCCCTTCCGGTCCAGTCCACCGGCTCGAAGTTCGCTTGACATACTATGCGTGACACAGTATTCTGCGGCCAGTGCACTCCCAGTCCAGTTCCGCACTGACGGAGCTGCGCCGGGGAGTGGTGGAATACTGCGTCCTGGCGTTGCTGGAGCAGCGAGATAGATATGGGTTCGAACTGGTGCGCACGCTGGCCGACCTGGGCGGGCTGGTGACGAGCGAGGGCACGGTGTACCCCCTGCTGAGCCGGCTTCACCAGTCCGGCCTGGTCGGCACCTCCTGGCGCCCTGGGAGAGGCGAGCGCCCGCGCAAGTATTACTCACTCACCCCCGGCGGCTCCGCCGCGCTGGGGCGGTTCCGCGAGGACTGGCGCGGCTTCCGAGCGCTGGTGGACCACGTGCTGTTCGACTCGGAGTCTGACTCTTGACGACCACCGCCCGTGAGGCCCGCTTGGTGGCCGACTTCCTCAACCGGCTTCGTGACCTGACCACCACGCTGCCCCCCGCCCAGCAGGCCCAACTGCTGGAGGAGTTGCGGTCCCACATCCAAGAAGCCGTGGCCGAAGACGCGTCGGAGGCGGCCTTGCGACGAGCGCTGGAGACACTCGGGCCCCCGGAGGCCATCGCCGCCGCGGCCGGGGCCCGGCCTCCGAGCTCGGGTCCGGCTCCGGTGCGAGAGTGGCTGGCGATAGCCATGCTCACCGTCGGCGGGATCGTGCTTCCGGTCCTGGGCTGGCTGTTCGGGGTGATCCTGCTGTGGTCATCGCCGCGCTGGCGGACCAGGGACAAGGTGCTGGGCACCGTGCTCTGGCCGGGCGGCACCTACTTCATGCTGATCCCCACGCTTCTGCTGCTCCACCAACCGATCGGCTCACGCCCGCCCACCGACGGGATTATCGGCTTGCTACTGACGACAGTGCCATTCTTGGTGGGGGTGTACCTGCTAATCCGGCTGCACTGGGACATGCGCTCGCGGGCAGCTCAGAAGTAAGTGGCCAGCCACCGATGGACCTCGGGTAGGTGGTGGGCCACCGCCGTCATGTGGCCGAACTCGGGCACCAGATGGGCCTCGGCCCCCGGGATCCGATCGGCCAGCCACCGTCCGTGGGCAAAGGGCACCATTAGGTCCTGACTTCCCTGCCACACCTGGGCCGGGACCAGGATGTCGGCGGGGTCGAATCCCCAGGGCCGAACGAAGGCGAGGTTGTCGTCAAGGAGGCCAAAGCTGCTGTGCTCCAGCCCGGCCACCATCTGGCGGTGCAGGAAGGCTCCGAACTCCGAGCTCAGGATGTCCGCGTCCGCCGCGGAGAGCAGGGAACTCATCTGTTCCATCATCTGCTCTGGAGAGGCCGATCTCATCTCTGCCGCCTCCCGCGCGACCGCGGCCCCCACCTCCTCGGGGTCACCGGAAACCGCCATCTCAAAATCCTGCACATTCAGCTCGCCCATGCCGGCCAGCCAGTCCAGCCCCTCGGCGGGATACGGAGCCACCCCGGAGAGGCACGAGACCGCGACCACCCGCTCGGGCATCAGCGCCGCGCAGGCCAGCGTGTGCGGCCCTCCACCCGACATTCCCCAGGTCGCGAAGCGATCGACCCCCAGCGAATCCATGATGGCGGTGACGTCGTCGGTCACCTGGGCGACGTCGCGCTCGGGTGACCTGCTGGACGAGCCGTACCCCGCCCTGGAGAAGGTGATGAGGCGCAGGCCCTGCTCCAGGGCGTCCTCCACCCAGACCTCGGCCAGTGCCGCGCCGCCCGGTGTCCCGTGGTGGATCAGGATCGGCAGCCCGCTGCGGTCCCCTGCCTCCATGACCTCCAGCCGTCTGCCTCCACCGGCGTCGATCACGCTGATTTGCGTCGTCATCGCCTGCCTCCCGATGCGCCCGGACCCGCGCATCATCCCAGAGACCGGCCCGGTCGAGCGTAGACTCCCCGGAGACGTCTGCTCCCGCCGCGGGCGGGACCTCAACCGGTGCGGTCATGAGCCAGAGTTCGACGGCCATCCCCTCGCTGCCTGCCGGCGGGCGCGTCACCGTCCGCTTCTCGGCCTGGCGGCTGCTGGCACTCTCCGGCTACTGGTTCGCGATCAACTACCTGTGGCAGGGGATGGGCGCGCTGATCCTACCCCGGCTCATCGTCGGCATGGTGCCGGCGGCGCACCGGGGAGTGGCGCTGGCCGTCCTCTCCGTAGCCGGAGCCGCGGTGGCGATTGTGGTGCAGCCGATGTCGGGCGCCTTCTCGGACCGGGTCCGGGTACGCTGGGGCCGGCGCAAACCGTTCATGCTGGCGGGGACGCTGGGCGACCTGGCGTGCCTGCTGGGGTTGGCGGTCGCGGGCAGCTACGGGGCTTTGATAATCCCCTACTGCGCGCTGCAGATCTGCTCCAACACGGCCGAGGGGGCCTACCAGGGACTGCTGCCCGATCAGGTGCCCGAGGATGAGCGGGGCAGGGCCGCCGGCTACTACGGTCTGGCTGTGTTCGGCGGCACCGCGGTGGGGTTCCTGCTCACCGGGCAGCTGATCGCGCTGGGGCACCTCCCGCTCGCCCTGGGGTCTGCCGCAGTGGTGCTGCTGCTGGCTCTGGCGATCACCCTAAAGTTCGTGCCCGACAGCCCAGCCCAGCCGCCACTCCCCAACCGCCGAGACGCCCTGCTCGGGGTCTTCAGTTTCCGTTTTCGCGAGAATCCCGACTTCACCTGGCTCCTCGTCTCCCGGCTCCTGGCGCTGATGGGCATCACCGGGCTCACCGCCTTCGCACTCCTCTACATCAAGGCGTTCTTCTTTGCGGGGTCCGGTAGCGCTGTGGCCAACCGCGCCTCCGGCTCGGCCTCGGTGCTGCTGGCGGTGGTGGTGGCCTGCGCAATAGTGGTGACCCTGCCGGCCGGCAAGCTCTCCCAGCGGGTGGGCCGGATAGCGATCGTGAGGGCCGCCGCATGGCTCGGTGCCGCCGGGACTCTGCTGCTGATTCCAGCGCCATCCTTGCTTTGGGTGTATGCCGTCGGCGTCCTCATCGGGGCCGCCTTTGGCATGCTGCTCTCGGTCGACTGGGCGCTGGTGACCGACCTGGTGCCGGTGGCGGAGTCCGGCCGCTACATGGGGATATCCAACCTCGCGACCGCCGGCTCCGGGATCTTGGCAACCGCCATCGGCGGCCCGCTGCTGGACTTCGGCAACGGCCTACATCACAACGCCGGCTTCCCCATGCTGTTCGTGTTCCTGGCCCTGGCACTCCTGCTCGGCGGCTGGCTGGTGGGCAGAGTCCGGGTGCCCGTCGCCCCACCGCAGGCGAGCGCGTGACGGACCCGGGCACCGTTCTGGGGAGTCTCGTGCCCCAGCCCAGGCAATGAGGAGACGAGATCCGGTGGGTCGCTTCTGGGCAGGCCTTCGACCGCGTCCCGGTCGGGGTTGCCGGAGCGGCTGCTGCGGCTGCCTGACCCTCGCCGTGGCGGCATTCCTCTGCCTTTCCCTGATCCTCTTGGTCTACGCCCTCATCCCCAACTCGTACCCCCGCTACCCCGCCAGCGCCCGAGGTGTCCTGAGCGCCGCCCGATATCCCAGCGTCTCCAGCCTCCCCTGGCTCCACAGCAACGGCAGGCTGGTGCTCACCAGCTCCGGCCAGCAGGTCCTACTGCGGGGGATGAACGTCACCGGCCTGATGCAGGCCAAGGACATCAGTCCCGGCCCGATCCCCACTGCCAAGGACTTCCAGCAGATGCAGGCGGACGGCTTCGACGTGGTCCGGATCCCCATCAGCTGGTCTTTGTTGGAGCCCCGGCCGGGACTCTTCTCCACCAGCTACCTGGACCTCATCAAGAAGGTGGTGGCGCTGGCTGCCGCCCATGGCATCTACTCCATCCTGGACCTCCACAACATCGACTGGAGTGCCCGCTACGGCGGCGATGGCGCCCCCAGCTGGGCGACCGCCGGGTCTCTCCCAACGACCTTTCCGGCGCCACCGCCCTGGAACCGCCACATCGCCCCCGGGGTGCTGGCCAGTTACTTCGTCTTCTGGTCTGACCTGGGGGGCTGGCAGCGGGACGTGACCCAGGTCTGGAGCTACGTGGCCGGCGCCTTCGCCCACGACTCAGCGGTCGCCGCCTTCGACCTCTGGAACGAACCCCACCCATTCCCTATCCCTCCAGGGCTGTTCGGTTCCAAGTTCCTGCTCCCATTCGAGGCATCGCTCATGAGCCGGCTGGCCAGCATCGCACCCCACCAGATGCTGATTACGGAGCAGTCTCTGGATTTCGGCCTGCCCACCTACGTCGGCAGGGTCCCCTATCCCAACCAGATCTTCTCCAGCCACGTCTTCGCCACCCTGCTGGAGCCGCCGTGGCAGTCCCCCAAGCCCCAGTACGCCAGTCCCCTGCGCCTCCTGGAGAACCAGGCCCGCGAGGCTGGCGGTGCCCCGTGGGTGGGGGAAATAGGAGGACCTCCAGGGACGGCCAGCTCCGCCTGGATCGCCAGAGAGATGAATCAGCTCGACCAGTTCCGACTGGGCTGGGCCTACTGGGACTGGAACGAAGGGGGAAGCTGGGCCTTCATCCGCAACCCCGCGCGATTGCGGATAGTCGCTCGTGCCTATCCGCAGCTCACCCCCGGGGTCCTGACCGAGCTCCAGTACAACTATCAGACCGGAGTCCTGAAGTTGGCGTTCACGGGAAGGCCGGCCGGGCGCTCCTTGCAAATCGCCGTGCCGTGGTTCTTCACGGCCTACCAGGTGCTCTCCAGCTCCGATCCCCGCTCGGATCTGAGCGTGCGACTTGAGCGCACCGTCCACGTGCTGGTGGTGGATATCCGGGACGGCCCAGATCACCACTCCCTGGCGATTCAGCTCCTCAAGTGAGTGAGCCCTGCAGGCAACCTCAGCGGTGGCAGTGGAGGCGAGCAGATCAAGGCCAGGGCCCGACTACCCCTGGCACGGGTACTCGTAGTCGTAGGAGGAGGCCCAGTACGACAGCTATTACGACCACCCAGGAGTTGCCACCACCGTCAGCGCTGGTGACGGTGGCTACGGGGTCGAGTAGCCGGCCGCATCTCCCTACGTGACCGCTGTAGGAGGCACCATGTTGACGCGAGATACGAGCTCGACGCGGCTGGAAGGAGACCGTCTGGTCGGGAACTGGCAGTGGCTGCTCTGCTTACGAGTCAGCTCCGACTTGGCAGCCCGCCAAGTCCAATCGCGGTATGCGGACCGTCGCCGACGTGGCGGCTGTCGCCGAACCCAATACAGGGGTTGCGGTCTACAACACCTTCCGTGAGCCTGGCTGGCTGGTGTTCTGGGGGACCAGTGTGACTTCACCCATCATCGCATCCGTTTACGCACTGGCGGGCAACGCCTATTCCTTCGGCACCAACGGCGCCCAAGCACTGTACTCCGACAGCTCCCTCAACTGGATCGCTGTCGGGAGCAACAGTTCCGGGTGCACCACCTAACTATCAACGCAGCCGACAGTATCCCGGATTCCTCCAACCTCCCGCACAACGGATCGACGGGCAACGGCACGGGGTGACTGGTTTCTGACCTTGCAGCGCGTACGCGTAGAGGTAAAGAGGAGGGTCTGATCTACAATCGGCTCGTGAGTCCAGCCAGCCGACCACCCGGACCCCAATCAACTCGAGCCTCCGACTCGGATCGGGAGGCGGTTGTCGAGGAGCTGCGCCAGCACCACGCCGATGGTCGGCTCTCCCTGGATGAGTTGGAGGAGCGGGTGGGAAACGCCTTCCAAGCTCGCACACTGGACGAGCTGGCCCCGGTCCTAGCCGATCTGCCCACGCCGCCACCACCACCGCCTCCTCCTCCCACCGTCTGGCAGAGACTGCAGCCGCGGGCTGGCTATCTGCTCCCTGCGGTCGTGGGAGCCGGAGTCTTGGGCAGCGTCGTCGCTGGCGCGCTGGGCACGGGGGCGCATGCCCACGACGGGTACTCATTCGGCGTTCCCTTCCTCTTCTTGGGGTTCTTCTGGCTCCGGCGCGGCCGGCACCCGGGGGGCAGACACCAGCACAGCTGCGGTGGCGGGGGATCGCGACGAGCGCGACTTGCCGCGTGGCTTGACCTTCGGTAGAGACAGTCTCCGTTTTCATAGACGTTCCTTCCCACGTTGGGACGAGGTCTATTTAGTCCAGTTTGCAGCGACGACGGCGCGCTGACCAGCCCGTCTGTAGTTGGGCGTTGTCGCTTGGGTCGCTCCTTC
>JAJYPP010000110.1 GCA_021795235.1 bacterium
CTCGGTCAGACCAGCAGGCTCAAGAGTCGCCACCAGAAGGTGGACGGTGTTGGAGCCGACGTCAAGTGCCGCCAAGCGCTGGCTCAGAGCTGTTCGTCCTCGTCTTCGGTCGGTTCCAACCTCACCAGCACGTCTCCCCGCGGGCTCACCCGCACGTCGAAATGGCGGACGAAGATCGCGTCGGAGATCGGGGAGATGCCAGTCCTGACATCGTAGGGCTCGCCATCCAGGGGGCAGGTGACCACATACCCGCGCAGTTTGCCTTCGCCGATCGAGCCGCCACTGGCACAGGCGTTCTCGAGGGCGTGGTACACCCCCTCGGTGTTGAACACGGCGATCTCGACTCCATCAGCGTCGACCACAGTGCCGCTGCCGGCGGGAATGTCAGCTGCCTTGCAAACAGGGACGAAGTCGGCCAACGCCGCGATTATGCCGAATTTCACCGACCTCGCACCGGACTCGCTCCCCGCTCGAGCTCGTCCCGGGACCGGCGACAAGCTCAGGAAGCCGCCCCAGCTCGGTTGGGAATCGGCTCAAGCACTCTCGTCGGCGAACGGCACCAGGGGCTCGATGGCTAATGGAGCTGACCGGTCTTCGGAGCTGATTCGCCACGGTCCGAGTTCGACAATCTGCGATCATTGAGCACATGGACGACCTTGAGCTCACCGCCCGGGTGCGCGGCCTGGTGGAGGCGGGTCCCGGCGCGGACAGTATCTCGGTGACCCAACCGACTCCCGAAGAGGTCGTGGTGCAGGCGCACCCATCCTCTAACTATGTGGTGGTGCTCACTCCTCGCCTCCGGCGCGAGGTGGAGGAGGCGCTCAGAAGTTGGCTCCCCGGGCTGGCTCGGGTGAGGTTCGACCCCCATCACTGATAGGTCACCAGGAACGGGAGCTGAGAGCGGTGCCCGCGAGGCGGACCTGCCGACCACTGATGAAGAGCTGATGGGCCCAGTCCAGGCAGCCGAGCGGCTCGGAGTGAGGCCACAGTTGATAATCAACTGGATCCGTGAGGGAAGAGCCCATCCCCGGGCTGTCGACAGCCTGGGGCGACTTCGTTTCACCAATCAAGATATCGAGGAGCTCCGAGCTGGGCTCGGCCGTCGGCGCGGGACTCCCAAGCCCTGAACTCCTTTCCAGGACCAAGAAGGGCCCTGAACCAAGCTGAGGAGGCAAGCACGTGCAAGCACAGGCCATCGAGAGCGATGTCACCAAGATCCAGGCCGACTGCCTGATAGTCCCGTACCTCCAGGGAGAGGTACTGGGGGAGCGAGCCAACCTGATCGACCGGGCCATGGGCGGGGTTTGGGCAGGGATGGTGGAGACCGGTGAGGTCACTCGGAACTTTCCTGAGCGCAAGTTGGTCGCCACCCTGGGCAGGCTGGCCTCCCCCAGAGTTCTGTTCCTCTCGCTAGGCAAAGCCGACCAGCTCGACGGCTACCGCCTCCGCAATGCCCTCCAGTTCGCAGCGCGGGACCTGAGGCGGTTCTGTAGCCGGGTAGCGGTCGTGGTCGATGCCTCAGTTCGCGATGCCCTGGCTGCTCCAGTGACCGGCCAGGCGTCCCAATCCCCGGCGCGGGCGATCGCGGAGGGCGTCGGGCTAGGCAACTATCACCTGGGCGAGTTCAAAAAGTCCGAGTCGACCGCTCAGATCGCGGAGCTG
Organism: bacterium; assembly: GCA_021795235.1. Lineage (GTDB taxonomy): Bacteria > Chloroflexota > Dormibacteria > Aeolococcales > Bog-877 > AG-12. Next base: position 1,663 of record JAJYPP010000110.1, read on the forward strand.
CTGGTGGTCGGGCTCGGCAGCGGTTCCGACCTGGCCGGGGCATTGGCCGCCGGTGCTCGGCTCGCGGACGCGACCAATGCCACCCGCGTACTCCAGTGGCGGCCGAGCAACCACCTGAACCCCGCGGACTTCGTTCAGGAGGCCGAAAGGGTGGCCAAGGCAGGTGGTCTCAGCTTGAAGGTGATTGAGCGCCCCGAGATGGAGAAGCTGGGGATGGGCGCACTTCTGGCGGTGGCACGAGGTTCGCACCAACCGCCAAAACTGATCATGCTGCGCTACAAGCCGCGGTCCTCTGACCGCAGTGGCAGGGTTCTAGCGCTGGTGGGCAAGGGCATCACTTTCGACACCGGCGGGATCTCGCTCAAGCCCAATCCAGGGATGGTGACGATGAAGTCGGACATGAGTGGGGCCGCCGCGGTGCTCCAAGCCATAGGGGTGATGGCCAAGACGGAGCCCCACATCGAGGTGATGGCTGTGGCGCCTCTGACGGAGAACATGCCGGGCGGCGGTGCCACCAAGCCAGGAGACGTTGTGACGGCGATGAATGGTAAGACCATCGAGATCAATAACACCGATGCTGAGGGTCGGCTGGTGCTGGCGGACGCCCTCTGCTACGCGGTCAGCCAGGGGGCCACCCACCTGGTCGATGTCGCCACCCTGACCGGAGCGGTCTCGATAGCCCTCGGGCATCCAGTCACCGCCGCGATGGGCAACAGTCCCGAGCTGGTCGCCGCTGTTCGAGCCGCCGCCGTGGAGGCGGGGGAGCGGGTGTGGGAATTGCCACTGCTGCCCGAGCACGACGTGGCCTTGACCTGCGACATCGCCGATGTGCGAAACACCGCCGGGATTCCGGCGGCGGGCACCATCAATGGCGCCGTCTTCATCCGCGAGTTCGTCTCCGACCACCCCTGGGTTCACCTGGACATCGCCGCCTCCTCCTACCATGCCGAGCCGCTGCTCGTGGGTGTGGTGCCGAAGGGCCCGACCGGGGTGATGACCAGGACTCTTGCGCACCTGCCATTTCATCTCGGATAGGGCCCAGGGACAGGCGATAGCTCCACCGCTTCTGCAGGTGTTTGCTCGAGCAGGCGGGTGAGGTAACTCGTCGGAAGACAAAGGCCATCCGGCCTCCGTTGGTCTGTTGGCGTACCGACATATCTGCCGATGAGGTCATGCTGGATTCACGCCCTGCCGCGTCAGGCTCGACCCGGGACCGTCGCCGGGGCGCGCCGCGGCGCACAGCCGTGGCGCACATCGGGAACTTCAGGAGCAAGCCCATGGCCATCCTCGGGACCATGCGCAAGAGAGCGCACGCATCCATTGTTGGATTTTTCTGCCTGGTCGTGGGGCTTCTTCTGACGATCGTCGGGGCCTCGTCGGTTTTGGCTGCCCAGCCACCCATCGGGCTGGGAACCGCCACGCCCTTTGCGGTACTGGCCGGATCTGGAATCACCAACACCGGCGCCACTGGGATCACCGGCGATGTGGGGCTCAGTCCTGGGAGCTCGATCACCGGGTTCTCCACAGCGGTGTTGAGCGGGACCCAGTATGTCGACGACCCCACCGCGGTACAGGCGAAGCTGGATCTGACCACCGCTTACAACGACGCCGCCTCGGCCCCCTCCACGTCCAATCTGACCGGCCAGGATCTGGGGGCCATGAACCTGAGTCCGGGCGTGTACACGTTCTCATCATCGGCGCAGCTGACCGGAGCGCTCACCTTGAGCGGCAATGGAGTCTTTATCTTCCAGATCGCGAGCACGCTGACCACGGGCACTGGCGCCACGGTCCTGCTCGCCAACGGCGCCCAGGCGTGCAATGTCTTCTGGCAGGTTGGCAGCTCTGCCACCTTGGGGACCGCCACCCAGATGGTCGGCACCTTGATGGCACTGACCAGCATCTCGTTGGACACCGGCGCCAACATCCTCGACGGGCGGGCGCTGGCGCAGGACGGTGCGGTGACCCTGCAGGCCAATCAGATCACAGCACCCTCCACCTGCGCCGCTCCCGCGAGCGCTCCGACTCCAAGCCCCACTGTGACCCCTGCGGTCACACCGAGTCCCAGCCCAAGTGCGACTCCCGTGCTCACGCCAACTCCCGCTGTTACCGCAACCGCGAGCCCGACTCCGCCAGTGGCGATTGCGGTTCCCGACACCGGCACTGGCACCGGGAGCCCTCCGGCCGGGTTGGTGCTCCTCCTCGGTGGGCTCGTCTTAGTGTTGGTCGGTTCGGGACTGGCCTTGGGTCGTGACCCGCGTCGCCGTCGCCGTGGGTAATCGCCCGAAGCTATCGCACCCGGGATGGCGGCCTATGTCGGCCCCTCGCCCTGGGATCCCGGCAACCCGAACTCGGGCCCTGACGCCGTGGGGAGTCGCCGGAGCCGTCCTTTTCTCTCCAGGCGAAGGCAGTGCGCCAGCACCGTCTTGGCCGCGGCCTCCCATACCTCCCGTGGATATTCCGCATAGAGCTCCGCAACCAGATCCTGAGGCCGGGCCGGCTTTCGGCGCAGCACCTCCAGGATCTGCCCCTCACGTTCAAGACGGTGCCTGAGCAGAGCCAGCAGGGCCGGAGCGGGGTCATCGATGGGGTCGCCATGGCCGGGCAGAAGCCGGTTCGGCGCCAGCTTCAGAACCTTCTCTAGGGAGGTCAGGTACTCATCCATGTCGCCATCCGGCGGCCAGATCACGCTGGTGGTTCCCGACAGCACATGGTCCCCAGTGAACATGACCCCATCCCTGCTTGCGTATAGGCAGATGTGGTCGGAGGCATGCCCCGGGGTGTGGACAACCGCCAGCTCGAACTGTCCGGCCAAAACCCGATCTCCATCGTGGAGGGGCAGATCGGACATCGCCTCGCGGCGGGTGTGAAAGAGCGCCAGGGGCGCGCCGATTCGCTGGCTCAGCTCACGAGCTCCCTCCACATGGTCCTCATGGTGATGGGTGCAGATCAAGGCCGACACCCGGCCCATCTGAGCCGCCACCGCCACGATCTTGTCCATGTGCTCCTCTTGGAGCGGGCCGGGGTCTATGACCACTACCTCTCCCCGGCCGTAGACCCACGTGTTGGTGCCAGGGCCGGTGAGCGGGCCCGGGTTGGCAGCTCGGCACAGCACGATCTGGCCAGAGTCCACCCCTACTCCCGCTCCAATCGGAGGGACAAAAGGGCTGCGGCTTCTGGCTGTCGGACCCGGCTCAGTCCGTGCCAGCCATCCGGATTCGGAGGGTAGACGGAGGAATTGGCTCCCCTCATGAGCCTCCGGGAGAGACGCCCTTGGATCCGCCTCTTCTCCTTCCGAGCCATATCGCGGCACCACCTCTTGTCCCCGATTCGTCGGGCCGAGTCCCTGAGCATTCGTTCAGCGCGGCGACCGCTCCTTCAACCTGGACACGTCCAGGCCGGGATAATTCTCCTCGGTCACATCCTCCAAGAGCGGTTGGATTGTGGCCACCGTGGCATGCCGCGCAAGTTCCATGGCTACTTCCACCGACCGGGCCTGGGCCACCTGGCGCAGCACCGCACGAGTCGGAGGAAGCATCTGGCACAGACCAAGCTCCGCATCTTCCAGCGCGTTCGTGGGATCCACCCAGCGCAAGGAGACATGTTCTCCCAGTGGGTCTGGCTGAGCAACCTGCCCAGGGGGGAGTCGGGACAGGAAGAATCGGGTGTCGAAACGCCTTGGCACCCCAGCTGGGGTGATCCAGTGGGCACAGAAGACCAGTCCTTCCAGGTCTGGCTCAAGACCCGCATCCACCAGCCCCGCCCGGAACGACTCGGCATGCCCTGACCGCACCACGGTGCGTAACTCAGTGAGGCGCCGCAGGTCCTCAGCGGTGGCCGGGCTGCCGTCGCCGCGCCGGGCGAGGAGGATTCCGGTCTCTTCAAAGGTCTCTCGCACCCCTGCCAGCCGGGTGGCAAGTGATGCGCGCGGATCGGGGTCACCGTCAGACGGCAGATGAATGACATTGGCCCAGCCCGGATCTAAATCCGCCACGTCGACAGAACCGCCTGGGAACACCTGCGTGCCCGGGGCGAACTTGGCCTGGCTAGGACGCTCCAGCAAAAGTACGGCCGGGGCCCCGCCGCTGCGCACGGGAGCAGCCAGCAGCACCACTGTGGCGGCGTCCTTCATCACCTGTGCAGAAGTGGAGGGCATGACCAGGTGTCAGAGGGGAGTCGACCCTCGCTCCGAGAAGCTGAGGATCTGGCGCGGGTGCACCAGCGCGAATGGGCGCTGAACTGTCACCCGTTCGTGGGTCAGGGCTGGGAGCCAGACAGCGTTCAAGTTGCGCACCGCCAGGAAGTCGTCCACGCTGCGCTCCAGAGTCTCGCGCAGGCTGAGGCGAGGCTCTAGGAACACCTCGCAAACCAAGGAGAAGGTGTCTATGGTCAAGGCGACCTGGTGGGCCACCTTCTGTTCCATGAGTGCGCGCCGCCCGCCAAGGTCGGTGTTGCCTTCGCCGCTCGGCGCGATGATGAGGATGGAGCGCTTGGACACCATCGCCGACTCTTCAACGGTGCTGATGACCGGATAGGTGCTGGCCAACGGGTCCAGCGTCAGCTGGCGCACCTCCAGATACTCCGTCATCCGATTGACCGCGTCCGTGAGCCGGAGCGGGGGTACCACCTCGATCTCCCCGGTCAACTTCAGGAAGGAGCTGAAGAGCTCGATCCGCTCCCAGTTCTCCACGAGGCCGCAGTATACGGTAGTGCTCACCGCACCAGGAAGGCCTTCGCGCTCGATTACGGAGCAACGCGCCATTGGCTGAGCAGCGCCTGGTCGGGCGCCGGCTCACCTGGCGCCTCAGCGCTGCGGGACTGGACTACCAGGTCCACTGCTACACCCGAGTGACCAGCACCCAGGACCTCGCCCTCCGGGCTTCGGCCGCCGGAGCGCCGGAGCGCTCTCTGTTCCTGGCGGATGTTCAGGAGGCGGGCCGGGGCCGTCAGGGACGCAGTTGGCTGGCTCCCTCTGGGACCTCCGTGATGTTCTCGGTCGTCTGGCGGCCCCCGCGCCTGGACTGGGCGCGAAGCAGCCTGTCTCTGGCGGCCGGCCTCGCGGTCGCCGAGGGTATCGAGATGTCCGGCGGGCCCCGCACCGAACTGAAGTGGCCGAACGACTGTCTGATCCAGGGGCGCAAGGTGGCTGGGATCCTTATCGAAGCCGGGACGGGTTCCGCCTCCAAGTCGGCCCCGGTGGTGGTGGGGGTGGGGTGCAACGTTGCCTGGCGTGGGCTCGCAGCGTCAGATCGTCCTGCCAGCCACGCGACGGCTCTAGATCTCGAGGGATCCTCGCTGGGCCGCGAAGACGTCGCCTTCTGCCTGATCGCGAGCCTCGATCGACGCTACCGGCAGTGGTGCGCAGGCGGGCTGGGGAGCATGGTCGAAGAGTGGTGGCGGCGTTCGGTGTGGGTGGGGGAGCAGGTCCAGGTCAGAGTCGGGGGCCGGTTGCTGCAAGGGCGCTTGCTCGGAGTTGACGGGGAAGGTCGGCTCCGGCTTGGGGCTGACGGGGTGGAGACAATGATCTCGGTCGGCGACCTAGAGCCGGGGGAGGGGGGCTCGGTGCGACTTCTGCCGCTCTGAGGATGGTTTGCTGGGTCAGACACCTGATCGGCTCCACCGAACAACGTGACCTCTACGTATTGACGCTTCCAGTTGGGCGGCCTACGATGGGGCCAGCCTGAGGCCATCAAGGTCCAGGCTGCCCTGACGTCAGCCCCTCATTCACTTCTAAGGGAACGACCTTGCCCACCATTGCTGAAACCTCCCACGAGATCTCCAAGCTGTACGAGGTTGATCACGTTTCGCGCCAGGAGCGCAACGCTCGCCGTAACAAGATCCTGTTCGTGGACCGCCTGCTCAATGAGCTTGAGCAGCTCAACATCGCGGAGGAGGTGACCGTCCCGACTGCCCTCAGGACCCAGTGCCGCAGGCTGTTGGCTCGTGAGGGCCACGCCCTCAGCCACCGCCGGGCCGAGGATGTGACCATCGCCGAGTGGATGGATGCCCTCTACGATGTACAGGACGGCCTGATGTTCACGATCGGGGACGAGGACGAGTAGTCTGGTCCTCGGCTGACGGTGACCCACCGGCACCCGTGAGCCTCTGCTTTCGTGCGCGCGCCATGCCCCTATAGCTCAGTGGATAGAGCGCCGGCCTCCGGAGCCGGGTGCGCAGGTTCGAGTCCTGCTGGGGGCACGTGCGCCGCGCTCGGAGCCCGGAAGCCACCTGGCCCAGAGTCGCGCCGCAGCCCCTCCCTGGTGTCCGCGGCGGCTGTCACCGCGGGCCTTGTCGTCATCTTCGCCGGCCCTGTCCCTAGACAATCAACGGCGTGACCAAGCGCACCTGGCTGCTGTTCTCGGCGATGTGCATCGTTTGGGGGCTGCCCTACCTGCTGATCCGGGTTTCGGTGGAGAGCGTCTCACCGGTCTTCCTGGTCTTCGGCCGCACCGCCATTGGGGCCGTCCTCCTTTTGCCACTGGCCGCTGTGCGCGGTCAGATCTCGCCTGTCCTGCGCCGCTGGAGGCCTTTGCTGGCCTACACCGCTGTGGAGATCGCCGTACCCTGGGTCCTGCTCTCGGCGGCCGAGACACGGATTAGCAGTTCTCTGTCGGGCCTTTTGGTCGCGGCGGTCCCGTTGGTGGGGACTGTGATGGTTACCTTGGCGGGCCGGAGCGAGGGTCTGCGGAGGATCCAGCTGCTGGGGCTCCTGATCGGCCTGCTAGGGGTGGTGGCCGTACTTGGCTTCGATCTACAAACCATCACCCTGGGGGCGGGCCTGGAGATGGCGGTGGTGATCGTCTGTTACGCCGGCGGCCCCCAGATCCTGGCTCGGAGGCTGGCTGATCTGCCCAGCCTGGGTGTGGTGTCGTGCTCATTGGGACTCTGTGCTCTCTTTTACCTTCCTCTCGCAGTCATCACGGCTCCCCGGTCCCTGCCGCCGGAGCAGGCGCTGGCCTCCATCCTGGTTCTCGGGGTCATCTGCACCGCGGCCGCCTTCATCCTGTTCTTCCAGCTGGTCGCGGCGATCGGGGCGATCCGTGCGACCGTGATCACCTATGTGAATCCCGCGGTCGCCGTCATCCTGGGGGTGACCGTGCTCCACGAACACTTCACCGCCGGTATCGGCATCGGCTTCGGGTTGATCCTGATCGGCTCGGTGCTGGCCAATCGAGTCCGCGT
>JAJYPP010000111.1 GCA_021795235.1 bacterium
CGTCGTCGCCCACCAGGATCGCTTGGTGCGATTCGGGTTCGAGTGGTTCGAGAAGTTCGCCCACGATCACGGCTGCGCGATCGTGGTCATGAACGCGCAGTCGCTCTCCCCCGAGGAAGAGATGGTCCAGGACCTGCAGTCCATCGTGCACTGCTTCTCCTCGCGCCTCTATGGACTTCGGCGCTACAAGAAAGCCGACATCGTGGCAATGGTGAGCCGGTGACCGACGAAGACCTCCCCAAGCGCTGTGTGCGGAGACCCTCGCAGCGGCTGAACAAAGGCAAGGCCGCAGAGCTTCGAGCGCTGATCGACCTGTACGCCAAGGAGAAGGACGACCATCTGCGGGCTCTTCCTGCCGCCAGGTTTGCCGAGCACCGCGGCCATCGCAGCTACCGGGACCAGCTGTTGCGCTCCGGCTATGCCAGCCCTCACGGGCTGCAGGCCCGGATGTGGAAGACGGCTGGGCAAGACGCCTACGAGACGATGGCGAGGTTCTGGGCGGCGATAGCGGAAGACGTGACGCCCCTGGCACATCGGAAGAAGCACTGGTCGGAGGAGATGCGTCACTACGCCTTCTGGCTGCTCTTCAGTCCCAGGCGAGTGGCGGCCCTCTACGCAGGGGAGACACCTATCCCCTCCTTGTTCACGATCCCCAAGGAGGAGCGCTCGGCGGTCGTGAAGATCCTCGGGCGGGAGGTGCGCCGGCGGGTGCGGCGGCTGCCGCGGGTGCGGAAGGCGCGGAGCGCCTGTTTCGACGCGGACATGTACACGATCACGGCCACCCCCACCGGATGCCAGCAGGTCGAGCTCATGGGGCTCCGGCCTCGCCAGCGCATCCGGGTCCCTCTGCTCGGCGCGGCGGCGATCTCGGGCAACCTTCGCGTGGTGATGGAGCCAGGAGAGAGAGTCGCGGAAGTCCACACCACGTTCGATCTGGATCAGCCTGCGGATGCGCCCGATGGTGGCGACGCCGCCGTGGACATCGGGCAGAGCGAGGTGCTGACCGACGACCACGGGAAACGCTACGGCAAAGGGTTTGGAAAGTTGCTGGCGAAGGCGTCCCAGCGGGACCTCGACAAGGGCCGCGCCCGGGGCAAGCTCCACGCGGTACGCAAGCGGGCCCTGGCCAGGGGCGAGCGAGCGAAAGCACGACGGGTCCGGGTCCACAACCTCGGCTACCAGAAGATGGACCGAAGGCGGCAGCGCGCCCAGGCCGAGTGCGCCCGCCAGGTGAACACTGCCTACAACGAGTTCCTGGTCCACCGCACCCCGGGACGCTTCGCTCAGGAGAAGCTGGACTTCCGCAGCCAGGGCAGGTCTAAGGCCATGTCCAGGCGCACCGGGCAGATGCGCAACACGACCATCAACGAGCGATCTCACTTCAAGGCATCGGCAGCAGGCAGCTGCCGTCAGCGGGTCAACCCGGCTTATAGCTCGCAACCGTGTCCCCGGTGTGGTTACGTCCACGCCAACAACCGCCACGGGGACCGGTTCGTCTGCCTCTTCTGCGGGTGGGCGGGCTATGCGGACTGGGTTGGAGCGCACAACCTGCGAAACAGGATGGATGATCCCGAAATCACCCTTTGGATGCCGAAGGACCGGGTTCGGACCATCCTGCTCAGCAGGTTCTCGCAGCGGACGGGCGAGGCACCCGATTGGAAGCCGCAAGGCGACTGTTCCGGGGTGCGAGACTCCAGGCACCAGGCGACCACGGCCAGACGTGCCGTGGGAGCGGAGACGCGAGTGGGAGGCGGCGGGGAATCGTCCACCGTCGCCGTCATGGACCATCCTGGTCAACCGGAGAGCGAAACGGGCAGGGAAATCCTCGGCCGGCGGCAGGGCCGCCTCGACGAGGGAAAACCATGCCGAAAAGGACAGGACCATGACGTGTCCGCAGCCAGATAGCTGTGGCCATGTGTGGTTATGTTTTTGGGAACAGTGATGGAGACAGGAAGATGAAGACGAAGACCAGAAACTGGAACGCCTTGAAGGAAGAGCGCCTAGCGACGATGACTCCCGAAGACCGCTTGGAGTACGAACGAACCTACAAGGAAGTGAGCCTTGCGGCTGACGTGGGTGAACAAATTCGGGCTGCCAGGGAGGCCGCTGGACTCACCCAGCGAGAACTAGCGCGACGCATGAGGACGAGCCAGGCCGCGGTGAACCGTCTCGAAGCCGGAGGTGTTGGCGCGACTCTTACCACGCTCCAGCGTGTTGCATCGGCTTTAGCGCTGCGAGTGAGCGTAGATCTGCGCCCATCGGCATAAGGACCAAGATCCCCGTAACGGTCTATCCGCTGCTTCTCACAAACCGTTCTCGTATCCTGTTCTCAGTAGGGTCGGCGCTTCACGAGTTCCGGGAGCCCTTCCAAGGAGCACTTGCGGTGCGCATCCGCGAGCTAACCATTGAGGGGAAGCAAAGTCACCGCGACGAATCCAGTCGTATCGACGGCTATGCGATAGATTGAAGTCGCCTTGGCGGGGGTGGGTTCCGTACCTGTTTCGTGTACAGTCGGCGCCCCTCGGACTTCGGGCGTCTCCGTGCGACGGCTGGGGTGTCGGACCCTGCGAACGTCAGTGCCTCGGCGTAGTCGTCGGGGTGGGCCTCCCACCACTGGGGGACGGTCATGGTAACGTTGCTGACCCTGAGGCTATGGTCGTCTTCCACAGCGGCCATCCTACGTCGCGGGCTTTGGCTCCGAGAGCTTCTCCAAGATGAAGGAAACCCCGGCTGCCAGGGGACGTCACCAACAAGCGGGCCTCCCGGCATTCATGTGGGCGAGCGACGAGGGGGAGGGCTGTGGCTGCTGTGGCCCGTCGCCCTGCTGGCCGTCAGTGTTGCAGCCTCCACCATCGCCAGGTCTGGCGGCTTCGAACCAGGACCATTGACCGTGCTGGCGGCCGCGATCTGGGCCCTGGGGCTGGCGATCTACCTGCCGCTGCTGGCGGCTCTGATGGGCGGTTTGGTGCTGAGCGACATCCGACTGAGAGACGTGGGCCCCTCGTACTGGATCACCATGGGTGGGTCGGCCCTGGCCTGCCTGGCGGCCTCCCTGATCCTTGCGGATCCCAGCACCGTCCCCTTGGTTGGTGCGGGGTTTGCGGCGGTGGCAGGCGCGCTGGCGCTATGGCTGTGGTTCCTGGCGACGGCGCTGCTGCCGGTGGTGATCGGTCTGACCTTGGTTCGCAGCCAGCACCGAGATCAGCTCACCGGCGCCCCGAAGGAGCTCTGGGTGGTGGTGTTCCCGGCTGGCATGTACGCCCTGGCCAGCCGCACCCTGGGACTCTCCAGTGGCCATCCCTGGCTGGTGCTGCTGGGAGGAGCCGCGGTCTGGCTGGCGGTAGCCGTCTTCCTGATCGAGGTCGGCCGGGCGGTCCTGATGCGTCTGCTGCCCGCGGGCTAGGGTCGTGGCGCACCCGCCCCCGGTGCCTGCGAGAAGGGATGGGGCCGATGGTGAGCAGACGGCGGCCGGCGCCAGCTCTGCCGTCGATCCGACTACCACCTCCCGCTGGACCCGGGAGGGTCGGATCCGCAGCCGATGCGGACGAGCCCGGCCAGACCTGGGTCGCTCAGTAGGAGTAGCCGCTAGGACTGGAAGAGGGCGACGCCGACGCTGTGCCGGGGCTGGCCGCGGCCAAGCTGGGGGTGGCGACGAACCACTCTCCGAGCACTCCCTCACCGTGGCTCTGGTCCGGCCCGGTGTCGAGTGAGTAGATGAAGAGAGCGTGTCCGTTGTACTCGACCTGGTTGCCATTGGCCCCCTTGTACACGGTGAAGCTGCCACTGACCCCTGAGGGGGCGTTGACGCTGGTGGCGGAGGTGGTGAGCGGCGGCCAGATTCCGGTGCAGGTGCCCGAGCAGGCTATGTGCGTGGGGGTGTCCTTGGTGAAGTAGTACAAGGTCCTGCCCGAGGAGTTGGTGAACACCGTTTCTGACTTGCCATTGACGGTGACGGTCGCGGTCTTGACCGTGATCGACGAGGCCTTGGTCGCCGGTGTTGAGGTTGGGGCAGGGGTCTTGTAGGCGGGGGTACTCGCCGACTGGCCGCAGCCCGCCACTATCAGGGCCAGCGCCGGTCCCGCCATCAGCAGGGCGAGGCGGCCACGGCGGGGCGTGGCCCCCTTGATCCTCGACAGCGGCGGGATGGCGACTCGGTGGATGCTCGCGATCAAAGTGTTGACCTCCCTGAGTGGCTCACCGATATTGGACTCACCACCAACTGAAACGTGGCGCACGAGGTCTTTGGTTCAACGGGCGGCCGGGTGGTCATCACCGAGTTGGGAGCGCGGCGGTGGCGGCCCGACCTGGAACTGCGATCGTCAGCCGCCTGCCGCCATTCTCGCCGCCAGCCACCCGTCGAACTCGGTCGCCACAATGCGCTCGCCGCTCACCCCCTCGGCCTGCGGGGAGCAGAGCCAGCGGATCGGGGCCGCCATCACTTCGGGGTTGAGCAGCCGGGAGCGCACTTGCCCATCAGCCTCATCGGGGATCATGCCTGTCAACGTGGCGCCGCCCGGTAGCAGCATGTTGACGGTGATGTTGGTTCCTTGGAGGTCGGCGGCCATAATGTGGGAGAGGGACTCGGCCCCGGCGCGCGACGGGCCGTAGGGCACGAAGCCGCGGCGGCGCATGGTCTCATGGTTCATGGAGATGTTCACGATCCGCCCCCGGCCCTGGTCCAGGAAGTGCGGCACCACCGCCCGAGCGGTCAGAAAATAGCCAGTCAGGTTGGTGGCCAGCAGATCCCTGAATGCGTCAGGGGACACCTGCCAGAAGGGCTGGGGGTCGGTCATGAAGTTGGGATTGACGGTGCGCATCCCCAAGCCGGCGTTGTTGACCAACACGTCCAGGCCGCCCGCCAGCGCAACCACCTCCGCCACGCCTGCGGCGACACGGCCGTCATCCCGCACATCCAACGCCACCCCGAAGGCACGGCCATCCGGCGCGGGCAGCCCGGCCGCAGCCGCTCTTGCCCGGTCCCGGTCGCGTGACCCGATAGCGACAGTGGCGCCGGCCGTGGCCAGCGCTCGGGCCATCGCCAGCCCTATCCCGCTGGTGGCTCCGGTGACCAGCACCCGCACGCCATCGAGGAGGGGTGACGCTCCGGTGGGCTGAAACTCTGATGACATCACTTGGCGAAGAGTAGATGGTGGGGCCGGGCCGCGTCGGGTGCAATGGAGTAGTGGCGTCCGTTGCCACTGCAGTGAACTCTAGTTAGCCCGCTGCTGTGACAGCGCTCGCGGGGTTCCGCATGAAGCTCGCGTTCCAGCACCTTGTTGCCCAGTTGGCGTGTCGCACGGACAGCCTCGTCGAGCAGTTCCGGCCCCATGAGTTGGGGGTGGGCTCGACGGAGGAGCAGGGTTGTGTCGATGAGAGTGGCCAGGTCGGCGACCGGTTCTCCCTCGAGCGTGAGCGCGTTGGCGCACTCCTGGGCGAGCTGGCGGTGGTTCCCTGGGGATCCCATCAGGGCGAGGTGGAGGCGGAGCCGAATCATCTGCGCGGCGATTCCAGGCGCCGCCGCGCTACTCTCGCTCGGGCACCGCGCAATGTGCGCCGGCGGACTGGCCAAGCTGAGAGCCTGAGCAGGAATCCATGACGCTACAAAGCGGACCGGGCCAGGCGGTCCGGCCCACGGCGATTCAGAGATGGCGACCACGGCTCCTTTGGGTCCGCTTTCCGGTCGCCGCACCGGGTGGAAGGCCGCTACCGGCCCTGGTTGGGCCGGGGCCGGGGCCTGCGGGTCAGCCGGTGAGCGTGATGAGCCGCAAGATGTTGTAGGTCAGGGCGAAGAGGGAGGCGCTGGCCTGGACCTTGGGGTGCCCGCGCACCGACAGGCCGTTGAGCCCGCGATGAGTCTTGGCATCCGCGTTCACGGTCTCCGCAGTGGCGGCGCGCTGGCGGTAGATCGTTTTGGCCTCGTCGGTCGCCATCCGGTTGCGCCAGGCGGCAACCGCCGCACTGTCGTGGGCACGAGGCTCATGCGGGTCCCGGGCATCGCCCTTCCGGGGTGCGGGCAACGGCATGTAACAGGTGGTGCCCTGCTCAGTGGCGTGATCAATCGCCTCATGAGCGTTGTAGCCGCCGTCGGCCAGCAACTCCGCCGGCCGCCGCCCGGTCCGCCGCTCGATCTCATCCAGCATCGGCGTGCTCAAGCCCTGGTCACTGCCGCTGTTGCTGACCTGCACCCCGACGATGACCCTCGCCCGGTCGGTGGTGGTCGCGAGCTGCACGTTGTAGGCGGGCCGGAAGCCGCCGTCGCCCATCTTCATCACCCGGGCCTCGGGATCAGTGGTGGATACTCGCACCGCTTTGTCCTTGGCCCCGCTGCGGGCCTTGACCGCAGTCACCGCCGGGATCTCCCCCACCGCTGCTTCCAGGCGGGCCAGGCGGTCCTCCGCCCCGCGCCGCCGCGCCGCTGCCTGACGGGCGGTCAGCTCCGGGTTCACCGCGTCCTGTTGCACGGCGGCGAGGTGCTCCCGGGCCTCGACCATCAGCGTGTCGAGGGTTTGCCCACGCCGGAAGGAGCTGGCCCCTGCGCTGGCGCGCACTCGGGTGCCATCCTGAGCCACCCGGTGCAGATCGACCAGATCCTGATGCAGTAGCAGTGTCAGCACCTGGGTAATCAGGGCGTCGATCACCTCCGCCTGCTTGCTGCGGAAGTCGGAGATGGTGTGGTAGCCGATGTCGACACCACCGCAGATCCGGCAGTAGGCGGTGTGAAGCGTGGTCAGCCGCCAGATCTCCCGAGCGCTGCCCTCGCCGTCGCTGGCGCCGCACACCCACAGCGCCAGCAGTACCTTGGGGTCAATCGCCGGTGCCCCCGCCACTTCCTCCCGGGCTTGGATCGGGACGTACAGTGCCGAGAGGTCGAGCTGGTCCACCACCGCCCAGATCGCCCGGGCTGGGTGGTCCTGGGGAAGCATGGAGTCGACATCAATCGGCCCCCACGAGAGCTGCCCGCGGTTGGCTTCCCGGAGCCGTACGCCCCGGCGGGGATAGCTGGGAAGAGGCCGGGGCGCGGGCGGCAAGGGGGGCGGGAGAGGGAGGAGCGTGAGCTCCCCCACAGAGTCGGCGGGAGTCTCCTTGTCAGCGCCACGATCTCCGCCTGCGTCAGTTGCGACAGCGCCATCAGGACTGCCTCGCCGCACTCGCTGATTGCGACCTGGTCCTCCCCGGTACCGTCGGCACCTACGCCCGCCGGTGCGCCAACCTGGGTTGCCACTACCGGGCGGATCCACCTCAGCTCCACGGGCCCTACACCCTGTGGACCCGCCCGGTTGACGGCAAGACCGTCACTGTGCGCCTCGGCCCGGATCAGGTGGCCCAGATCCAGCAGTGGAGCGACAACATGCGCCGCCTCCGTGATTGCGTCCGCGAGCTACGAGCCATCGGTGCCGAGGCTGCTCAGGCCCTCCTGGACGCCTCCTGACCTTTCCCTTTGGCCTCCAAGGCCCTCAGCTCCATCCCCTCACAGTCCCCAATCGATTCTTGCTCGCGCTCTGACTGGCGCCGGAGACCGGTGGGGGCCCGGCCCACGCTCATACCGAAGTCGGCAACGCTTGTTGAGGACGGGGCTGTCATCTGCTTCCCGGCACTGGGTGCAGGAGCGTTCAGTGGCCGCCGTTCCGTCTTCAGGAACCGTCGGGTCTGGGTTGGAGTCAAGCCGTGGACCGCCCACCCGCGATACGTCCCGGCTGTGGTCGCCGTCAGCACCGCGGCCCGTTCCGCGCGCAGGGCCACAGCGGCCTCCCTGATCAACCGCGCCCGGTTCGCGAGCCCGCTCGAGTGTTGGTCCTGGGTCGGCTGGTTGGTGACGGTGAGGAAGGCCTCCGGGCGCAGAAGGGCACTGCCCGGCGCTGTGCTGCCCGGCTTTGCACCGGAGCGGCCCCGGGATCGGCCGACACTGACCGTGGAGGGCGGCCCCAGGGGCACTCGGTCTGGCTGCTGACGTTCGGAGGGGGCGGCGGCTTCATGTGGCATGTGAACCGGAGGCGGCTCGCCCGCCCTCATTGTCATCTCGGAGCCAACCTACGCTGCCCCACGGCCGCCAGACGGGTTAGTGCCAACTCGGAGTCAGCCGGTTACAGCGCCGTCATCGGAGGCGTCGTCTCGGGCCAGAGCGGGCCAGGGGTGTGGTTCCAGAAACGCTTGGCAATCGGGGACGGCGACCATCATTCCCGCGATCTCCGCTACCACCCTATCTCGATGGTCTTGGCCACTGGCTTGAGACCGCTCCCATTGTCCGGCCCGGCCCCACAACCCGCCGCCTCCCCTGAGCAGGTGAGCGGGCAAACAGACGGGACCCCGCCGGGGATGGGTCGGCCGCCGGTCATCAAGTGGTCAGAGTGGGCGGGAAGCGGGCCGGGCGCTAATCTGTCGGCATGGGCGCTGGGCTTGCTCCTCGGCTCCGCTGGGTTCGTATGCTCGCGATCGCGGCCACTGCCTTCCTGATCTCCATCATCCTCGCCACCGCCGGACCGAGTCCGAGCAAGGGCTGCCAGGCCGCCGGATGGACGGGCTACGTCCCGCTGGGAGAGAGCACTGCGGGGGCGCCTGCCTACCGCCTGGACGGTACCTTGTGGATCCAGGGCTGCGCGCTGACCTCCGCGGGACCTTGAGATCTAAAGGCGATCGGACCGCTCTGTTGTGAGATCAGAACCTGGTGCCCGCGGCGGGAATTGAACCGGGTGCGGCTCTTTTCAAGGGACGTCACTCTCCCCCGGAATTGAGTTGCGGCGGTAGCGTGACTGGTGGATCCGGCGCTTCTCGCGGAGGAGATGGAAGCGCCAATACTCCTCGAAGTCGCCGTTGG
>JAJYPP010000112.1 GCA_021795235.1 bacterium
AGCTAGCCGAACTGGAGCAGCTCTCAGTCCAGGTCACCGACCGCCTCCTCGCAGCGGCCTCCGCTCCCTCCCCTTGACTCCCCTGCCCTGTGTCACGATTTCACCTGCCCCACCTGCGGAAAGTCAGATGTAGAGGTGCCCCTCTTCTGGCCACTCGCGGAGGTCGCGGCTGGTCTTTCGAAAGAGACTTCTGGACCCGACTAGGCGCTCGATCGACGTTGTAATGATCCCGGCACGGTTACTGCCGGCACCAGCACGGACAAGCTCCCACCCATCGAAGACGTCGCCTAGGCCGTTTCGAATTCGCGAAAGCGTCGTCTCAGCGCGTGCGAGTCGGCGCTGCCACTCCTCCGGACCGACGACCGCCGCGTGGCCCACCCAGTCGCGGCGGTAGGAGGCTGCTTCGTCCTTGAGCGCAGCTATGACGGACTTTCGGGCGATGGCATCCAGCCGGGAGAGGTCCTCAAGCCGATAGAGTTCTTGGGCTAGCGTAGGTTTACTCGACCTAAGGTCGCGACTGCGAGCCGCGAAGCGGGCGAGCAAGTCAGCCCAGATACCGATTGAGCCACGAGTGTAGGTCGCTTCCGACGAGCCAGCCCGGGCGGTTTCCGCCAAGACCTGTGGGTCAGCCCGGAGGGCACTTACGTGGAGGTCCACCAAGAACAGCGTGGCACCCTCGAAAAAGTGAACCAGGTACTTGCACCGACGTTCGACGTCCGCCTCTGCGTCGTAGCGCCACAGCACTGACGCAAGTGGAAATGGCAACGATTCTGCCCAGCGCTCCACTCCGCCGCCTTCGAGTACCGTCCGCAGATTGGCTTCGGTCCGTGCTGCCGCAAGGGGATGCTCCCACAGCTGCACATTGAGCCCTTGGATGGTCTGCTGGAGCTCTCCGAGCTTGCGCGAAGTCCGGACGGCTACCCGCTGCTGATCGATCCTTGGCGGTATCATTATGTGCCCGGCCCGCAAGGATGTGAGCGAGATCTGCGGGATCGTGGTACCAGTGGCTAATTGCTCCCGGAGTTTCCTTCCCAGTGGCGAACTTAACAGTGCCGCGACGAACTCTGGGTCAGCGACTTCGGGTCGCACGATGAGCTGTAGGTAGTTGTGGGGCTTGATCACTAGCGCGTCTAGTGATGTCACGGCAGGAGATGTGCCGAGCTTGGGGAGATAGACGGCGTTTGGGTCGATGTCGAACGGATTACCACTACTTCTTGGTGCATACGTGGCCGAACAGACATCTGCGATCGGCACAAGTTGCAGGCCCGTCGTCCGGGCCGCATTATGAAGTTCCACGCCGCGTAGCGTGGCTGGCCAGGATACGAATTCGTGGATTGGTAACAACCGGCCAAGTTGGGGAAGCTTGGCATCTCGCCGGACGTGCAGGTTGTCGACGATTGCGCTCATGTCCGTGGCTGGACTCAGAGCCCCGGCGAAGAGTGTCTCGTGTGGGGTATGGGTCATAATGACAAGGCTCAGCGGCACCGATGTCGGGAAGCCCCGGGTAGGGAGCGCGAGCGCCGCGCTCGGGTAGACTGAGGCAGCGGCGAGGGCCATCCGAACCTGTGCACTCGAGGCGGCGAAGAAGGTCTCGGGTAGTACCGCGATGAGCGATCCACTCTGCTCTAGGGCTAGCGCCGCTTGGACCAGCATCGTGTACGTCTTGCTCGCGGTGAGCTCCAGCTGAGGTTGCCCGATCTCTAGGTGCACTGGCGCTAGGCCTACCGGCGGAGAGCCGACTACCAGGTCAAACTTGCCAATCGGCTCGCCGAGGACGGTTGACGCATCACCGAGCCGCCACTCGACCGCGTCGTTCCTCGAGAGGTCGCGTGCCAGCTCGAACACTTCAGTGTTGACCTCGATGGCAAGACCCGACTCCAGATGTCCTGCGTCGCTTAGCGCAGAAAATGTGGTCCCCAACCCGGCCCAAGGGTCGAGAATGCGCGCGGGCGGCTGGCTTGCCATGTAGGCAACAGCGAAGTCTGCCACAACTAAAGGGTCAACAATGTCGCTGTTGCTGATTCCGGCTACCTCGGCTAGGGCGCGCGTGTCGCTGGCAATCCCTCGGTTGACGGCTTCACGGATCAGGCCGAGCTGGTGCCGTCCGTGGGCCTGGTTGCGGTGCTCATCGGCAAACTTCCACCAGAGGTCCTGCCAGTTCTTCTCCTCGGGCTTCAAGTGCTGAGCCTCCTCATGGCCTAGATCGTGGCGGCTTCAGCCTACCGCTCGGACATGGCGCTTGGCCAATCATCGACCGTCGCGGCGTCGCTTGAGGGGAGCACAAGTGCTGGGGTGGGGGCGAACAGGTGGCCATGGATGCCACAGCCCGATACGGCGTTGTTGCCGCGCCGCATGTCTCTAGTCGTAGTCGGACGATGCAGTCCAAGTTCCCAGTATCCGGGAGCGACCTCTACGAAGGCCGGATTGCTTCGGAGCAGGATGGCAGCCTTCGCGAGTGCTGCGGCTGGTACGCGTTGATAGTTCCACAATAGCGCCGCTAGGTCGCGGGTGGACAGGGGGCGGGTCGACCCAGCCAAGATCCGTGCAGTCTGAGCCGCCTCGTCTCGCGGCTCAGCATGCCCCACCAGGGCTGCCATAAGAGTGGCCCTACCCTCAGCAAGGTCGACGCTAACGTTGACAAGGCCTGACAGCGTCCATTTCCCGCCATCCTTGAGCCCGGAAGCCAACGCTCTGGCGCGTGGGGTTACCCACCGTCTGGTGGGCTCGTGGATGAGATATATAAGGAGCCCCACGATCAGAAGTGTCGCCGCGCCCCAGAGAATCTTCTGCCCGGTCGCGTCAGCCGACATTCGACGAAGCCCGCGGATCCCTTCCTCGAGGGTCGCGCCTGTGAGGACGACCCCACCTGCGGCGCCGACGGTAACGGTTTGACCGATTGCAGTCTTTTCGGCTGCGAAGATGAGGTCCAGCCAGGGTCGGCCCGTGGCTAGGCCGTAATCGACCAGATCCTGATCCTCCGATAATGCTTTGGTGCCCAGAAGGCAGGCCAGGATAGCTGTGGGCAGATCGTCTGCATCTCTATCTCGAACAGCCAGGACTCTAGGGTCGGTCAAGGGAAACTGGGTCGTATCGACGAATCGGACAGAGGGCAGGAAGTCTTGACGCCAGATAGTTTCGGCCACAGAGGGGTCCAAACCTCGCGCGACCATGAACTCACTGAGGTATTTGTTCATCTCGTCGTAGACGTGGGAGCCAGCGAAAAGTCGGAGGACCCCAAGCTTCGCCAAGGTCCTAATGTGAGTGCGCTTTGGCGCGTCTCGCACATCCCGTGCGATGTTCTTCAGGAGCATGTTTGAGTCGACGGGGATCAGAACCGCCGTTGGCAGCAGGTTCCTGACCTGCGTCGGCGCTAGCGTTCGGAGCCTGTCAAGTGGCAACTCGCCATCGAGATCATGGGGCAGCACTGGCATCGGACACTCCTACGACGCGCTCTTGCGACGAAACAGCTCACCGACGGCCACCCCGAAGATGGCGGCCATGGCGAGCGCGAGGAACACCCGAGGCTCACTCTCTCCCCGCTCGATATTGACCACGGTCTGTCGGCTGACACCGAGCAGACGGGATAGCCCCTCTTGGGAAAGGCCAGCCCGGAGCCGGTACTCTCGAACGGTTGACTCGAAGGTAGGCATGCCGCCACGATACCCCGACGGTCGGCGCTATGTCAAGATAACTATACCAAGCATAGTGTACGATAAGGGGACTTTAGTACCGGGGAGGGGACTCTCTTCTGATCTCAGCCCGAGATCGACCTGGGGCCATGTACAGAATACCGGTAGCAGCGTGTACAAGCCTCCCCGGACTGGCCCCGAACGGCGTCTCCCCCGAAGTCAGCTAGGCCCCGGATCAGAACCTTGCAACAACCCCACCGGGGTTGTTGCAAGGAGAGTTGCAAGGTTGCTCCGAAGCGGCGTTCTTGGGGCAATTGAGGGGGCTGAAGTCAGCTTGAGCGTGCCGGATGGCGCGGATCTGAGTCCAGGAGTGGGCCCGGAAGCCGTCCAAGTGGGCTCGGTTGTGCGGTCGGCCTATCTGACGCTGCTTCGAACTCATCCCGTCGTGCGGGCGGTCGAGTTCAGGCGGCGGGTGGCACCATCACGATCGGTGGATCGGATCCCGTCGGCGCCCTGGCAGCGGCGCGACGGTCTGAGCGGATCTGGAGCAGGCGCTCCACCATGTTGCCACCACCGGTCTCCCGGGCTGGGCCGACCACGGCGGGCTTGTCGCCCCAGCCGCCGCGCTGGAAGACCCGCAGCCACTCGATGAGCATGGCCGCGCAAGCCCGCAGCTGCTGCCACTCAATGCCCGGTCGCTTGGGCCGCAGGGCCAGACAGTCGGGTGCCAGCAGATACTGGGATCCGCAGGTCACGGTGCTTGTGCTCGTACGACTGATGGGAGACCCGCATCGCGGCGTATGCGGGTTCGATGCGCCAGACCGGGATCAGGTGGCGGGGTGCCTCGTCCCAGAAGATACAGCTCGCCCTGGCACCTCTGGGACTGGGGTAGCCGGCAGCGGAACCAGGTCCGCCCCTTGTTGGTGTCCTTGGTCACGGCGAACCGAAGTGACCTTCGAGGGCTCGCTTGCGCTCGAACATGATGTCTGTGAGGTGCAGACGATCTTCGGGGAGGGGATGGGCCGGAAGACAGAACCGGATCTCGAGCCATTGTCCAAGATCATCGATGAGCTGAACGACCGCTTTGGCTACGATCTCAATGATCGAGATCAGATGCTCTTCGATCAGATAGAGACCACCTGGCTGGCCGACCGGGAGGTTGTGGACCAGGCGCGCAGCAATACGCTGGAGAACTTTCGACTGGTGTTTGACCGTCGGTTTCTCAGCACGGTAGTCGGGCGCATGGACGACAACGATGCGATCTTCAAGAAGATCCTCGACGATGAAGAACTCCGTCAGGTTCTCATGGACCTCTACGCCCGACGCGTCTACGTGCGGGCCAGAGAAGGGGCCGCACGATGAAGCGCATGGGGCCGAGTCGCGGGCCACTTGTCCGGCCCCAACGTCGATGCCCATGTGACAGTCGGGTCTGTGGCGCATCCGGTGACAGCCCAGTCTGGCTCCATGCGGGGCTGTCCCACTGACCGTGCGGCTGATCTGCGAGTGGCCGTGAGCCGACGCTAGAGGGGGGCTATGAAGTGGCGGATCCCGTCCCAGCCGAGGCCCCCCACCCCCGCTCAGAGGTTAAATCGCAAGCGAAGAGCCGGGAGGTAAAGATCAGTCGCCTACGGTGTCGGCCGGTCCCCTGAGCTCCTCCATGAGCGGGTCCGTCGGAGCGTTGGTGGCGAGGGCGCCATACCCGGAATCGTCCGCGGTGGCGGCCGGCCCTCTGAGCTCGTCCATGATCTCGTCGGTGGACGCGCCGGTACCGAGGATGCCGTAGACCGAGTCCTCACCGGTCACTCTGGTCAGGATCAAAGCGGTACCGTCGGGGTCGGGGGCCACTTCAAACTGGTCGCCGGGCTTGGCGGAGAAGCCGGGGATGGAGTCACCGGGGATCACCAGGTCGCCATTACCGCTGACAGTGATTCTCATGGGCGCAGATTAGTCCGGTTGCCGGAAAATCGCAATAGGTTTGGTGTGCCGGTGGGGGATCGCTCAGGAGGCGCGCGGTCTTTGTCGGGATTCCGCACTGATTTTGCACCCCATCCGCACGGTAGCAATCCTGGACCGCACCAGGTAGACTGTAGCAGTGGTGAGACCGACCCTGGACCGTGAGAGCCCGGTGCCGCTGTACCAGCAGCTGGCGGATGTCCTGCGCCGGGACATCGAGGAGGGGAGGCTGCCGGCGGGAGTGGCGTTCCCATCCGAACGCAAGCTCATGGCCCGCTACCAGGTGACCAGGACGACGGTTCGGAGCGCCATCGGAGTCCTGAAGCAGGAGGGGATGGTTGTCGCCGAGCACGGGGCGGGCAGCTTCGTGCGGGACCCCAAGGCGGACCGGCACCGGGTGGACGCCACTCGGGTGGGCATGATGCGCCCTGCTCCTAGAAGGCAGGAGTCCAAGGACGGGGCCCCGACTCGGTCCTTCCGTCTCTCGGCGATCCTGGAGAGCGTGGAGCGCCGGATGAAGACGACTCCCTGGATCTCGGAGCTGCTCCAGGTTGAGGGCGGGACCGAGGTCCTGGTGCAGGAGGCGACGGGCCTCGACTCCCAGGGAGCTCCGTCCCTCTGCCGGGCCTGGCTTCACCCCAGGGTGGAGAAGGAGATGGGGCTGTCCGAGGAGGATCTCGACGGCTACTGGCTCCCTGACGTGCTCGCCATCAAGGGGGTGCCGGCCGCGGAGGGGGAGGACGTGGTGGAGGCCGCCATGCCCACACCCAACATCAAGCAGGTCCTGTCCATCCCGGATGGGGTGCCGGTGCTCCAGCTCTACCGGGTGATGAAGCAGGACGACCTGGTGGTGGCGGTCATCGAGACCCACCTGCCGGCGGACCAGACCACGCTGGTGTTCCCCCGGATCCCGCTCCACAGCTGACCCGATACCCCAGCTGAGGCCGGCGACAGAGTCCTCTGGTCGCCAGGCGCCGCCGCCGCGAGTGGCCGCTGGGACCGCCCTCGATCTCCTCGAGCCGAGATTTCGCGCACCCCCTTGACAAGGCCGGTGGTCGTGCTAGGATGGTCCGTACCACATGGCGCGTTGCAGTGCCAGAGTTCAGGAGGTGCGACATGGCTGATCACAGGCGACGACAGGACGACAGGAGAGAGCGGAGGGACCTGGTCAGGCGGCAGGGCCGGGGGTGCCACTTCCCAATCTGGGCTGTGTACCCCGAGCTGATAGAGGAGGAGGAGGAGGAGCGGGAGCGCCGGCTGGACCAGGAGCTCGAGCAGGTAGCTGAGCTGGAGGACCAGCCATGAACCACGTCGAGCTCATCGGGGTGGTGGCATCTCAGGTTAAGCTGGAGGAGTTCCCCTCCGCGGCGAACGGTCCTCAGACCAAGGCGAGCTTCCTCTGCGCGGTGAGGCGGCGGACCAAAGACCAGGCTCCCGACTGGATCAGGGTCGAGACCTGGGGAGTCCAGGCCAAGAACCTGGTCCGCTTCAATGGCAAGGGATCCCGGGTCGCCGTCACCGGACGGCTGCGGGGCACCTTCTACAATCCCGACGGCAAGGAGAGGGGTGGGCAGCTGCGCCTGACGGTGGTCGCGGAGTCCATCACCTACCTCTCGGCTCCCAAGGCCCAGGAGGCTGAGGAGCCCAGAGCCAAGAGCAAATGACCGGGCTGGTCGGAGCCGTCCTCACCCTGGTGGTGGGGGCGGCCCTGCTCCTCTTCACCGGCTTCGCTGTGCTCATGATCGTGCGCAGCCTGCTCAACTGGAGGAGGGGAGGGGCCCGCCTGGGCTGCCTCCTCCTCATCGTCTTGTTCATCCTCTGGCTGGTAACGGGGCTCGCCTCCGGCACCAGCCAATCGTCTGGGGCCATTGCCCCTGCTCCGCCGCCGGCGCAGGTGGCTGAGTGATGGGGACCCGCTACACGACCGAGCGACGGGAGTGGTGGGATCCAGTTCGGATCCTGCTCTCGGTCGTGCGCCAGCCGGCGGTCTGGGCTTTCCTGGCAACCCCATATGTGACCGGTGTCCTGGGGTGGCCAGAGCCGGCCACAGAGATGGTGACCGGGGTGGTCACGGTCTTCGTCCTGGCCCTGAGCCTGCACCGCCGGCACTGGTCGGTCGCGGCCAGGCTGCGACGGGCCATGGCGGAGTCCGGGCTGGTGGGCCGGGATGGCAGGGACAGGATCGTCCTGCCCCGGGCCAGGCTCAGCAGCCAGTGGGTCGGTCGCAACGTCACCCTGCGCTGGCGGATGCCTCCGGGGGTCACCCTGGCCGACGTCCTCGTCCGGCAGTCTTCCCTTGAGGCGAGGTGCGACTGTGCGCTGCGCTGCTGGGAGGAGCCGGGCTCCCTGGTGATGGAGGTGCTCCGGCACCAGATCCCAGACGAGGTCCCCTACCGCACCTTCTACTCCGGGCCCCGTCCCCATGGGCGCTGCCTGGTGGGTCTGGGCAGGGGAAGGCGGGGAGCGCTCTGGGTCGACCTGGACTCCTGTCCGCATCTGCTGGTGGGAGGCATGACCGGCCAGGGCAAGAGCGTCTTCCTGCGCCAGGCCCTGACCTTCCTCTGCTGCGATCACCCTCCGGAGCGGCTGCGGCTGGCGCTCATCGACCTCAAGGGAGGCGTTGAGCTCGCCTATTTCGGCCTGCTGCCGCATGCCCTATACCCGGTCGCCGACACCGTGGCGGCAGCAGCGGACACGCTGAGTCGCGTCCGGGAGGAACTGGACCGGCGGCTCTCCGCGGTCAGGCGCTCCGTGGAGGCGGGGGACTCAGCTGCCCCTGCCAGTTGGCCCCGGATTTTGGTGGTGGTGGACGAGGTGGCCGAACTGACGGTCCGCGACCTTGGCGACGACCGGGCCGCCCGTGCCGCCCAACAGGCGGCCACGGGGCGGCTCTGTGAGATCGCCAGGCTCGGGAGATCGGTGGACATCCACCTCGTCTGCTGCACCCAGCGACCGGATGCCGAGGCGGTGCCGGGGCAGCTGAAGGCCAACCTCGATGGCACGGTCGCCTTCCGGGTCAGAGCCGCCGTGAACAGCTTCATCCTGCTCGACAGCGACAAGGCCTCGCTGCTGCCGCCGCACCCGGGCCGGGCAGTCTTCGCTCATGAGACCGTGGAGGAGTTCCAGGCGGTCGACTGCTCCCTGGAGGAGAGCCGGGACCTGTTGCTGGCCAGGTGGGGTTCCGGGAGAGTCTCACCCACCACTGGCCCTGT
>JAJYPP010000113.1 GCA_021795235.1 bacterium
CTCTCTGCGAGCTCCTCAACGACACCGAGACCACCTACCCCGGGACCGAGATGGTGATCCACTATTCCGTCAAGCAGCACCAAAGTCTTGCACCAACTGCCCCGCTACGTCAGTAGGTCTGGAATCAGCTACGCGGTGTCCAAGACTTCCACCAGGTGCACGTCCGGGAAGGTCAGCGCTCGGGTGCTCTCATCGCCAAACCTGGTGAAGGTCACCCCGGTAACGGGACCTGGGGCGTAAACCCGCGCAGCGGGATCCACCAAGCACCAGTCGGTGCTTCACCGTTGCCTCTATCCCGAGGCGCGGCTGTTCGGCGAACCGAGCTGCGACTGCGTGTAGGGTTCTCAAAAGGTATTCCGCCGCTTCACTCAACGACGAGAATAGCGGTTCCCCCACGGCGCCGGTGCGCGCGGGTGGCCGGGGTGCGGCCGCCTACGGCGCGGCGTTACCAAGTCTAGGCATATCCGATCTGGCCATTGTCGACGAACTCTTGGCGCGATCCAGAGTAGCCCTGGTAGTTGGTTGCCACTTGCCCAAGTACCAATTGTCCTTCATGAGCGTGCATAGATGGGCAGCCATCAACAAGTTGACTGAGTAATAGATGCGGTAATGCTCATGAAGTGGCACATCGTAGACTACGACTCTGAAGGGGGTACTAGATCTTGGTGGGGTAGAGTCCTCGAGCATACTCCAGACGGGGGGTATCCGGTTAGCTCCCTCGAGGCGTGGGGATAATCGGCAGCACTAGTGAGTAATAGCCGTTGATCAGGGTGTAGCCGCTGTCGGCGTAGAGCCGGAGAGCAGCGTCGTTATCTTCCTCGGTCTGCAAGACGAGGCGCACAGCGCCCGACGCGATTGCAGCCGCTCGGACGGAAGCGAGAAGGGCACGACCAACTCCAACGCGACGGTGCTTCGGGAGGACGAAGAGGTCTCTGATCTGCCAGAAGTGGGCGAGCCGCAACGAAGCCGGAACTTCCATCGTGATCGCGAAACCGACGAACCTTGCGCCCTCCTCTGCGACGAATGCGAGCAGGCGGCCTGTGCTGAGGTTCTGCTCCAGCCAACGCGCTGACCATGAGACATCAGAAGCCTCGCCGTAGTGAACGCGATACTGATCGAAGATGTCTGAAAGAGCTTCGATCGCGCTGGTGGTCGGCGCAGTGAGAGTCCTTACAGAGACAGGCTCACCGAGGGCCGTCCGGGTGGGGATGTTCCGACTCACGCTCTCTCCTCATACGACTACGACGGCGCTCGACTCTCAGCTCGTCTTGCCCGCCGAGGGATCACAGGCCACGTCTCCTCGTGACGACGACACGGCGCGCCGTCATCGCACTGGCCGTCAGCTTCGTCGTGTAGTGAACCAAGTTTCCCGGACACGGTGGGGACCTCAATCGTAGCGAGGTGAATCACGTGACCGACTCCAGAGCGAGCGTGGCGCGTGACCCTGCCGGGTGCAGTAGCCGTCGCGGTGGTCGGCTGCCCATTGGCCAGATGACCGTCATGGCGTCAGGTCGAGCGGGCGCCCTGCAAGACCGCCGAATCGAAGCGCCGCGGGCGCTCACGTGTCGACCAGGTAGGCAAGTAGGCCAGCTGGAACCGCCCACGCCTGGTCGTCCCCGACATCCAACACATTGCGGGTGACGAGCAGTCCCTTCCACCGCGACGCCTTGACCGTCGCCGCCTCGCCGCGCCAGGTCCCGCCTTCGGAGTATTTCCCCTCCACAGCAGTGTCGCCGAGGTGGGGGGAGACGAAGTCGATCTCCTTGCGAGCGGGCGTCCGGACGTGAAAAAGGAACTCGTCGTTGTCCGCCGTCTTGATGCCGCTCAAGACCTGCCGGCGGATGGACATGCCGAGCTGCATTTCGGTCAGCACCGTCGGGTCGATACTGTGACGCTCGGTGTTGCGAAGGTGGGCGATTTGGGCCACCAAGGGGTCCACGGCATAGAGTTTGTCCTGGGCGCGCTCTCGAGCAAGCCAGGCGTCTGGAGCCTTCTGCGGGCAGGCCCACAACAAGAACGAGGCGCGCAGGTATCCGACGTGGCGGGCGACGACCTCGTGTCTCACGTCTACGTCCCTCCCGATTGAGGAGAGGCTTGCCGGCGAAGCCATGGATAGCCACAGCCGTTCGAGCAGGGCCATTTCCCGGTTCGTGCCGAGCTGGCTGTGCTTGAACGCGTCGCCAGCGATCACTTCGAAGAGATCGTTGACGAACGACGCCGGGACAGGATCGCCAACGGCCGCGGCAGCCACCGATCGCGGGAACCCCCCATAGGTGAGGTACGTCTCCCACAGGCGCACGAGATCGTCTAGCCAGGGGAGGGACGCTTGGTACGCCGAGCGGGCTATGGGGCCATGTAACGACGCCACGTCAAGCGGTTCCACATCAGGCAAGGGAGCATGGGCCACCAGGTCGGCGAAGGTTCGGAAGCCCATGGGGAACAGGGACCGGTCCAGGTCTGTTTCTCGCCCACGTCGACCGGCCAGCTCGCCACCGGCTTCGGTCAGCGCTGCCGCGTTAGATCCGGTGAGGACTACCGTGGCCTCACGGAACGCCGGGTCGTTGTCTCTGAGCCACTTGATTTCCTGCGCCCAGCTGCCGGTCACGGAGGAGATCTCGTCGAAGAACCAGACCCGTCGGTGACCGGCGGGGAGCATTGGCAAGGCGGTGTTCTGCACCAGGGTCCGCAGCTCCTTGGCCGCCATGTTGTCGGCTGCCACTCGTATGATCGCAGTCGGCGGTACCTCGTCGGCGATCAGGTCCTCGATCTGCTGTTTGAGAGCCACGGTCTTCCCCACCCGCCGCGGCCCTCTCAGTACGTATAGGCCCCCTGTCACAAGCCCGGATAGAGCCCCCGAACGGTAGCTGAGACCGGTGTCCGCCGCTTCCCGCAGGTCCGGGTCGGTCAAAGCCCACCGGCTGTCCCTCCACCACGGGTTGAGACGTGAGAGCTCCTGGGCGAGCTGGCCGATTTTCGTATTCACACGCAAAATGGTATACCATTCTGACGGTAGCGCACGCAAAGATGTAGACTACCCTGCCTGGGGCACGCGCAGGAGTGTATGCCCCGCGCCCTGGGACATTCGCTCAAGCCACCTCCTTCTTGGCTCCAGTGGGTCAGGCACGAACCTGTCCGGGTGCAGCCCGGGGTTCCCAGTTCCAATCTGCCCACCCTGGTGGCCAGGGTCTTGGCCCGGTCCCTGTTGCGCGGCGCCTGCCGCTGCGGGGTCTGCTCGTGGCGGCCCCGCCGGTCACGTAGGCCGGCAGACCTTCCGGCCAACCCCTGTCAGACTCCCTTGTTTGAGGCGATCAAGGTGCCTCGTTCAGTTCGGGTCTGGGCCGTCTCGGCCATGTACAGAATACCGGTAGCAGCGTATACAAGCCCCAGATGGGAAGACCCCGGACACGGCCGCGCCGAAGTCGCCAGGGGCCAGAAACAGAACCCTGCAACAACCCCACCAACGCAAAGAATTCGAACCGGAGTCCGAGCTCTCGGCTCCGGGCATTGGATCCAAGAGGGCCAGCCAGCAGAGCAGGCGGTGGCCCTAGATCCGCTCCTCCTTGCGGTGACGGGTGCGGCCCAGGGCGGTTTTCAGGTCCCTCCAGCCAGCCCGATCCCTCCGCGTTGACCGGCGCCCCGTAGCATTCCCAGTTCCCTACGCACTGATTCAGGTGTGCTCGTTGCTCGAGGGGGCATCACAATGGAGCTGGCCAGCCTTCGAGCAAGTCGCCAGCGGACAGTTCCATGTCCAGGGCGGCAGCAGAGAACCCGCTGCGGCTGACGCCGACCAGTCGGGCGGCCTGGGCACCGGGAACCTTGGCTCGCTCCTCGATAAGTCTTTCGGTGTCGTGACGCGTGAATGGAGCGCTCTCCCGCCACTTGATCGATCCGACGAAGTCCACCGAAGAAGGATGATCTTGGTCCGCCGCCCCGACGAGATCGACCTCTGGGTCATTCGTCCGGGTCCAGTAGCTGCCTACGAACCGAGCGCCCCCGAAGCGGGGATCTGGGAGGAGGCGCTCAACCGACCTTTGGATGACGGGTTCAATCGCCTTGCCGCGGAAGGTCGGCCAGTCCCGCTCGATTCGAGCCACGACGAGATCTCCGCGACCACGCTCAATCTCATCGATGTTCGCGCCGACAAAGCGCAGCCAGAAACGCAGGTAGGGGTCGACGACCACGTAGCGGCGGTCCTTCTTCCCGGGCGGGGCCGCGTAGGGCAGGCGGGAATCGACCAGTCCTTTCGACACAAGGACTTGGAGGGCACGTGCAAGGCTCTTCCCGTTGCTCACCCCACTCGCGCTGCGGATGGCGTTGAAGGTCGTCTCGCCGTGCCCTATGGCGGCGAGAACGTCGCGGGCTTGGAGATCGGTCTCAAACTCTGCCTCAAGGACCCGCTGGGCGTTGACGACTAGGGCGTTCGCCGAGTCGACGAGGCTGCGGGCGAGGAACTCTTTCCGCGAGAGGCTCGCCGGCCAGGACCGCGCCAGGATCGGGAATCCGCCAACCACGAGGTACCGATCGAAGGCCTGCTCGGGCGGTACAGAACTCAGCGCCGCCAGCTCGCGCGGAGAGAATGGCGGGACCGTCATCTCGCGAGTCGGCCGGTCGTGGAGCTCAGCCGGGTACTCGGTCAAGGCTCGCATCATGCGGATGTCGCTTCCCACGCAGATGAGCAGGACACTCTGGCGCTGGAGACGACGGTCCCAGGCTTCCTGGAGGTCAGATGGGAACCCGTTGTCCTGCTCGACGAGGTAGGGGAGCTCGTCGATGACGATGACCAGGGGCCTCTCTGCCGTAGCACCAGTGGCGGCGAGCTCGAGGGCTGCGGGCCAGGTGGCAAAGGTTGCCCCACTCTGAACGGCCGCAGCCGCGGGCAGGGTTGAGTCGGCCAGGGCTGAGCGAAACCGCTCAAGAGCGTCAGCCCGCCGCCGGCGAGGAGCCTGGAAGAAGACATAGGGGACGCCTTCTCGATCGAGAAACTCTTCAACCAGTCGGGACTTGCCCACTCGCCTGCGCCCGCGCATCCAGATGAAACTGCCACCCGCGCTCTGTCGGACCTCATGGAGCTGGTCCGAGAGAAGTTGAAGCTCGCGAGCCCGCCCGACAAATTCTGTCATCGAGTAAACTATACCACTGGAAAGTTTCCGCGACTACAGTTTGTCCGAGGCACGCTTCGGTGCCAACCGACCGCGAGAACTGTGCGCGCCGAAACGTGCGTCGATCAAGGATGGATCCGCGCCGAGAACGACATGAGCCTTCTACGTCGCGGTCCGGCCCGGGGACCAGCCGACTGGACGGTCACCGGGCATCACACAACCTCCTGGGCCGGCTTGGGCGGCATGGGAGCCATGAAACGCCGATCTCCCAGCGCTGCCCAGAGCGGGGTCGTGTTGGTGCTCAGCCAGGCCCCGCCGCTGACCAGGCTGGCCAGCTCCCAGAGCCCCACCACGCGGATCTGGAGCAGGCGCTCCACCATGTTGCCCCCACCTGGCTCTCGGGCTGGGCCGACCACGGCGGGGTTCGCGCCCCAACCGGCGCGCTGGAAGACACGCAGCGACCCGATAAGCATGGCCGCGCAGGCCCGCAGTCGCTGCCACTCAGTGCCCGGCCGCTTGGGCCGCGTTGTTAGGGGCATAGCACTCCGCGCGTATCCGCATCAACACCTATACTTGCCAGTCAACCCGACGGTGTCCATGCCACCGGGGCAAGTCCAGTCGAGGAGGAGCCGGGGCCAATGCACTGGGTCGCATCCGGGAGCCGACCGAACGGTCGAGAGCGCGTTCCGCGAGGGGAGTGCTACCAAGCGTTTATCGTCACACGTGTCCTCGGAGCCGGCGACGAGATGCGGACGCGACCGGTCCTATTTCCCGGTGAAAGTGAGATCATGGCAATTCGCGACCAGGTGTCTGGGGACTCGTGGAATGGGAGCATTAGATGGCTAACGTGCTCAGGGTGACGCTGGAAGTCGGACCGAATGCCAAGAGGGTTGCAGCGGTGGCGCCGGACTGGCCCGGCCTAGAGCGCGGTGCGAAGACCAGAGCGGACGCCGTCGACAAGCTGCAAGCCTACCTTCCACGCTACGGAAAGGTGGCGAAGCTGGCTGGGATGGAGCCGGAGTTCGCGACCATCACCGGAGTCGAAGTGGTGGAGCAGTATCCGGGCCCGGGGTCCACCGACTTCTGGGGCATCGCGTTCGGGTTTTCGAGCATAGATCGGCAAGAGATCTCGAGCGAAGAGCTCGAACGTGAACTGACCCTGTTGCAAGCGTGCTGGAGCTTCTTCGATGACGTGCGCTGGCGGGCGTCGGCGGAGATGCAGAAGGGGCCGCGGGGCGGCGGGCGCAATCGGGACCAAATCGTCTCTCATACCTTGCGCGTTGAGCAGTCGTGGGCCGTGAAGGTGGGCGTGGACCCTCACCAAGATGCGGCGGTGGCCGACGACGAGGGAGTGAAGGCCTATCGCGACGCTTATTGCACGGCAATTCGGACGTTCCATGCTGAGGGCAAGATGGCGCGAACCTGGCCGCTGCGGTTTCTGATTCGCCACAGCGCATACCACACAATGGATCACGCCTGGGAAATGGAAGACAAAGACCTCACCGGCGCAGGCGATTAGGTCGTCACCCCAACCCGCGACCGTGAGCGATTATACACCCGACGCACCGTCGTCGAAGTAGCGCTGGCGGCTGACCAGCCTCGGGTTCTTCCCCTGATCGTCGTGAAGGGTTCGCAGTGGTAGCACCGCGGCGCCACCACGAGGTCGTCGCTATCCATAGGGACCCCACCCCGTGTTGGCCGTCGAGGTGGCCGGTCCAGCCCCCCTGAAGGATGTCCCGCACCGGTTCCGTCTTGCCGAGGCCGTTGATTGCTTGACGCCCAGGGGAAGTAGTCATCCCCGCACCATGGGGCGTGAGGGCCGCGTGCGCTACGATCGCTTGTGTGCGAGGCGCTCTCCGCAGCGAGCGTGGGTCAGCCCCCTCCTGCAGCCGGCGAGCATTGGACTGGACCGGAGCAGCCTGGCGGCCCCTTGCAAATCGTCGAAATCGGCTCTGGTGAGCGGCACCACCTCGCTTCGTCCGGAAGTGATGTCTCGGGGAGGCTCACGGGCCGAGAAGCGCCGCTGGGACCACGGCCACTCCGTCTGGTCTACGGTACGCGTCGGTGCCAGTCGTGATGACGACGGCGTCTAGGAGGTCGGCACCGACCCGCTCCGCGAGCCATCGCAAGTGCCGCACGTCACGGTCACCAACGGTGGCGGCAAGCTTGATCTCGATGGCCAGGATCCGGTGGTCGCCCCGTTCAACGATCAAGTCGACCTCGTGCTCCCCAGCGTGAGTGCGCAGATGGTTCACCCGGGCCTCGGCGGCCTGGGCGTAAACGCGCACACTCAGGGTGATCAAGGACTCGAACAGCTGACCGATCAGTGTGGTGTCTCGCGCAATGCTGGGTCGCGCCGAACGGGCGTCAAGAAGGCCGCTCGTGTCAACCCCGAGTAGGCGAGCCGCGAGTGCCGGATCGACCAAGTGATGCTTCGGGGCAGCGCTCAGACGACGTAGGTGGTTGTGGGTGGGGAGCCACGCCGGAAGGGGCTCAAGAATCCACAGTCGCTCCAAGATGTCACGGTAAACTTGGATGGTCGTCCTTGCTGGCTTCTCGCCCCCCCCGGGGGTGGCCGCATCACGCACGACATCGTACGACGCGGTGGTAGCAGTAGCGGCCGCGTAAGCGGTCATCCAACGTCGGAGTGTGCCGGGCCGGCGCACCGCTTGCCCCATCTCGGCGAAATCCCGATCGGTTATGAGGTCGAGATATCCGTCGAGCTCGGCTCGGATCGCTCGCGGATGCATGCCCCGCAATCCCGGAAGTCCCGAGGCGCACACCTCGGCGGCGTAGTCGTCGAGAGATTGCGACGTCGAGCCCACGACTGGCTCTCGCGTTCCGCGCAGTAGGTGTCCCAGGCTCACCGTGGGGACGCCGCCTGTTCGCTCGATCAGACTGAGAGGCCGCATCTTGAGGCGCACAATTCGGCCGGCACCGGAGTGCGTGCCCGGGGTCCGCGGTGACGCAGATCCAGCCAGGAGGAACTGCCTGGGAGACGGGTCGGCGTCGACTGCGCGTCGTACCAGATCCCAGGACTGAGGCATTCGCTGCCACTCGTCGATCAGCACGGGGCGCCGCCCCGAGATGAGTCGTTGTGGATCAGCTCCAGCTAGATCTAGGGCTCCCGGTCGATCGAGAGCGTGAACCGTCACAGCCCTACGCGCCGCGGTGGCCGTCTTACCGACGCCCTTGGCCCCCTCCAGCGCTATGGCTGGCAGGATTGGAAGGAGGGTATCGAGTTCGGTGTCGATGATGCGTGAGATGTATTGGCGTCGCGCCATCACCATATACTACCATAACGACGCCTTGCCCGCTACTATTACGACGCCACTAGCGCTACTATCGCGACGGAAGGACATTGGCGAGCCCCTTCTACCCCAACGAGTGTGCCCAGGACGGGTAGCTTGCCCCGAACCTCAAGTGATCCGATGCTGGGCGGGGCGCGGGACACCCCAGCGCTTGCGACGGCCGCGAGCGGCCGGCAACCGCGGCACGGGGCACACCCGGACCACTCGGCACCCGGTGGAGCAACCGGCCGGGTGATCTATCGAGGCTTAGGGCGAACCGCATAATAACTTGGTCGCTGTGTTAGTGTTGAGAGGTGGAAGTCACCGAGGCGGCATTGAGCCGGATCTTCGGGACGGTGCTACCCGCGCTGGACGAGCGTCAGCGGCGGCTA
>JAJYPP010000114.1 GCA_021795235.1 bacterium
GCCATCAGAACGCCGCGATTCGATTGGTAGAGCCAGGAGAGGTAGGAGTAGGCCTTGTCGATCTGGAGGTAGTCGCGGTAGTTCCGCACCGGATCGCGACGATAGGTCACGCACCCGCGAGCGCCGATCGTGATCACGTGGAAGGGGAGCTCGTGCTCGCCGATCACCCGCTCCAGTCCGCCTCGGAGCACCTCGTCCAGGGCCTCGAAGTGGGCATAGGCCAGCGGTGTCAGCACCTCCATCAGGGTGGCTCTGGAAGCCGCCATCGTGAGGGCGTTGCCGTTGAAGGTGCCCATCTGGCTCACCCGGCCCTCGGCCACCAGGGCCATGACGTCGGCGCGGGCGCCGACGGCCCCGCAGGGTAGCCCACCCCCTATCGCCTTGGCCAGACACACGATGTCCGGCACCACTGAGAAGGTCTCGGTGGCCCCCCCCGACGAGAGCGTGACCCCCGTCTTCACCTCGTCGAATATCAACAGCGCCTGGTGACGGTGGGCGATCTCCTTCAAGCCCTGCAGGTAGCCGGCTTGGGGCAGGACCATCCCGATGTTCATCATGGCCGGCTCCACGATGATGCAGGCGATCTCGCCGGGATGTTTGGCGAAGGCGCGCTCCGCAGCCTCCAGATCGTTGAACGGGATGACGGTCACAAGCTCGACCACGGCCTTAGGAATGCCCTCCGATTGGGGTACCGAGTTGGGCGCGTCAGCCGGTCCCATCAGCTCAGGCTTGGGCTCCACCGAGACCATCAGGGAGTCGTGGTGGCCGTGGTAGGTGGCCTCGATTTTCACCACTCTCTCCCGGCCGGTGAACCCCCTGGCCATCCGGATCGCATCCAGGGTGGTCTCGGTGCCGCTGTTGCCGAATCGCCACTGCGGCTGCTGGAACCGTCTCGACAGCTCCTCGGCGACCACGATGAAGTCCTCGGTCGGTTGGGCGAAATGAGTTCCGTCACCCGCCCGACGGCGGATCGCCTCCACCACGGCGGGGTGGGCGTGTCCGACCACGTTGACCCCGAAGCCGTTGTGGAAGTCGGCGTATTGGTTGCCATCAGCGTCCCATACCTGACTGCCCTGGCCCCGGTCGACGAAGATTGGGTAGGGAGGGCTGTCCTGAAACGAGGAGGGAACACCCCCAGGGCTGTGACGGCGAGCTCGCTCCACCAGATCGTGCGACCTGGGGCGGCGGCGGCGGAACTCCTCCTCCTCCCGCGCTGTCAGCTCGGCGATCCTGGCCGAGGCCGGGGCATCACCGGTCATGCTCATCACAAAACTCCTTCACTGGGCTCCGTTCTCGACGCAGCCTAATCCTTGCTTGGTGCTCGGGTGGACCGATCTGCTGCGAGTGAGCAGCGGCCCACCATGGCGCCTCCCACTCGTCGACCGCCAGGAGCCGCGTCAGGTGGGAGCAGAAGGAGGCCTCCGCCTGGTCAGAGCGCTCCTGCCACTGACGACGCGGTCTGGTGCCTGCCCGGCCCAGGCGGTACTGGCTGGTGGTCGGGACCGGTCAGACAGGGCCACTTGGTGGGAGAGACCGCGCATAGGCATGGCCTCCACTCTAGGCGTGGCGTGAGAGGTCCGCCATGTGTTGCTCTGCCAGTTTCTACTCTGCAAACTGTGCTCCTTGGACAATGCGTAGGGCAGGGGCGATCCACCTATCATCGGGCGGAAGTGGCTGAATCCATCCCGGTCCCGTCGGACCCCAGGCAGGCTCCAGGGTTCTGGATGGAGGATGCTGGCCCCTCCACCCCACGGCCTCCCCTGAATGGGTCTGTCGAGGTTGACGTGGTGATCGTGGGCGCGGGGTTCACCGGGCTCTGGACCGCGTATGAGCTGCTGCGGCGAGACCCGTACCTGAAGGTGATGGTGCTCGAGAGGGAGACCGTGGGGTTCGGCGCTTCCGGCCGCAACGGAAGCTGGTGCGTCCCCGAGCTCAATTCCGGACCCGCGCTGCTGGCGCGGAGGTTCGGCCGGGAGCGCGCCATCGCCCTCTACCAGGCCATGTGCGACACGGTCGACCACATCGGACGGACCTGCGAGCTGGAGAGCATCCCCGCCAGCTTCGAGAAGGCGGGGATGCTGCTCGTGGCCAGGGGGTCCGGCCAGCTGCCGGCTCTTCGAGCGGCGCAACGGGAGTATGAGGAGTACGGGCTGGGCGACAACCACCATCTGGTGGGACCGACCGATGTCCAGGGCGTCCCCCGGGTGGCGGGAATGGAGGCCGCCATCTTCACCCCCGAAGGGGCTTGCCTCCACCCCGGCCGGCTGGTCAGAGGCCTGGCGGCGGCGGTCGAGGGCCGGGGAGGGGTCGTTCACGAGGGGACGCCTGTCACCTCGATCGTCACGGGCCGTAGGCCGGCGGTTGAGACCTCCTTCGGACGGGTCCAGGCGGAGGTGGTGGTGCTGGCCCTGGAGGCATACCTGGCGGAGTTTCCGGGCGAGCACCGGCGCGTGTTACCCATCTACTCCCTGATCGACGTGACCGAGCCCCTCTCAGACCAGCAGCTCGCTCAGATCAACTGGAGGACTCGGGTTTGCGTTTCGTCGATGCGACTCACCGTCGATTATCTGGCCCTCACCCCTGATCAGCGGATCCTGGTCGGCGGCCGCGGAGCGCCCTACCGATTCGGGTCCAAAATCGCGGGTGGCAGCGAGGCCCACGCGAGGACCCACATTGGCCTGCGCACGATGTTTCGGAGCTGGTTCCCGGAGCTGGGGGAGGTGCGCTTCACCCACTCCTGGGGCGGGGTCCTGGGAATGCCGCGCGACTGGATCCCTCAGGTCCGTCTGGACCGGTCCACGGGCATCGCCACCGCCTACGGTTACACCGGCCACGGGGTTGCCACCGCGAGCCTGGCGGGACGGATCCTGACCGACCTGATCACCGGCACCGACTCTTCGCTGATCGAGCTGCCCATCGTGGGACACCGCTCCAAACTCTGGGAGTCCGAGCCGCTGAGGTGGCTGGCCCTGCGCTACACCCAGTCGGCGCTCGCCCATCTCGATGCCCGAGCCGAGGCAGGCGGCAGGCCGCCGTCGGGGAGGACGATCGCCGAGAGGCTGGCCTCCCACTGAGCGTCCCGCCTGTTACCGGCCACAGAATTGTGGTCCCTCCACAATTTGGCGATTTCGGATTTGGGCTAGCGATACATGGACCCGCCACGGGCTCGGGCCTACAGTCGGGAGGTTCCCGGCGACCTCGGATTGGCGAGCCGATTGGCCCAGGAGACGTACGGCCGGAACCGGCGCGATCGGCGAACTGAATCCCGAGCTCCTGATGGCTCCATCCGGTCCGATGGGTCGTTCCAGGGGAGAGTGGCGGTAAGTATGAGGAGCGGTCGATGAGAGCAACTCCGGGAGTGAGTGAGAGATCCACACCGGCCTCGAGTGAGCGAGGGCTGGGATCCGCTTTGCGGACCATGCGGAAGATGCCCAGGCGACGCCACACGGCGGCCATCGCGCTGGTCGCAGGACTCGGCGTCCTGGTGGCGGCGTGCGGCAGCACCACCGGATCTTCATCGAGCTCGAGCAATAGCATCGCTCAGACTCCCGCAACCGGGGGCACACCGACCACCGGGGGGGTCGCCAGCTACGCGCTTCCCATAGGAGAGGACTTCTCCTGGATCTTCCCCATCGAGAACCAGGCCAACTACGAGGACTGGAACTCCAACGTGGAGGGCGGGATGTGGCGGCCGCTGTACTTCGCGGGCGGCGCGGGCAAGTCAGGCGTCAACTACGGGCTCTCGCTGGCCAACCCACCCGTCTACTCCAACGGCAACAAGACCGTCACCGTGACCTTGAAGCGGGGGTACACCTGGTCGGACGGGACCCCGGTGACCACCGCTGACGTGCGCTTGTTCTTCGAGCTCCTGTCCGCCGGTAAGAACAAGGACGGGGCATACCTCCCTGGCGAGATGCCGGACGATATCAGCAGCATCTCCTACAACGGCCCCTACCAGTTCACCCTGAACCTGAACCAGTCATACAACCCTCAGTGGTTCACCGGCAACCAGCTGACCTGGATCTACCCCCTTCCCCAGCAGGCTTGGGACAAGACCTGCCTGAGCTGCGCCGACGGTCACAACGCCTCGACCCCGACGGGCGCCAAGGCTGTCTTCAACTTCCTCTACGGACAGTCGGAGAAGCTGAGCACCTACGCCACCAACCCCCTCTGGAAGGTGGTCGACGGTCCCTGGGTCATCAAGTCCTTCGACCCCACCACCTACACCGCTCAGTTCTCAGCCAACACTCATTACACCGGCGCGGGCAAGCCCAGGCTGAGCGGCTACCAGATCTACAGCTTCCCCTCCGACACCTCTGAGGTGGATGCATTGCGCTCCGGAGCAGTCACCTTCGGTTTCCTGCCCTTCACCGACATCTCCCTGGCCAGCTACTTCAAGCAGCACGGCTACACCGTCACCCCCTGGCCAGTGTTCTACAACGAGACGGTGGAGCTCGGCTTCACGAACAAGACCTGGGGACCGCTGGTCAAGCAGCTCTACATCAGGCAGGCCCTGCAGCATCTGATCAACGAGCAGCTGTACCTGCAGCGGACCCTGCACGGCTTTGGCCTTCCCGTCTACGGTCCGGCGCCCAATTACCCCGGCTCGAACCTGGTCAGCCCCCAGACTCGCACCGACCCCTACCCCTACAGCATCGCCTCAGCCAAGCAGTTGCTGGCTGCCCACGGCTGGGCCCAGGGTTCCGGCGGGATCGACGTCTGCAAGCGTCCGGGCACAGCCAGCAACGAGTGCGGCGCGGGGATCGCCAAGGGCAAGCAGCTGAGCTTCCTCTTCATGTACGCGACCGGAACCCCGAGCTTCCTGGCCCAGGTTGAGGCTTTTGCCACGGCGGCCAAGTCGGCGGGGATCGGGATCACCCTGGACGGGCAGACCCAGAACACTATGTTCTCCATCGGGGGCACCTGCCCCAACTCGCCGCCCTGCAACTGGGGGCTGCTCGCGTACAGCGGCTTCATGTGGGACTTCGGCCAGTATGAGATCCTCCCCGTGGGCGGCAACCAGTTCGGCCAGGGTAACTACTGGGCAGGCGGCTACAGCTCCACCACCGCCCAGAAACTCATCAACGCGGCTCACACCCAGCCCGGACTGTCGTCGCTGTATGCCGTCGAAAACTATCTTTCCAAGAACGAAGCCTCCCTCTGGTGGCCGGTCGCCGACTACGAGATAGTGGTGGCCAAGAACAATCTGCGCGGCTGGTATCCGCTCAACCCATACGCCAACTACCATCCCTCCAGCTGGTACTTCGTAAAGTAGGGAGAGTTCCTTGGGTCAAGACCAGGGTCTTCTCGTCACGGGTGGCCCAATCTGGACCGGCTCATCGGAAGTTCCCTGGGTCGAGGCTCTGGCGGTGCGCGACGGGAGAGTCGCCGCCGCCGGGCCCCTGACCCGAGCCGTCGAGGCGCTGGACCCGCGCCACGAGACCCTGGACTTGCATGGGCGAGCCGTCGTCCCGGCCTTCCAGGACGCCCACTGCCATCCCATCCACGGTGGATTCCAGCAGCGTAGCTGCAACCTGGACGGGCGGCTCACCACTGAGAGCTGCCAGGAAGCCGTGGTGGCCTACATGAGAACGCATCCTGGAGACGGCTGGATCAGCGGCATGGGCTGGTCCATGGAGACATTCCCAGGAGGAACTCCGCACCGACTGGTGCTTGACTCAGTCACCGGGAGCAGGCCCGCGTACCTCACCAATCGCGACGGGCACAGCGCCTGGGTCAACTCCGCGGCCCTCGCGCTCGCCGGCATCGACCGCGACACGCCCGACCCTGAGCACGGACGTATCGAGCGGGACCCGGCCGGCGCCCCTCAGGGCACCCTCCACGAGAGCGCGATGGAGCTGGTGAGCAGGCTCTTGCCCAGGCCATCCGAGGATGAAGCGGTGGCGGCGTTGCTGCAGGCCCAGCGCCACCTCCACAGTCTGGGGATATCCGGCTGGCAGGACGCGATGGTGGACCGACAGACGGAGCGCGCCTACTCCCTGGTGGCTGGGGCCGGCACGCTTACGGCCAGGGTTCGCATGGCCCTCTGGTGGGAACGTGAGCGCGGCCTCGACCAGGTGGATGAGCTGGTGGCGCGCAGAGCGCGCCTGCGGGCCGAGGGGCTGAATGCCGGCAGCGTCAAGATCATGCTCGACGGGGTGATGGAGACATTCACCGCGGCCACCCTGGAGCCCTACCGGAGCCAAGGCCAAGCCGGGGAGGCGCGGGAACGCGGCTCGGGCCACCTTTTCCTGGAGCCCGAGCTGGCCCGATCCGCGACCGAAGCCCTCGACCGGCTCCACTTCCAGGTCCACTTCCATGCGATTGGAGACCGAGCGGTCAGGCTCGCCCTCGATGCGGTTGAGGCATCGCGGCGTGAGGGGCCCACGTTGGGCTTCGAGCCACGCCACCACATCGCCCACATCCAGTTGATCCACCCCCACGACCTTCCTCGCTTCCACAAGCTGGGGGTCGTCGCCAACATGCAACCCTTCTGGGCCCGCCACGACCCCCAGATGGACGAGCTGACCATCCCCTTCCTGGGGCCGGAGCGAACCGGCCAGCAGTATCCCTTCCGCAGCCTTGCGGACAGGGGGGCGGTCCTGGCGGGGGGGTCCGACTGGCCGGTCTCCACCGCCAATCCGCTAGAGGAGATCGCGGTCGCCGTCGGCCGGGTCGGTCCCGGGGGGGATGGCCCAACCAGAGAACCGTTTCTTCCCGCAGAATGCCTTCCACTGGCGACCGCGTTCTCGGCGTTCACCGCTGGCTCGGCCTTCGTGAACCACCTGGAGGCGACCACGGGGACCCTGAGCCCCGGCAAGCAGGCGGACCTGGTGGTGTTGGCGGCCGACCCGTTTACCCTGGAGCCGACAGCGCTGCCGCAGGCGACCGTGGAGCTGACCATGGTCGGTGGCAGGACGGTCTACGATCGAGGCACGGTGTGACCGACTCAGCTTCAGCACCGGGGTCGCATCCGGGGGCGGGGAAGCGGTGACCCGTTACATCGTGCAGCGGCTGCTGCAGTCGATACTGGTCATGCTGCTGGTCAGCATCCTGGTCTTCACCCTTCTCCACCTGCTGCCCGGAGGGCTGGTGCGCGCCCAACTGGGGCCCAAGGCAAGCCCCCACGCGGTGGCCCAGTTGGCGGCGCAGGAGGGACTCAACAGACCGCTGCCCGTCCAGTACGGGATCTGGCTCTGGCAGGCGCTGCACGGCAACCTCGGCTTCTCCTACAAGCTGAATTCCCCGGTCTCCACACTGCTGGCAGAGTACTTTCCCCGCGACCTGCTGATGGTCGGCATCGCTCTGTTCCTGGCGATAGCGCTGTCGATCCCGCTGGGGCTGATCCAGGGCATCCGCCGCAACCGTGACATCGACTACGGTCTCTCCTTCCTGCTCTTGGCGCTGTACTCAATGCCCAGCTTCTTGCTGGGAGTGATCGGGATCATCCTGTTCAACATCGAGTTCAACCTCCTGCCACCCACGGCGATCCACTTCGGCGTGAACTTCGGGGATAGCGTGAGCGCCCTGGTGCTCCCCACCGGCACCCTGATGCTGGGAAACGTGGCCTACTTCAGCCGCTACATGCGGTCGGCGGTGATCGACAACCTGCTGGAGGACTACGTGCGCACCGCCCGTTCCAAGGGAGCGGGCTGGGGCCGGGTTCTGAGCCGCCACGTGCTGCGCAACTCGATGCTGCCCACCGTCAGCCTGATCGGGATCAGCTTCCCGTATGTGATCAGCGGATCCCTGATCGTGGAGGCGCTCTTTGACTTCCCGGGCACCGGCCTGCTCTTCTGGAACGGGGCCCAGGACCGCGACTATCCCGTTCTCCTGGGCGTGATCCTCTTGATCAGCACCGCGGTCGTCGTCGGCAACCTGGTGGCGGACCTGCTCTACATGGTTCTCGACCCGAGGATTCGATATGCCTGAGGCGACCGACGCGCCCATATCCGCCGCGACATCCCTGGCCCTGGATAGGACGGCCGCCATTCCCGGCGGCGGCAGGGCGGGGGGCGGCGGCCAAGATGAGATCGAGGAGTGGCACTCGCCAAGGCTGCTGGCGGAGAACCTGCGCGTCTATGCCAGCAACCGGATCGCCCTGGGGGGAGCGGTGTTTCTGGTGCTGGTGCTGATCTTCTGCTACCTGGGACCCCTCCTCTACCAGACCAATCAGGTCTCCACCAACCTTTTGAACGGCAACCTCAGTCCCTCCCCGAGCCACCTGCTCGGCACCAGCCCGGAGGGCCGGGACACCCTGGGGCGGCTGATGCTGGGGGGCCAGTCGACCCTGGAGGTCGCCCTGGCGGTGGCGGCGATCGCAACCGTCTTCGGGACGCTCTGGGGCGCCATCGCGGGCCTGATTGGAGGCGTGCTCGATGCCCTGATGATGCGGATCGTCGACGCCATGCTCTCCATCCCGTTCCTGTTCTTCGTGGTCCTGCTGGCGGCCCTGGTGCAACCCTCGCTGCCGGTCATCATCCTGGCCATCGCCTCCGTGAGCTGGCTCAGCACCGCGCGGCTGGTGCGGGGCGAGGTTCTCAGCCTGCGCACCCGCGACTACGTTGCCGCCGCACGCTGCTTCGG